>JAESRB010000075.1 GCA_016764855.1 Emcibacter sp.
TGCGAGCTCCGCATCCGCGGTGTGACTCTCCTGCCACAACAGAACGAGACGACATATGTTTCAGCGTCTACTTGGGATGCTCTCCTCCGAGACATTATCTGACCTTGAACTCACGGGTGATGCGCCGTGAAATTACAAAGATCAAGCCGTCTTGCGCTTTATTCTATTCTTGAACTGGCGTCGCACCCCGACACGCAATTATCCGCATCTGATATTGCGGCAAAATTTGATGTTTCGCTTAACCACCTGGCAAAAGTATTACGCGACCTTGGCAGGACCAGAATGGTTGAGGCCGTGCGCGGCGCTGGTGGCGGTTAGCGTTTTTGCGGAAATATCCGCTGCACAACCTTAAAAGATATAGTCGAAATATTCGAACCTATCACCCTCCATGATTCCGGAACCTCTGAACCGGGGGACAAGACTGAATTTGGGGCTTCTCTGGCAGTGGTATTGGGAGAAATCGACGATATCGCCATCGCAACGTTGGATTCCATCACCTTGGAAACAATGTTAAAATTAACCAACAGAATTCAACAATAGGCAACGCATTAACTGAAATATTTATATATTAATGATATTGACCTGAGGAGATGTTACCTTCATTATTATCCGACTGATTGTAACCTAAACAACAGAGTAATAAGGATTAATATGCCTGATACTGCACCTCATTCAGCCGGTTCTTTAAGTCGATCTATCAAAACAGGTGCCTTTAAAACTTTAAAAAATCCAGCAACATATATCGGTATTGCTCTCATTGGCGGTGCTGTTCTCCTAACAAAAAACTATATCTGGGGATTTTTTATTCCCTTTCTCATTCCTTTGCTAATCCAGGCTACCGTCCGCATCCATGCCGAATATAAATATCAGGAAATGTTAGGCAGCGACCAAGAAACTTTACCTTCTGATGGACCGGAGATTGCTCATATCTCTGATATTTCATCCTTTTCAAACTTATTTCACGCCATGCAGGATAGCGGCGGCCCTCATCTATTAATTAAAGTTCAGATCAACCCCGCCTCGGAAGTTATCCGGTTAAATGAAAAAAATGGCCTTTCAGCGGAAAATACCATGATCAAAAGGATTGAGCGTATCATACAACAAAATTTTGATGATGGTATGGTCGTGAAAGTATCTTTCAATGCCTTCATGATTATTCTTACAGGCAATTATGAAGACCATGAAACCCGCCTCCATCACTTCATTGATGAAAATTCTCCCCACCTAATCAAGATTAATGACACTGTTTACCTACCTAAATTTCTGGTTGGCATTACCCCACTTTGTGGCCATCCGGGGGAAAGTTTTTCCCGGCTCGAATTTGCCATTCAAAAAGCCTTTCTCTCATCGGGCCGGGCCTATTGGTATGTGGCAAAGGACAGTTCGGATTTCGATAAATATCGTAAGAAAAGAATTGGCTTACGCCTTGTCCGGCATGCATTGGATGATGCAGAGCTTGGACTTTATGCCCAACCTATCGTGTCCCTCAACAATGCGCCACAAAAGAGTAAATATGAGATCCTACTCCGTCATTATCTGACAGCGACAGAGATCAATCTGCCCAGACAAATATTGGAATATGCCAACTTTAATAAAATTTCACAAGACATTGATCTCTATGTCATTAATCTTCTCTGTCAGAATTTTCACCGGATATCGGAAAGCGACCCCAAAGGCATCGATACCATATCAATAAATTTAACCGGCTCTTCCTTTACCAGTCCAAGGTTTGCAGGATTAATCAAGGGTCTTGTATCAAAATATAGCATTCCCAAGGATAAGATTGTTCTGGAAATAACAGAGACTATTGCCAATCAAAATATTCCAAAAGCCATACGAACCATGGAAAAATTGAAAGACTTCGGTTTCAAACTGGCTCTTGACGATATTGGTATTGGGTCAAGTAATTTTCATAATCTAAGCCATTTTCCCGTTGATTATTACAAGATTGACCGCCTCTATACCGAGGAAATACTTGAGAATTCCGAAACACGCCGTTTCGTACAATTGATCATTGATATCGGCAAATCAAAGGGAAAGTCCATCATCGCCGAAGGCATACCCGACAAAGAAACCTTAGAGGTCTTAACCACTATGGGCGTAGACTTCTCGCAAAGTTTCTTAACAGGAAAACCCGAAGAGCTTGTCAAAGCTCCAAAATTCGATACTTCGGAATTTGATATGGGCACAGCATATTATAAAAAACACACAAACATCCGCACAGGCCACCGTCAGTCCTAATTCACCCTCAAGTGGTTTATTCCGGGATGTACCAACGCGGCCCCTCCAGCGCATCATCCTGGCAGCTACGCTCAGCCCAAATACATTTAGGGGATCAGACAGTTTTAAAACGCATACCCCCTAATAGTCATACCCCAAAGAATCTGTAATTAGGCCGTTTTGGGCGACCAGTCATAGGCCTGAAACCGAACATCCACCGGTGTTTCCGCAACATGATTAACATAATTACTCATTACTTTTTGAGATAAACCCAATATGACTTCCAGAATATTTTGTCTTGTATAACCCGCTTCCAGAAATTCCGTAACATCGGCCTCACCGACCTGCCCTCTCTGACGCAACATTTTTAGGGTAAACCCCCTCAAAACCTCTAATTTTTCTGGCAAAGCGGTCTTATCACGCAACGCATTGGAAATATCTTCACTAACACCCATCATATTGGCAACCGCCGTATGGGCCGGCACACAATAATGACATTCATGTTCCACGTTGATGGTCTGCCACACGACAGTTTGCTCATCCGCAGATAACGACGTTTTCATAAACAGGCCATGAACAAGTTGATAAGCCTCCAAAAGACGAGGAGACTCTCCCATTACCGCATGCAAATTCGGGATCATTCCAAATGCTTTTTGTGAATTTTCAAATAATGGCAAAGTGTCTTCAGGTGCCGTTTCCGGTGTGTGTAACGTAAAATTCGTCATAGTGAATATCCTTAATATTTGAGAAAAATCCATAAATGATCGATCGTTCAAAAATATATACTTTATTTTGAACGAATGCTCAAGTATAATATTCTAAAAATATGAAAGTAACTTCCTATGGGTAGACAACAGCGTTACGACAGAACCGAATCTGTTGAAAAGGCAATGAATTTATTTTGGAGAAACGGCTTCTCTGGCACATCCATGCGTGATCTAGGAGAATGTCTGGATATGCGTCCCGGCAGCATCTACGCTAATTTCGGGAATAAAGAACAACTCTATAGAGAATCGATGGACCTTTATGCAGCCAATATATTTCACGACTTCCAATATTATATGAAAAATGCCGACACTTTCATGGAAGGGCTGGAGAATTTCATACGGCATATCCTGTTTGATCAGGATATTCCTTCTGTCTGTATGCTGACAAAAACACTTGCCGATATCAATCCTGATCATGAGGCCTTAAAAGAAAAATCCGGCCACATGATTTCGGGTTTTGAGTGTCTTATTATCACTGAACTTGACCGGGCCAAAGCAGGTGGTCAGATTAATGATAACTGCGACACCATATCCTTAGCACGCTACATTCTCATACAATTCATTGGCCTGAGATCCTATGCAGAAATGCAAAAATCTCAGGCTGTAATCAATGAATTATTACATGATATGTGCACAGCTATTCAGAACAAGGCACAGAAAAATTAAATCTGCACAAGATTTACAGAATATTGATATGGTTGGCAATACTGACAGCCTGGGTTCTGTTTGTCGCTTTCAACGATTTTAATATCCCGGCGATATGGACTTTAACCGTCCCCGTCGCGATACCAAGTTCCCGTGCTATGACCTTGTTTGGCTTACCTTCTGCTAACAGTTTCAATACATCAAGCTGTCGATTTGACAGAATGGGTTTGCCTGCAGATGAAATTAGGAAACGGCTTGTCGGCCCTTGCACCTCATGCTCTGGCCGGCCCCCAATAACTTCGGGTGAGAAATAACGCCCCCCTGCAAGAACAATTTGCAGAACAGATATGGTGATCTCTTTTTTCGTTTGCTCTCTAATGAAAGCACTGATCCCCATTTCAAAAGCCATGCGCATGACTTTATAATCTTCAGTCATGGAGAAAAGTACAATATTACCCTTCAAGTTAGACTTTTTGATCCTATCCAGCATACCAAGGCCACCAGTTTCCGGAACATCCAAATCGATGATTATCAGATTGAAATTGACATCCCCCGCAAGCGCTACACTTTCATCAAGTGTATCGGCTTCCAGGAACTTACAGTTTTTATCCATTTGCAAAAGAATGGCCTTCATGCCTTCTCTACAAATGTCAAATTGATCTACAATTAATACGCGCATTTTTACTTGCCCTTTTTTTTACACAAAGTAGAACTCTCACAAAAACTGGTCAATAAAATATATGGCCTAGCGACTTCTTGCCTAAGCCATTTGACCCATCTCTAATATTGGTACTGCTTCACTTTTAACACATGAGAAATAAACGGAAAAAACACTTCCTTTCCCAAGTTTACTATCTACCTGAACCCAACCTCCCTGAAGTTCAGTTAAATTCTTAACAATCGTCAATCCTAATCCGACACCTCCATACACGCGCCCTGGGTTCATATTCTTTTGTACAAAGAGATCAAAAATTTCGGCGGCATCTTCAAGACCCACACCACGATCCACCACATCAATAACAAAATCGCCATTCTTTACATATAAATTAACCTCAATAATACCGCCTTCTTCCGAAAATTTTATGGCATTATCAACAAGGTGAACCAGAATTTGCTGCGTCAACTCCGGATCGAGAAATAATCTGTCTATGCCTGTACCAACGCTGGTTTCAATATTGATATTCTTTTCGTTGGCCCGGTTTGATATAATAGACAAGCTATTATCCAGAAGAGACTGAGCCGTTAAATATTGAGGTTTATATTTAACAGCCCCCAACTCATAATTCGTTACCTGTAGGATATTTTGGATTAATCCTAATAAATCTTTACCACTAGCACTAATATCAACGGCATAATCCCGATATGCCGGAATATTAATCTCACCCAGTTTTTCCGTTGCGATCATGGCACTAAAGCCTATGATCGCATTTAAAGGTGTCCTGTGTTCATGACTTACAACGGACAGGAACTGTGCCTTTGCCATATCGGATTCTTCTGCACGCCGCCTAGCCTGAATTAATTCCTGTTCCCGGTTCCACCGTTCCGTAATATCCTGAGTAGTGCCATACATACGAACCGCCTTACCGTCTTGCGTTCTCAGTATCTCACCTATCTGTTCGGCCACCTTCACTGTACCATCATCTAAAATAATGCGATGAGATACTTTATAGGGACTTTCCCCTTTCAGAGCGGCAACAAGAGTCATTTCTACATGCTCCCTGTCATCGGGATGTACTCTTGCCAAAAAGCTTTCATAAGTTGAATCAATCCCATTCGGCGCAAGATTAAAAATCCTATAAGCTTCCTCGGACCAAATCAGCACATTGGATACAATCGTCCATTCAAAGTTACCAATATGCGCAATTTTTTGTGCCCGCGCCAATCTCGCTTTGCTTTCCACAAGTTCTTTATTAGACCGGACAGCTTCCGTAATATCCTTAGCCTCAATAATAATCAGGGCTGTTTTATTATGCTCAATCTGGATTTTTTTAAGAGAGATTTCCAGAATTATTTTTCGATTATTTTCCCCAACAGCATTGGCGATAAAAGAAATTTCTTCTCCTATTTTTATCTTTTGTACGGCAACTTCCATAAGGGAAAAGTCTTTTTCATTGGCCCAAAATTCACAATCCCAAATTTTCTTGCCAATATATTTTTCCGCTTTCACCTGTAAAATCCGGTTCACCGTGTCATTAAACTCCATGACAGCCCCCTCTTCATTCATAAGTATCGTCATATGATGAGATGTATTGAACAGCATCCTGAATTTTTCTTCGTTTTCCCGGATCTTCTTTTCCCGTTCCAACCGATGACTAATATCGCGACAAATTGCCGTATAGCGGCAAGAACTCCCCTCCGGGTGCTTTTGTATTGAGATATCAAGCGGTATAAATTCACCTGACTTTGCAACACCATAAAGCTCCGTTAGCTGTCCCATACGCCGCGACGGGCCACCAGTTTCATCATAACCAGAAACCAAGCCCCGGTGAACGGAACGTACTGATTCTGGCAAAAGCATATTCAAGGGCTCTCCCAAGACCTCACTAACTTTATACCCAAATATCTTTTCGGCTGCGGCATTAAACAGAACAATATTCTGATCTTTATCTAACGAAATAATAGCATCAACCGAAAGATTTATAATCTCCGCTAATATATCTATGCCTTGTCCACTTACCAAAGTGTGGTTATCCATACTTCACCCCGAGCCTTACCCTGAATTTACTTCGAATTTCAGGCACTCGCCTCCTAAGCTAATACACAAAAACCCAAAATATCTACACTTAGGAAGTCCTCAATATATCCAACACGCAAGTTTTCTATACTTCAACTTTAATAACCAAGACCAAACCATAGCGTATATTATTTTTATTTAGCTGTACTTGACCTACAACAATCCATTGTATTTTCTTACCATTTACACAATAGAACAACCGCAGTCAGATGAAACATATGGCACAAAACATTACAGAATAGTTAAATATGAAATGTCATAGGCCAAATATTGATATATAAAATATTTGGCATATACCAAAAGTACTAATATAACTTATAAGGGTACGCAGTAAATTGCCTATCGCAATTTTACCCCACCAATACCCACCCAACATATAGTTTCAGCAGCGCATCCTCCGACCGTATGTATAAAATATGCCTCTAATTATAAGCAAAATAACGGTATTTAATACAATTCGTATGATTACATCCGTTATTTTTTAAAGTTACAATGAAGCTATTCAAGGCATAATAATATCCAGGATAGCTATAGTGAAAAACTCAATTTTGACAAAAAATGTGATTTGGCTGCGAAATGAGCATCGTACAACAGAACGGCGGTCGCCTCTTTTGCCTGACGGTGCAAAGGCATTAATAAACGCAGGCTATACTATCGTCGTAGAGCGGTCCAGAAAACGCATCATAGCAGATAGCGCCTATGCGGCAGCAGGCTGCCACATGGTGGATAGTGAAACATGGGTAAATGCACCAAAAAATGCGGTTATTCTAGGTTTAAAAGAATTACCAACGATGCCTGAGCACCTGCAAAATACCCATGTCTATTTTGCCCACGCCTATAGAGAACAAAAAGATTGGCAAAAACTACTATCCCGTTTTAAAGCAGGCAAGGGAGAGCTTCTGGATATCGAATATATGACTGACCAAGATAACCGCCGCGTTGTCGCCTTTGGTTTCTGGGCTGGATATATGGGCGCAGCCCTTGCTCTCATCCATTGGAATAACAAGCAATCTGAACAGGCCCGTTATCTGGATCACAGCCTCCTGCCTTTTAACAATGCCAACTTGTTAAATAAAACCATCACACAAACTAATATTTCTGGTAAAAAACCAAAAGTTCTGATCATTGGCGCCAATGGACGCAGTGGCAAAGGTGCCATAGAAATTCTGAAACAATATGGTGC
Organism: Emcibacter sp.; assembly: GCA_016764855.1. Classification (GTDB taxonomy): domain Bacteria; phylum Pseudomonadota; class Alphaproteobacteria; order Sphingomonadales; family Emcibacteraceae; genus Paremcibacter. The sequence goes on from JAESRB010000075.1 coordinate 7,550, forward strand.
ACAGATCACTTGTTGGGGACGTGAGCATACCAAGAATATTGATCGTACAGCCTTGCTAGACCATGATATTATGATTAACTGCACCTTTATCACCGAAAATATCCCGGCCTTCCTAAGACATCAGGATCTTATATCAGATACCCGTCTTTCTGTGGTTGCCGATGTATCCTGTGATCCTTTCAGCAGTTTCAATCCTATCCCACTATATCATGATACCACCACATGGGACGACCCCTATATAACGATAAAGGGAATTGATAGGGACAAAACACTTGATATCATTGCCATTGATAACCTTCCCTCTCTCTTGCCAAGAGAAGCCAGTGAAGAATTTTCCGAACTGCTTCTCCCTCATCTAATGACTTTAAAAAACCGGGACAAGGACCCCGTATGGTCTGCGGCCAGAGATTGCTTCAACAAAGCCCTGACTCTCATGGAAAGTGAAAGTAAATACTGGCAAAGACTTAATTCTAAAATAAAATGTGACCTTCATGCCGTTAAATAATAATAAAAACTGGAAAGACACTATATGCCCTCACACCCTGCTATTCATTGGATAGGTGCCGGTTTAGCCTCAGGCCCCGGCATTATCGCCCTGGCAAAAAAATGGGGCCAGATCACCGTTTGGGATATAACCCACCACCGAATAGAAGCTTTAAAAACGCATATCCCCCATAATATTCAACTACATATCCGTTCTTTAAACCTTGACGACACGACGTCAAAAACCGAATTTTGTTTGGCCCTTAATCCCGGGGACATTATTATTTCCATGCTACCTGCGGCCTTTCACGTACAGATGGCAAAAATTGCTCTGAAGGCAAAATGCCATATGGCAACCTCCAGTTATCTCTCCAAAGAAATGACTGCGCTCAATTCAGAAGCAACGGCAAAAGGCCTTTCCATCATCAATGAAGTCGGCCTTGACCCCGGCATTGACCACCTTATGACACATGTATTGATTAATGCTGCCCGCACTGCAGGTGTTTTGGGACAAGGAAATATCATTGATTTCGTATCCTATTGCGGCGGCATTCCCGTTGAACCAACGGCATTTACCTATAAATTCAGCTGGACACCATTGGGCGTTTTAACTGCCCTTGGAAATCCGGCCATAATGATCAAGGACGGGCAGCAGCATACGGTGGAAAAAGCATGGGATGATGTCACGGAATTATCCTTGAACGGCGAGAGTTTTGAGGTCTATGCCAACCGTAATAGCCTACCCTATATTCCAGAATACGGCCTGAAAGCAGAAAGTAACCTTCGCACCTTTATTCGGGGCACCTTACGATTATCCGGTTGGAAAAAAGCATGGCAACGGATTTTCACCACCCTAGATACAGCAGGACCAGAGGACGTCAGAGAATTATCCGACAAATTGTGGCAAGACCACCAATATGATGAAGGGGAACAAGACCGCGTTGTCCTTCATGTGGCGCTCACATCCACGTCAAAGACTGGCGAGATATGGTCCGCGTCCCTTTCATTGGATACTGTCGGTGCCGGTTGGCAATCGGCCATGGCCAAAACGGTCTCCCTTACTGTAACGGAAGCCGTTAACGCTTTAATGGAGGATCGATTAGCCCCCGGTGTCCAACCTGCGCCTCATGACATATCTGAAATTGGCCTATGGCTGAAAGGCTTGAAACAAAATGGTATTGATATCAAGGCTGAGAATATTGATCTCAATATTTGAACGGCGAACCAATATCTTTTAAAAGTGCCTCATTGAGAAATTCATTATTGAAAAACTCATTTCTAAAAATTCAAGGCAGAATCCGCACCGTTGCCTTGACACTCTGACCGGCCTCATCAACAATGACAAGTTGATGAAAACCCACGCCGTCTGGCTGCCACCATATATGCCCCTGTCGGTCGAACTTACGCGCTGGTTGACCATTGACCAAGAGCGATAATACCCCGGCCCCGCCTGTAGCCTCTACAAAAATTGGTCGATGTGCTTTGGGCCGCTTTATGGCACTGTTCGGCACAGGGAAATGCAATGTTGGTGGCAGGGCAACAGCCTGATCTTTCAATGGCGGTCGGTCAAAATGCCGCTGAAGGGGACTAAGATTCTTTAAACGCCAATCTGTTTTAACCTCTCCTGCCGTTTGCATCCCCCTTCTCCTGATTTCCGGTGCTAAATCGTCAGGCTTATTCCCCGGCATCATGGCAAATAAGTCAAAAAGGATCGGTGCAGCGGTCCGCGCCCCATAATGCCCAGGATTAGGCGTACCATCCGGCTTCCCCACCCAAACCCCAATGATCCAACGGTCATCAAAACCAATGGCCAAAGCATCCCGAAACCCCCAACTGGTTCCGGTTTTGAACGCAATCGAACGTCCTTTCCGGCGGATTTCCGCAGGTAAAATATCCACAGGCGGCGCCACATTCTTTAATATTTTCTGCAAATAAGCCCCCGCAGTGGCAGTGAGCAAAGGTTTGGCCAAATTCTGAGGCCTCTGCATATCCCCCAGAATGGTTTTAGCCGGACGTATCGCCCCATCCCGCGCCAATCCACCATACAATCTGACCAGATCTTCAAGGGAAATACCCGCCCCGCCTAAGGCCAGAGCAAGCCCGGCCTCCTGATCTCCCGGTATCGTCAACGGTACACCGGCCAAGGCCAGCTTGGCGGCAAAACGTTCGGCTCCCACACGGGACAACACCTTAACCGCAGGAATATTAAGCGAATGACGTAGAGCATATTCAATGGAAACCTCGCCGTTGAAATGATCGCGGAAGTTATTCGGGGCATAATCCCCGAACCTGACCTTCTCATCCCGGATCAAGGTCAACGGATGCAAAAAACCATCATCGAACCCCATACCATAAATAAACGGCTTTAAAGTGGAACCGGGGGAGCGTACGGCCGTTACCATATCCACAGCCCCGGCCCGGTCCACGTCAAAATAATCCGGTGACCCCACATAGGCGATTGTTTCGCCCTGCCATTTATCCACAATCACTGCCGCCGCCGACATACCAGGCGGCAATTGTGCCACCGCCTGTGCCAAAAGCGCGGTCGCCCCTGCCTGATAAGACTTAGCTAACGATGTCACCACCGTATCATATTTATTCTTTCGACTCCTTAACCTGAAGCCAAGGTGTAAGGCTGGCGGCAATTGTTTTGCCTTATCCATAAGACGTAATCGAAAACCCTTATTTGCCGCCAAGTCATCCGCGCTGATATTCAGATAAGATTGAACCCGTGTCAGCACCTTGTCCCGTGCAAGGGCCGCAACATTTGGGTGACGGTCAGGACGAAATCGGGTCGGGCTTTGCGGTAAAACGGTCAACAATGCGGCCTCACCCCATGTTAAATCCACAGGCTCGCGGCCGAAATAATGCCAACTGGCCGCCCGCACGCCCTCTAATGCACCGCCATAAGGTGCCAAGGTCAGGTAAAGCTCCAGAATTTCAGATTTTGAATATTTTTCCTCAATCTGCGTTGCGCGCGCCATTTCAATCAGTTTGCTCTGCCAAGTGCGCTTGCGCGGCTCCAGCAACCGAGCCACCTGCATGGTCAAGGTAGAACCACCTGAAACAACTCGTCCATTTTTAACGGCCTGTCCAACTGCGCGAAAA
>JAESRB010000076.1 GCA_016764855.1 Emcibacter sp.
CCCTATTCCTATCACGATAAACTAGGGGAGATATAATATGGATGATATCTCCATCATTGACAGGTTCTTCAATGTCTTCAGCAGCTATATTGATAGCGGTTTTGGTTTGCTCTCTGGTGAAGTGGCATGGCTCGCCAGTGCCCTGATCGTGATTGATATTACGCTTGCAGGCCTCTTCTGGGCTTTTGATGAAAACAGGAATATCCTGTCATCATTGGTCAAGAAAATCCTCTATGTAGGATTCTTTGCGCTGATCATTAATAACTTTCAGTTCCTGAGCAATGTCATTTTTAACAGCTTTGCAGGGTTGGGGCTTAAAGCGACGGGATCAAGTGTCACCGCAGAGGAACTTTTACAGCCCGGACGTATCGCCGCCACAGGGTTTGATGCGGGCTTTCCAATCATCGCTCAGATCGGTGATCTGTTGGGGCCTGTTGCTTTCTTTGAAAACTTCATTCTGATCATCGTTTTGCTCTTTGCATGGATATTGGTGGTCTTAGCGTTCTTTATTTTGGCAATCCAACTTTTTATCACGATTCTTGAGTTCAAGATCACGACATTGGCGGGGTTCGTCCTGATCCCATTTGCGCTGTGGAATAAAACCTCTTTCCTTGCAGAGCGTGTTTTAGGTGGTGTGGTCTCCAGCGGGATCAAAGTTATGGCGCTTGCGATTATCATTGGTATAGGGTCACTGATTTTTGGTGACTTCGCGGCTGCCATGAGTGGCACAGAAGCAACCCTAAAGAATGCCATGTCCCTTGTCTTGGGTGCATTGTCTTTACTGGGTCTCAGTATCTTTGCCCCCGCCATTGCGGCTGGGCTTGTGAGCGGCGCACCGCAACTGGGTGCTGGGGCAGCGGTTGGTACTGCTGCGGCAGGTGTCGCCGCTGTGGCCGTTGGTGCCGGGGCAGGAGCCATGGCGGCAAGAGGTGCTGCAAGTTTCGCCACAGGAGCCGTCAGTGCCGGAGCGAAAGTCGCAGGGCAGGCAAGTGGAGCTTATAATCTGTCGAAAGCAACCTCTGGGGCCAAATCTGCAACAGGTGGCATGGCGTCAGGAGTCAAGGGTGCAGGCCAGTCTTTTGCCACTTCCTTAAAAGAGAAAGCCTCGGCCCCGCTTAACGCAGTGAAAGATAAATTCTCAGAAGGTCAAAAAAGAGCTTGGGAAACCACAGGGGGTAATTCTTCTGGTTCAGCCTCTTCTCCTTCACCAAATAACATGCCCGACTGGGCGAAACGAATGCAGCGGATGCAAAGGGTGAAGTCTGCAGGCTCGGCGTCCCTGCATGCCATGAAAGATGGTGATCGTCCGGGTGCGTCAGCTAATCCCTCTCTTAATTCCAACAATGAATAGGATGAAATTATGAAGATATTTAAACGGCAACGCCAGAGCTATGGAGATGCTGGCACAATAGAAACCCCTTTCCAAAAGGCCAGTGAGCTGTGGGATAGGCGTATGGGATCAGCTTTGATGCAGGCCCGGAACTGGCGATTGATGGCCTTCCTCTGTCTCGGACTGACCACGGCCCTTGTTTTTGCCCTGATTACGCTGTCTTCCAGTAGTCGCGTCACACCTTACGTTGTGGAGGTTGGTAGCAAAGGTGAAATCAGGGCCATTGGTTCCGCGCTGGAGAAATATTCGCCGAGTGATGCGGTGATTTCTCATCATTTGAGTGATTTTATTGGAAAGGTACGGTCTCTTCCTTCCGATCCTGTAGTTCTCAGAGAGAATTGGCTGAAATCTTACGCCATGGTTACGGATCAGGGGGCTAATATCCTCAATCAATATGCCCGTGAAAATGACCCGTTTAAATTATTGGGTCGTCAGACCATTACGGTGGAAGTGACCAGTATTGTCAGGGCGTCCAAAGACAGCTTTCAGATCAAATGGCAGGAAGCCCATTACCGCAAAGGCAGCCTCACAGAAAGGCAAAATCACACGGCCATATTAAGTCTAGTGTTTGAGCCGCCTCGCGATGTGGCGACACTCAGAAACAATCCCCTTGGACTCTATGTTCACGATCTCAACTGGAGCCGTGACTTTAATCCCAACACGAAAGGAACGTTAAAATGAAACATCTGATTATGATCATCCCGTTTATTCTGCTCACCGCCTGCGCAGGAAGTAAAAAACTGGATATGCCATCGCCGCCTGAAGAGTTTGCCCCGGCCATCGAGGTCAAATATGTGCCAAGTGAGGTGGAAATTATTGAGGTGCCAAAGGTTCTGGCCTTGCCCGGACAATTAAAAGAACTATCCGTCGATAGCTCTGACAAAGAATTATCACCTATTGAGGCCATCACACAAGCCCAGAAAAAAGCCCTCTGGAAACCAAATGAGGGACGGTATTTTAATGCCATTCAGAATTATCCCTATGCCAAAGGCGCCCTTTATCAGCTTTATGCCGCGCCAGAGCATGTGTCCGATATCAGTCTCGAAGCGGGGGAAAGTCTGAAGGCCATGTCCGCAGGCGATACTGTGCGCTGGATTATTGGCGATACGGTGAGTGGAACAGGGGCTGAGGCACAGGTTCATATATTGGTCAAACCCATCGAAGCGGGGCTCTCAACTAATCTGGTGATCATTACCGACCGCCGCAGTTATCATCTGGAACTGAAAAGCCTCAAAACAACTTATATGGCGGCTCTCAGTTGGAGCTATCCCCACCGTGAGATTGAACGGTTAAAACGCCGTAATATTCTAGCGCAGGCAGAACAGGCGCAGGCTGTCTCTTCTTCTTTCAATCTGAATGAGCTTAATTTTGCTTACAGCATTACGGGCGATATTCCCGACTGGAAACCCTATCGCGCTTTCGATGATGGTCAAAAAGTCTATATCGAATTCCCGAGGGATATTGCCACGGGGGAAGCGCCACCTCTCTTCGTTCTAGGCCCCAAGGGTCAGGTGGAATTGGTCAATTACCGCATGAAGGGGCGGTATTATGTGGTGGACCGTCTGTTTAAAGCGGCTGAGTTACGGCTCGGTGAATATCCCCAGCAGAAGGTTATAATCACTCGAAAATTTCGAACAAATAACAGGGGGCATAAATGACGGATAGTTTAGAGATCAAAACCAAACCGCAACCTGTCAGCCGCCTGAATAAAAAGATGGTCATTCTTGCATCAGGTCTGGCCATCAGCTTTCTGATCGGGGTTGGTTTTTATGCGCTTGAGTCTAAAGACAAGCAGAATGAGCCTCCTAAAGAGCTTTATAATATTACCAATAAACGCATTGCGGAAGGATTAGCCGATCTGCCGAAAACCTATAAGGATGTGCCGCAATTGGGCGCACCCTATATGGGGGATACAGCCCCCGCGCTTCATGCCGCAGAAGTAAATGCGGGACTTGCTCTTCCGAGGGATCAGCCTTTCAGGCCGAGTTACGAAGAAGAGAGCTTGCGGGCTGAACGGATTAAAAAAGCTCGAC
>JAESRB010000077.1 GCA_016764855.1 Emcibacter sp.
AACCGCCCTGGCTTGCCGCACGCGTATTCTGAACCGTGAAGAAAGTCTCGCTCTGATAATTAAAGTCAATCTGACCAGAAATATTATACTCACCAACAGGCCGCGTATATTTCACCAGTCCGTTAAACATCAGGCTTGCAGAGTTAGCGGTTGAATTATCAACGTTAATACCGTTGCTCATTTGATCCGCGGTCACTTCTTTAATCTTGGCATCGGTATAAGACAAACCGGCGCGCACATCCAGATTTTCTGTTGGCAACCAATAGATATCAAGCTCAGCACCCACGACTTTGGTTTTTGGAATATTATCCACAACAAAAAGGAAGTCTGAATTCAACACAAAAGCTTGCAGGTTTTGATAATCGTAATAGAAAGCTCCGCCATTGATGCGCAATGAAGAGTCCAACAGCATGCTTTTAAAACCAATTTCATAATCCATCAGTTTTTCAGAAGCATAGGGCCGCAGTTCATCATCACTTACCGTCCAAGTTCCGTTATAACCGCCACTTTTCACGCCTTTGCTCGCGAAAGCATAAAACATGGTATCGTCAAATGCCTGATACTCAAGCCCAGCTTTCCAGGTAAATACATTGGATTCTGTTTTTTCAAAACCAGCCGGTGGGTTTGTGCGCTGCTCCTCAATCAATGGCAGACCATAGCCCTGCACATCCAAGTCCGCATCGACAACATTAATCACTGATGTTCCGCCATCAAAAGAAATCGTTTCGTTGGTATAGCGTCCGGCAAAATTGACCGCAAAATTATCGGTAAGCGTCCATTTGGTATGCCCAAAGATACCAACATTCCGTGTCTTCTGCTCAAAAGCCACCAAATGCGTGAAGAACCAAATATCATCATACTCATATGTATCTGCTGTGTTGATCACGTCATGGCTATAATATAAACCCCCAACCCATTCAACAAAGTCCGTTTCACCACCCAAACGGAATTCCTGTGAGAATACTTCGGTTTTAGAGCGATAGGTATTGTCCGCACTTATGGCAGCCGTTCCGTCGAACTCTTCTTCCAGCACTCTATCTGAATTAATATATCCCGTTACGGAAGTCAGTTGTATTTCATCAAAATCATATACAACATTCAAGACCGCGCTATACATGTCATGAATTATTCTTGGCTCAAGGCTATAACCGCCCGTATATAAATCCCCATCACCGGACTGGCCCGTGTGCGTCACGCACTGACCGGAAATATTGCGGGCCATCAACTCGCTTAAGCTATTATGTTCGCCGCAAGCATCTGTCCCCAAAGAGCCATCAAAGCCTGTCACGAAAGAAGAATTGCCATATACTTCATTCCGCCCAAAAGCATTACCGTTGGAAAAATCAACGCCGTCACCAGTTGCCGTACCCAACGCAATAAGGTCAGCATTTGTTACAGGGTCCGTTGGATCGGCAAAACCATAGCTGGTCCACGGCGCATTACCACTGCGATCAAAACTTGTTTCCAGAACAAGATTAATGGACAGATTATCATTCGCGTCCCATCTGTTGCTCAGTCGAGCGGCCCAAATATCAGTTTCACCAATTTTGTTACCATTCAATGTATTGGTAAAAAATCCATCTTGCTTCTTTGTTTTGAAAGCCAATCTTGTGGCGAATTGATCAGACAAAACTAAGTTCAAGAAACCTTCCGTTTCAAAAAGTGCATTATTACCGCCCTGAACCGTTATGCTGCCTTCGTTTTCATCACTGGGCGAATTCGTGAAAATACTTAACGCTCCGCCGGTGCTGTTTCTGCCAAACAATGTCCCTTGAGGACCTTTAAGAACTTCAACACGCTCCACATCATACAACGGCTGTGACATCAAGCTGGTATAGGACAGATTAACATCATTCACATACATACCGACAGGCTGTGAGGCATTCGTCACAAACAATGATTGGCCGACATTTCTGATTGAAATATAGGGGTTAGCGGAACCAATCCCGTTTTTAATAAAAAGTCCCGGCGTCTGTGCTGCAATATCAATTGGCTGTGATACACCAATAGCTTTCAACTGTTCCCCACCAAAGGCCGCAATAGCGATCGGAACGTCTTGAACGCTCTGAGAACGCCTTTGTGCCGTAACCACAATTGATTCAATGACCAGATTACTCGCCACAGACTTTTCAGCCGTTTGGTTTTCTGCCTGCTCTTGCGCAGAGGCGACCCCTCCGCCCAGCAAGGCAATGAACGATGTCGCAATTAAAAGATTAGTTTTGTTAATAGGCATTTGTTTCTTTCCCAGTTAAACACATTTCAATAAACCGCATAGTTATTATGTTTTTATTATTCATGCCCTCCGCCAAATGTCAAGAGCATAGAAAAAAAACCTATCTTACGCATTCATAAACCGACAAATTTTACAATTAATATACTGTAATATATAGCTAATTAACATACTTAACTCGGATTTTACAAGAAACCAACCCTAATAACGTTTTTATTCTTATTAATTTTTTCTACATTAAACCGCGCTACTATTCATTTTTTGATTCTTTCTTAAATCTGAGCTATAAAGTTTGGGAAGCGAGTAATAAAATTAGAAAAAAGACACTAGCCCAATAGCTCCGCCAATTCCTAAGGGACGATATGCCAAAGAATACTGCCGCACCTAAAAATATTAAATTACGGCGCGCCCCTGCTCAAAAAAGAGCCCAAGAAAGCGTTAACCGCATCTTTGATGCAACGAAAGATATACTTGGAACCGAAGGGATTGATAAACTTTCCACAAATCGCATCGCCGCCATGGCACAGATGTCCACGGGCGCCATTTACAATTTTTTCCCCAACAAAGAAGCCATCCTATATGCTTTGGTGGATAATTGGCTTTCGGACCTTAAGGATAAATATGAAGAGGCTTCTGAAAATCCGGAAAGATTTTCCACGCCCTTTGAATGGATTAATTTGATCCTTCAAATAAATGAAAATAGCTATGCACAAGAACCTATTGTTGCCAAATACTACAATGCCCTGACCATCATTCCTGATATCCTGCAACGGGATATTCAGCATGACGAAGAAGCCGCCAATATCCTTGCCAAACCACAAATGTATTTTGCACCCGATCTTTCCGAACAACAGGCCAAAATAAACGCGCAAACAATGGTTCAAATGATTCATGGCGTTTTGGTTAGTACCGTCTCCAGAGAACCTCATTTTTCTGAAATGATGAAAAAAGAACTTAAATATTGCCTCAGCTGCCTAGTGAGCAAATATCTTTTATAATATATACGCCCCCTATAAGCCTCAAGGTCATGAGAACCATTTGATTAAGGATGTATATGAGCAACAAAGCATGGCCTTATTATTTTATAACTGCACTGCCCCTCTTATTAATACCCCTAACCAATGCCGTTTCTGAAGAATTTTATCATAACGTCTCAATGACACAGCTGATAGCAACACCAGAACGATATAAAGATAAAAAAATTCGCGTTGTTGGATATTATGCAAAGGATATAGACATGCTATATCTTTCAAAAGATCATGCAGAAATCAACGATTACAAATCAAGCATATATATTTCAGGCCCGAGTCTGGGCAAAAATGTTTTGCGGGATTCCTCATGCGTGGGGCAATATATTGAAGTAACCGGAATATTTCAGCAAACTAAAAACTGGGACTTTTATGCGATACATGATGTGATAAATGCATTGGCCGTAAAAAAGGATGAGTTATGTTGGGAAAAAACACCAAAAGAATAAGCCCCCCCAATCTATTGCAAACTACAAGCGGGTATTTTTGCGAGATAATCTGAAAGACATTTTCCTAAACTCAAAATAGTACAAGATTCCTACAGTCACCATGCTTCTGCCTATATGGGAGAGGTCTTAGGGCTAAGAACAGCTTTAAAGAGGACGCTTATCATGTCGAAACGGATGCCTGAATATCAAAGGCCTATTCAGAAAAAAACTCAAGACAGACTTATCATAAAAGCTGAGCTGCCTTCTTTATATGCAAGATGCTGAATTTACTATGGCCGAAACAAAAAAAAGCACGAACTTTAAACCAAGTCCGTGCTTTAAATAATTTTATGGCAAACTCTAAATTAAGAGACTTCTTTCAAGTTACAAGCAGACTGCTTGCCTTTTTGCTCTTCAACATCGAATTGAATCTTTTGGCCTTCGTCCAAACCGGAAAGACCAGCCCGCTCAACAGCAGTAATATGAACGAACACATCGTTGCCGCCACTTTCAGGCTCGATAAAACCAAAACCTTTATTTGAGTTAAACCATTTAACTGTACCAGTTACCATTGAATTTCTTCCTTATCTAAATATCGATACTTTATCCAACACAACATCGTGATGAATTTATTGGCTTGATAATGACTTACGTCTATCGCCAGCAACTGAATCGAATTACTTAGAAAAAGAAGTGGGTGTGTTGGTAAATTTATTAAGAAATAAAGATTATTTGAACGGCGCGCCGCAAATACCGAGTTTTTGCGATAACAA
>JAESRB010000078.1 GCA_016764855.1 Emcibacter sp.
ATATTTATACTTTTCAATAAAATTAATAATTTATTAACCATAATTGAACTAGATTGTACTTGTAACAGATACTCAACTATTTCTGGTACGCCCAACTTACGACTTACTAACTTATAAAAATCTCCATAATGCCGACGCCTGCTTTTGCCCAAAAGCAGGCGTTTTTTTATGGCTCCTCCTTTCTTTAAATGATATGACCCAGCCAGGAGAAAAATCTTATGACACATAAAGAAATTCATATCATTGGCGGCGGCTTGGCTGGAACGGAAGCCGCATGGCAGATCATGCAACAGGGCATACCGGTTATCCTCCATGAAATGCGACCTGTGCGTAAAACAGATGTTCACCAAACGGAGGGACTTGCGGAAATGGTTTGCTCCAATTCTTTTCGTTCCGATGATTATGAAAATAATGCCGTGGGACTTTTACATGAGGAAATGCGCCGTTGCGATTCCCTGATTATGGTTGCTGCAAAAGAAAATAGCGTTCCGGCCGGGAGCGCGCTTGCCGTCGACCGGGAAGGTTTCAGTGCCTCAGTCCAGCAAAGACTGGAAGCTCACCCCTTATTCACCATGGTTCGGGAGGAAATAACAGCCATACCACCCGAAGAATGGGATAACGTAATTATTGCGACCGGCCCTCTTACTTCCGACGCCCTTGCCCAGTCTATTCTTGAACTAACAGGCGAAGATCAATTGGCTTTCTTTGATGCCATAGCCCCTATTATTTATAAGGACAGTATTGATTTCTCTCGGGCATGGTATCAATCCCGCTATGACAAAGGCGATACGGCGGATTATATTAATCTTCCCCTGTCTAAGGAGCAATATGAAGCCCTGATCGATGACCTGATCGATACGGAAAAATATGATTATAAAGACTGGGAGAAAGACACCCCTTATTTCGATGGCTGCATGCCCATAGAGGTCATGGCCGAACGCGGTCGGGAAACATTACGTTTTGGCCCCATGAAACCTGTGGGACTGACCAATCCCCATACAGGAACTGCGGCCTATGCTGTACTACAGCTCCGCCAGGATAACAAGCTGGACACGCTCTATAACATGGTCGGCTTCCAGACCAAGATGAAATACAGCGCACAAGTAGAGGCTTTTCAAAAAATTCCCGGCCTAGAAAAGGCAAAATTCGCCCGACTGGGGGGCTTGCACCGCAATACTTTTATTAATAGCCCGAATCTTTTGGATGATAATTTACGTTTTAAAAATCAACCCCGCCTGCGGTTTGCCGGACAGATCAGTGGTGTCGAAGGATATGTGGAAAGTGCGGCCATGGGATTGATGGCCGGGCGCTTTGCCGCTGCGGAACGTATGGGACGGCCAATTCCTGCCCCGCCCATGATAACGGCCTTTGGTGCTTTGATCCATTATATCACGGGCGGCCAAATCCCCGGCTCTGGTGACCGCAAGAATTTCCAGCCCATGAATGTTAATTTTGGCATCATGCCCGTGCTTGAGGGTAAAAAAATGAAACGAAAAGACCGGAAACCAGCCAAATCACTCCGCGCATTGGATGCATTGGCCAAATGGTTGGAAGATATTAAATCCGATTAAATAAAGCTGAGGTTAACAAATGCCATTGCCGGGAAAAGGACCCGGCTTTTTCCATCAGGCGGAATGGGTTATAATCAGCTTTTTTTATGGTCTTCAAATATTCCCGTGTTAAAGCGGACAAAAGATATACAGAGCGGACATCGGTATTTATATGTTTTTTATTGTTAGAGAGATATTGCAAGTGCCGCTCTGCCTGCTGACAGAGTTCCTGTAGTATTTCTTTCACTGGACCAAGATCATCTGGTGACAAAAATTTACGCGGCGCAATGCCATATTTTTCCATCAAATCCAAAGGAATAAAATTCTTTTTTAAAGACAAATGGTAAGGAATGGCCCGAATAATGCCAACATAGCCCCAAGCGACACCTAATCTCCGGGGCAAATCTGAGGCCAGTTCACTGGTGGGTTCTTTACTGTCTTTTTGGCCCAAGATAAGGACTGCTAAACAGGCGATATTACCGGCTGTCTTGTGCAAATAGTCTTCTAAGGCAGCTATATTCTCCGGGCTATCATCATAAAGATCCTGACTACGCCCATCAATTATTGCCATAAAAATATCGCGGGGCAGCTTGAATTCATTTATGGCAGTTGCAAGAGGTAGCACGACATCATGATTTTGAATATTATCCTGATAAATACCCTCTATCGCCTCCCGCCACCACTGCAAACGTATTTCTCCCAACATGGGCTCGGAAACTGTTTCCCTGATTCTGGAAATTTCATAGTTAAAGGCATAAATCGCATAAAGCCCCTCTCGTTTTTCCTGCCGTGCATAAAGAGTGGTCAAGTAACGGTCATGGTCAAATTGGGCAACTAATGTGCGGCAATGCGCAGTATTTTCAAGGCTATATGTCATCTTTTCTCTTTTAGGACTATTCTAAAAAATAGTATAAACCCCTTTAATCTAAATTTCTTTTTAATTCGGGGCGGCATTATTTTGACGCATGGTAAAGAAACTGTTAATCTCTATTCCGTCCGAACAGGGACTAAGTTGTTTCATAGAGCGGTTTTCATTCATCTGGAAGCAATTTCTTTGACTAGGGTATTTAGAAAACAAGAGGAAAAACAATGAGCAAAATTCTCCAATCATTGCCGATGACTATTGTCGCAGGCATTGTTTTGACCGTCATTATGGTCTTTGCAACAAATAAACTGGAAAACATGAATCAATCGGGTGCTGAAAAAGTAATATCCGATATGATAAATTAATAAATTAAGGGTGGAGATATAAAATGGAAGATTTTATCTTATTTATCGTGCGTTACTTGCACGTATTATGTGGCGTCATGTGGATTGGCATATTGTGGTATTTTAACTTTGTGCAAATCCCAAGCATGCCAAAAATTCCTGATGAGCAGAAACCTGCCATCAGTAAAGTTATCGCACCAGAAGCTTTATTCTGGTTCCGTTGGGGCGCAGCCGGCACTGTATTATTCGGTATGATTCTAGCCTACATGAATGGATATATACATGAAGCATTGACTCTACAAAAACCAGACATTGGTTTTGGTATGTGGATGGGACTAATCATGGCATTCAATGTCTGGTTCATCATCTGGCCTGCACAGAAAATTGCTTTGGGTATTGTAGAAGCTGATGCGGATGCCAAACCAGCCGCAGGACGTCGGGCGATGTTATTCTCCCGTACGAACACACTATTGTCCATTCCGATGCTGTTTTCCATGATTTCAGCTCAGAATGCTACAGGCTTCTAAGCTATAAAGACGTATTGTAAGGCCGGGCATCTTGTCCGGCCTTTTTTATGCCTGCGGTAGGTGGAAAAAACTTAGTCTATGGCGATCAGTGCGGCGGCAACTTTGCGACCTTCTGACAATAGAATGTTATATGTTCTGGCAGCGGCCCCTGTCGACATAACATCAACAGCGATATTCTCTAGTTCCAGAGACGTACGGAATGCCTTGCTCAGGAAAGCCATTTTTTCACCCATGCCAATCAGCAAAATATCAATGTCGGCCTTTTGATCTATAACGCATTTAAGGCTATCAAAGGTGATAGAGGCTATATCTGTCGCCTCCCAAGGGTAATATCCCTTGGGCGTTATCAAAATTGATCCTTTACTGCGTTGTTCGCCGATACGAAATCCCCCGTCCCCATAGGATGAGATACTGGTATCAACTTGCGAGGTAACTTCCTTAAATTCCAACGGGATCACCCTTTCTTTGGTGGTATAACTTCTATTCCGGGAGTGGCAGACGTGTCATCTTCCCGACGTAATTCCACCCATAACAAGATTGGGGAAGCGATAAAGATCGAAGAATAGGTTCCGACAAAAACACCCCAGATCATCGCTGCGGAGAAACCGTGTATACCTTCTCCACCAAGGAAAAATAGAGCAGAAAGGGCAATTAATGTCGTAACAGAGGTCATGACCGTCCGAGACAAAGTATCATTAATACTGAGGTTTAACAGCTCCGGCATAGGTTTTTTACGGAATTTACGCAGGTTTTCCCGGATTCGGTCATAGACAACAACCGTATCATTCAGGGAATAGCCCACAATTGTCAGAATTGCCGCAATGGTCGAGAGATTGAATTCAAGCCCGGTAATCGAAAACATGCCAATGGTCAGTATAACGTCATGAAGAAGAGCAATCACAGCACCCATGCCAAATTGCCATTCAAACCGCAACCAAATATAGATCAGAACGGCCCCCATAGCGAGAACAACGGCCATAATCCCGTCCGAGATTAATTCAGCGGAAACAGTAGAACCCACAGTCTCCGTACGACGGTAATTTATTTCACCATGAATGGCGCTGGCCAGTACCTTTCGGACCTCCTCCACCACTTGGTCTACACTAAGGCCTTCTTGATGCTCAAGCCGGATAAGAACGTCATTTGGAGCGCCAAATTCCTGCACCTTGACATCGCCCATGTTCAAACTGGACATGGCAGAACGTATTGCACCAATATCTGCTGGACCCTCCGTGCCAATTTCAATCATGATTCCACCTTCGAAATCAATGCCGAAATTTAATCCTTTGGTAAAATACAGGCCAAAAGAAACTACAATCATTACCAATGACAACACATAGGCAGCCTTACGATAATCGATAAATTTTACATTGGTATTTTCTGGAACCAATTTTAATAACATTTTTATAGGCCCCTTAAATCTTCAATGTAGTTGGGCGTTTTCGAACAGCCCAAATTGATATTATCATACGTGACAGACTAACCGCCGTAAACATAGAGGTAGCGATACCAATGGCAAGTGTCACAGCAAACCCTTTAATTGGCCCGGAACCGAATTGAAACAATATCACGGCGGCAATGAAGGTGGTTACATTGGCATCAACAATAGTGCCGAAAGCTTTATCATACCCTGCACTCAATGCGGACAAGGCCTTTTTACCACTGCGAAGTTCTTCTCGAACTCTTTCGAATATCAACACATTCGCATCAACGGCCATCCCAACGGTAAGGACGATCCCGGCAACCCCAGGCATAGTCAATGTAGCCCCAAGCGTTGACAGTAAGCCAAAAATCATACCGATATTTATCATAAGTGCAAAGTTGGCCACCATACCAAACATGCCATAACTTAACACAATATAGACCATCACGGCCAATAACCCGATGATGGCCGCTATCTTTCCGGCCTCGATATTATCTGAGCCTAAATCAGGTCCAACGGTTCTTTCCTCAACCACAGTAAGCCGTGCGGGCAATGCCCCTGCTCGCAGTAAAAGCCCAAGCTCGCTTGCGCTCTCAACCGTGAAATTTCCGGTAATTATACCAGAGCCTCCTAAAATCGGAGACTGGATATTTGGCGCACTGATCACGACACCATCCAATATGATGGCAAACTGACGATTAACATTTTTCCGCGTAACATCAGCAAATTTCTTCCCCCCCACACGGTCAAAGCGGAAGCTAACCACCGGACGATTATCCTGATCGTAGCCTAAACCAGCATCAACCAGATTTTCACCTGTGAGTATTTTTCGTTTACTAGCCACAACACTTGGCGGCAATCCGGTACGGCGTTCGCTTTCAGCCATTGGGAAGCGTTGATAGCCAGGGGGAACTCTGTCCCCAACTCCGACAGATGAATTAACAAGCTGAAAGGACAGTTTTGCAGTTTTGCCAATAATTTTTTTCAGTTTTTGTGGATCATCGAAACCAGGAACCTGCACCAATATACGGCCGACACCTTGCTTCTGAATCGTAGGTTCCGTGGTCCCCATGCCATCAATACGACGTCGAATCACCTCAATAGACTGGGTGATCACATCATTCCCACGCAGCACGAGCCCCTCTTCCGTCAAATTGACGACAATGGTGCCATTATCAACAACCTCATATTCAATATCCGGCACGCCAGACCCTGTGAGGGATGACCCCAGCATCTCAACCGTATCACGGATCACTTCTAAGGCCAGTTCAGTTTGGCTTTTATCGGTAAGGTTGATATGAATACTATTATTGCGGAATGAACTGCGCAGGACAATTTTTGCTAACCTGAGCGCGTCTCGAATATCCCCCCGCTTACTTTCCAGTTTTTCTTTTCTGACTTCCGTAAGGTCCACTTCCATCAAAAGATGAACACCTCCTTGCAAGTCAAGTCCAAGAGTTACCTTCTTATGTGGTAAAAAGTCTGGATAGTTTTTGAGCTGGTCTTCAGTCAAAAAGTTTGGCACAGCCATAATGATGCCAATTAAAGACACCAGACTGATCAAAATCATCTTCCAACGGGGGAAATTTAGCATAGCTTTTCCGGTTATTTCTTGTCGACAGTGTCATTGGCCGGTGTTGGTTTACCCACAACCGTTGAAATAGTTGCGCGGATGACTTTGATCTTAACGCCCGCTGAAATTTCCAGTTCGATTTCATTGTCATCAATTACTTTGGAAACTTTGGCAACAATCCCGCCGGATGTAATAACATTATCACCGCGACGCAATGTAGCAATCATTGTTTTATGCTCTTTCGCCCGTTTTTGCTGTGGTCTGATCATCAGAAAATAGAATACGCCGATGATAAGAACGAACGGCAAAAATTGCATGAAAACATTCTCGCCACCTGGAGTGCCTGCTGCTTGAGCAAAAGCTTCTGATATAAACATTATTTATTCCTCTAAAACTCTTAAAAAACGGCACTATACATGCCACAGATTATTTTTCAACTTCCCATATTTTTAACATTATTGGCATATAAGCAGGATAAGTCTTAAAACAAGATACTATATTGTTTATTATCAGCTTTTCATGTGTTAAGGGAATAAGAATGATAAAAAATATCACCGATGATAGCTTAAAACGTATTGCAGACGCTCTGGACCGTTTGGCTCCACCAGAAAATGACCTGCCATGCCTGAGTGGAGCGGATGCCTTTGTCTGGGCTATTAACCCGGACCGCTTGGTTCCCATAACAACGGTAAATTATATTGATCTGAAATTGCTTAAAGGCATTGATCATATAAGGGATATTTTGGAACGGAATACTCAACAATTTGCTGATGGTTTTCCAGCTAACAATGCCCTGCTCTGGGGCTCTCGTGGTATGGGTAAAAGCTCATTGGTCAAAGCCATTCACGCAAATATACGTTCTAAAAAAGACAAGCCTCTTGCTCTGGTCGAAATTTATCGAGAGGATATCCCTACCCTACCCCGACTTTTGGACTGTATCCGGGCAACAGAACGGCGCGTGATTCTCTATTGTGATGACCTGTCTTTTGATAATGACGACAGCAGTTATAAATCACTCAAAGCTGTATTAGAAGGTGGGCTCGAAGGTCGCCCGGACAATGTTATTTTCTACGCCACCTCAAATCGTCGGCACCTTATGCCCCGTGAAATGATCGAGAATGAACAATCAACGGCCATTAATCCTGCGGAATCAGTCGATGAGAAAGTTTCTCTCTCTGACCGATTCGGATTATGGCTAGGCTTTCATAGCTGTAGTCAGGATGAGTATCTGTCAATGATTACCGGTTATATTAACCATTATAAAATTAAAATTGATCCAGAAACGACCAGTGCGGAGGCCCTTACATGGTCTCGTACGCGAGGAAGTCGCTCAGGACGCGTTGCATGGCAATTCATTCAGGACTTAGCCGGACGCCACAAGGTGAAGCTAACTTAAATATTTCACAGGATTGACCGCACGGGCCCCTTTACGCATTTCAAAATGAAGTTGCGGACGATCAACGCCGCCGGACGTGCCGACCCGGGCAATAGCTTGCCCGCGTTTGATTGCTTGCCCTGTCTTAATGAGAATCGATGAATTATGAGCATAAGCCGTGACCCAACCGTTACTGTGGCGGATCAAAATTAATTTGCCGAACCCTTTTATTTTACTACCAGCATGAACAACGACTCCACTTTCAGCAGCCCGGACATAGCTGCCTGATTTAGCCGCAATATTGATTCCGTCGTTATGGTACCCCTTGGCCTTTGGACCAAAAGACGACAGCAACCGCCCCTTAACAGGCCACATGAACCCCTTCCCGCTTTGGGGTGGTGGTGGCGGAATATATTTCTTTCGAGCTGATACTATGGTTCTGGGAACCTTTAGTTTTTGCCCTAAAGATAACATATAAGGCCGTTTCAAATGGTTCAAACGAACCAGACTGGTCATATCCACCCGGTATTTTCTGGACAGACTATAAACTGTATCGCCTTTTTTCACTTTATGGATAGCCGTACCCGGGCTTTTTAGCCTTTGTCCCGGATAGAGTAGATACGGCACTTTTAAATGATTAGCGCGTATAATCTCCCGAACCGTAACATCGTAACGCCGTGACAGGGCATAGATAGTATCGCCCTTTCTAACGGTTATCACTTTCCCTATAGGCTTGGCCAAGGGCTTATATTTTTTGGCAGATTTTTTGGCTGGGGGCCGTGGTTTGTCCTTTAATACATATACATCCTGGCGGGTTATGCTTTGTGGCTTTTGAACAGGAAAACCATTTTTATATCGCGTACTGAAAGAATGGCCCTCGTTACAGGCTGATAAAACGCCCGACACAGCCAATAATATACTAATTTTTCCAAGTAGCCAAAATCCATTCATTTGCACAGTGTAAATAACTATAGGACAAGATCAACTTGAATTATGATTCGTGGACAATTCCGGGCAATAATGGAACAAATTTAACCGGCAGTAAATTCTCCTGATTATAATCATCACCATCACGGGTAATTCTTATAATATACTGGGATTTCCCCTGTGCTCCCACCGGAATAACCATGATTCCACCATCTTTCAACTGTTCCAAAAGTTTGGCTGGAATTTCTTCGGAAGCCGCAGTAACCATAATCCTGTCAAAGGGAGCCTGTTCCGGCCACCCCTTCATACCATTGCCAAAAAGTGTCGTAATATTAAAAATATTCAACTTTTTAAAAATTTTCTCTGCAGAATTCAATAATGGAAGATGTCGTTCAATCGTAAATAGTCGGCGGCATAAGTGGGCTAATACAGTGGCCTGATAACCAGAGCCTGTACCGACTTCCAATATTTTATGTTTTTTAGTAATCCGTAACGCCTGCGTCATAAAGGCAACAATATAAGGCTGACTTATGGTTTGTTCGCTATTAATGGGGAGGGCGGCATTTTCATATGCCTGTCCTCGCAACGCCTTCGGGATAAACTCTTCCCGCGGAATACTTTCAAGGGTGTCGAGAATAGCCTCGTCATCAATTCCTTCGCTCCGAAGTTCTGCAAGTAACCGCACCTTTTTATCTGCTAATCGTAGCTTTATCAAAAGTCTTTATCCATTTTATTTGATAAGCTTACAAGAGATTTCTCATGTGTTAGGTCAAGATGCAAAGGGGTGATTGAAATATAACCATCCTTAACAGCTGCAAGGTCCGTTCCCTGTGCTGGTGCACCGTACTGACGCCGAAATCCAAGCCAGTAATAATTATTGCCTCGCAGGTCTTCACGTTCATCAATAAATAATTCTGCATCATCACGAAAGCCTTGCGATGTGGTTCGTACACCTTTGAGCCGATCAGGATAAAGCGGGAAGTTTACATTTAAAAATACGCCCTTTCCCAAAGGGCTAGAAATAATATTTTTAAGGACTGATGTTCCATGTTCCTTGGCCACTTGCAGCATGTCGCCAGTGTAATCTTTAGCCACTTCTTGACTGAAGGCAATAGATGGTATTCCACATATAGTCCCCTCCATTGCTGCGGAAATTGTCCCGGAATAGGTCATATCCTCTGCAAGATTCACGCCCCGATTAATGCCAGAGAGCAATAAGGTCGGTTTTTCCGGCATGATCATATGAGTTGCCATCATAACGCAGTCTGTGGGCGTTCCCTTCACAGAGAAATATTTTTCACCAATCTGACGATAACGCAAAGGATCGTGCAAAGACAATGCATGCCCCTTACCACTTTGCTCTTCCTCCGGTGCCACAACCCAAACATTATCACTTATAGAATGAGCCATTTCCACCAACAGCTTTAAACCATCGGCGTCATAACCATCATCATTGGTGATCAATACGCACTGTGATATATTTTCAGTCATGGGCGTTCAATTCTGGTTTTACCCGCCATATAGGAGCGCAACACCTCTGGTATAATGATACTACCATCAGCCTGTTGATAGTTTTCAAGAACGGCGACCAACGTACGTCCTACGGCAAGTCCCGAACCATTCAATGTGTGAACAAAACGCGTTTTCTTGTCATCCGTTGGGCGATAGCGGGTATTCATACGGCGCGCCTGGAAATCACCGGTATTGGAACAGCTTGAAATTTCCCGGTACATATCCTGTCCCGGCAACCAAACTTCAAGATCATAAGTTTTTTGCGCCGCAAAGCCCATATCACCGGTACACAGGGTCAGAACCCGGTACGGCAACTCCAGTCGCTGCAAAATCTGTTCTGCTGCTCCGGTCATGCGCTCCAGCTCATCATGGCTTTGTTCCGGCTTAACGATACTGACCATTTCCACTTTGTTAAACTGGTGGAGACGGATCATGCCTCGGGTATCACGGCCCGCAGAACCAGCTTCTGAACGGAAACATTGACTTAACGTTGTGAAACGCAAAGGCAGAATATTTTCTTCTAGAATTTGTTCCCGAACAATATTGGTCAGCGGGACTTCGCCGGTAGGAATCATGTAATGGCCCGTAGTGGCCTCAAACAGATCTTCCTTGAATTTCGGTAATTGACTAGTGCCGTAAAGAGCATGTTCCCGTACCAAAAGCGGCACACTGGTTTCTTCATAGCCGAATTCAGTGGTATGCACATCAAGCATAAAAGAGGACAAGGCCCGTTCCAATTTAGCCAAATCCCCTCTCAGGATGACAAAACGAGCGCCGGACATACGCGCGGCCCCCTCGAAGTCCATCTGACCCAAATCTTCGCCAAGGTCAAAATGCTGTTTCGGTTCAAAATCGAAAGTAGGGATTGTCCCCCATTTTCGTACTTCCACATTATCTTCTTCGCTATCGCCGTCAGGCACATCCTCTGCGGGGATATTATCCAGCCGACACATTTTTTGAGCCAGGTCATCGAAAAGAACACGTACGTCCTCTTCCAATTCAGCCATACGTTTTTTCAGGTCGGCGACTTCTCTGATTAAACCATCAGCATCTTCGCCTTTTGCCTTTGCCTGACCAATGGATTTTGAGGCAACATTTCGCCGGGACTGACAATCCTGTAATTCGGTCTTCTTTTCCCGTAAGCTGGTATCAAGTGCGATTAATTCGGCAGACTGCGGTGCAATCCCGCGTCTTTTCCACCCAAGATCAAAGGTTTCAGGATTTTCCCGAATGGCTTTGATGTCAAACATTACTTTTGTCCTTAATGGTTAGTCGGATAAATATAATTGAAATTTCATACAATATTAAAATAGGTATGCCCAAGCCGATCTGACTGATCGGGTCCGGCGGTGTCATGATCGCAGCAAAGACAAAAGCTGCCACTATCATATATTTCCGTTTTTCCGCCAAACTTTTAGCTGTCACTATCCCTACCCGGGCCAGAAGGATCAGCAAAATTGGTAATTGAAAACTGATCCCAAATGCCAGTATCAACAACATCACAAGGGACCAATATTCCTTCACTGTTGGCAGTAATTCAATGGAAAGAACACCCGCCAGTTGCTCTTTGCTCATACTTGCAGTATCAGCAGCAGACGGCGTTACCCCAATCTGAAACGACATGAAAAAGTTCCACGCATTGGGAATCACAAAATAATAGGCCAGCGCAGCCCCCAAGCAGAACAAAACAGGCGTCCCAATCAGAAAAGGAAGGAAAGCCTTCTTCTCATTACTATAAAGACCGGGCGCAACAAATTTCCATATCTGCACCGAAATAAGAGGAAAGGTCACACAAAAGGCCGTAAAAAAAGATATTTTCAAATAAACGAAAAAAGCCTCATGCATGCCCGTATAAATCATTCTGGCATCCTGGCCATATTTGATAGAGACATCGACAAAGGGCTGTGCCAAAAATAAATATATTTCTTCGTTAAAATAAAAGCACACCAAAAAAGCGACGACCACATAAGCCGCAATCCAGATAAGGCGTCGCCTGAGTTCGATCAAATGTTCAATTAACGGCGCAGAACTGCTTTCCAGATTTTCATTATCTTCCGTATCACTCATACCGAATCCTTTTTATCTTCCTTAGGTTCCGGCTTTATATCTGGTGCAACGTCAGCGTCATCAAGAGAAATATTTCCCGCCTTATTTAGCTTTTGAGTGACTTCCTCTAATTCTATATCGTCGGCCATCTGCTTTACACTGTTCTGAAACTCCTGCCCCATAG
This sequence comes from Emcibacter sp., assembly GCA_016764855.1. Lineage (GTDB taxonomy): Bacteria > Pseudomonadota > Alphaproteobacteria > Sphingomonadales > Emcibacteraceae > Paremcibacter. Next base: position 12,327 of record JAESRB010000078.1, read on the forward strand.
AACGAATTTTTGACACAAATTTACCTATACTGCGCAACAATTTAGGCAGATCTTTCGGGCCTACTACTATGATTGCCATAACGACAATCACGAACATTTCTATCATGCCAATATCGAACATACGGTGTCCTGAAAATTGATTTAATTATTTATTTTTTTCAGATTTTTTGTCACTAATGACAGTATCGGATTTTTGATCAATGACCTTTGGATCTTCGGAAATAGTCTCATCTATATCTTCTTCAGACAAGCCTTTCTTAAAACTCTTAATACCCTTTGCAACGTCGCCCATCAAATCAGAGATTTTACCCCGTCCAAACAGCAATACAAACAACAATACCACAATGGCGATTTGCCAAAAACTTATACCCATTTAAATTCTCCTGGTGCATAGCATTCAATAAAGCCTGCACTATAAACATTAGAGCTGAGAAACACTTGATGAAAATCAACGAAATCGACTTCGAAAGCAACATAAAAAATATTTATTCCGTTATCGGGGGATGACCTTGCTTTTTAACCGTTGCCGAGCCGGGTAATTCCGGCTGTTCTTCTATAGGCTTTGGGTCATCCAGAAGGTTAAGGCGGGATGTATTTACATTATCAAGGAAACCCGCGGCTTTCAATTCGCCAAGGCCCGGCAAGTCCTTAATACTATCAAGACCGAAATGGACCAGAAAATGATCAGACGTCCCATATGTCATAGGCCTTCCCGGTGTCCTGCGCCGCCCCATGGGTCGAACCCACTGAGCCTCCATAAGGACATCTAGAATGCCTTTACTGAGAGATACGCCGCGCACTTCTTCCACTTCTGCGCGGGTCACAGGTTGATGATAGGATATAATGGCCAATGTTTCCACGGCGGCCCTTGACAGCCGTCTTTCTTCTTCCACTTCTGTCCGTAACAAAAACGCTAAATCCGGAGCTGTCTGGAACATCCATTTACCTGCGACTTCCACAAGATTCACGCCGCGATTTTTATATTGATCCTGTAAGTCTTCCAATAATTGATCAATTTTCACACTTTCGGGCAGGCAATCCGCCAATGCTATGGATGATAAAGGTTTATCACTGGCAAATAACAAAGCTTCTACAATACGAATCTGTTCAATAATTTCCATCATACGTTCCTCAGTCTGGTCGCGTTGTCTTTCGAATAAACAAGGGACCAAAAGTTTGTTTTTGCACGATTTCAGCCTTCCCCTGCCGGGCCATCTCAAGTGACGCTGTAAATAAACTGGCCTTTACTGAGCGATTCATTTCAGCATTTCCAGTATCTTCTGGTAGAAATTGAAACAAATCCGTCCAGTCCATAGCCAAACCAATGAGGCCACTCAATCTTTCCAAAGCCTGATCCAAAGTATAAACGGCCCGCTTATGAATTCGAATATCCGCAATGGATGTTCGTGTTTTATGATCGGCATAAGCTTTAAGCATATCATACAAGCTTAAGTCAAATGTGGAATTTTTGGTTACTACCACCCGTTCCGGCATCCCTCGTGAGAAAACGTCTCTTCCCAATTGATTTCGCGACATCAATGTTGCGGAAACATCCCGGATCGCATTCAACCGTTGTAATTGATATGTCAGGCGCGCCGCCATTTCTTCGGCGGATAATTCATCCTCAAACGTTTCTTCCGGCAATAACAAGCGTGACTTTAAATAAGCTAGCCAGGCCGCCATAACCAGATAATCTGCCGCTTTTTCCAGTTCTTGTATTTTAGCTTCTGCAACAAATTCCAGAAACTGCTGAACCAATTCTAATATGGAGATTTGCTTCAGATCAACCTTCTGAGTACGGGCTAAGGCAAGAAGAACGTCCAACGGGCCTTCGAAACCCTCAATATCAAGGATCAGGCGCTCCTCATTATCCGCTGGAGTAACAGCGGGAGCATTGATCTCAAATACGGATTGTTGCCCTGTCTCCTTGTCCGTCATCCTGTCTCCCGGATTTAATTTGGTGCGATCAAAACAGCTAATTGCTCGACAAGATTAATGACCGGCCCAATCACGGCCCATAAGATATTCAAATCCAGTCCAATCTGTCGCCCCAATGTCGGCAGTAAAAACAAACCAATGATAATGAACATACCATAAGGCTCCAACCGCGACAGGGGTCTTGCGATTATATCGGGTAAAACGCCAACTGCAACCCTTCCTCCATCCAATGGAGGAATAGGCAACATATTAAAGGCGGCAAGTACCGCATTAATTTTAATGGCAAAGATGATATTTCCCACAAGCCAATTGCCTGCGACATCTGGTAAAAAACCAACAATATGTAACAATAATGCCGCACATACTACCAAAAGTATATTGGCCATTGGCCCCGCTAATGCCACAAAAACCATATCCCTACGCGGATTATGAAGTCTCGCAAAATTAACCGGTACCGGTTTTGCGTAACCAAATAGAAACGGCGCGCCGCTTATCAACAGCATAAGCGGTAAAAATATCGTGCCAAACGGATCAATATGGACAATAGGATTAAAGCTGACCCGCCCCTGCAGCTTTGCCGTATTGTCCCCTAACCTGTAAGCCACCCAGGCGTGGGCGGCTTCGTGTAATGTTATGGCCAGAAGTAACGGCAGCACAACAACAGGCAGAACCTGTAAAAAATCCATATTAACGAAATCCCTGATTAACTCTGTAACGCTTCATTTAGCCATTCGGCCAATTCGGCCCTGTTTATTTCCGGTACCTTTAATCGTTGCCGGAACATGTCATCTACCCAGCTTTCATTGACCATGTTGAAATCATATAAAGCTTCCAATAGTTCCCGACGTTCGTCCAATGTCGCATTACAATGAAGAACCAGATCACACCCCGCCCTCAACGCCTGCTTGGCATTGTCAGATGCCTTTCCGGCAAGCGCTTTCATACTGACATCATCAGAAATAAGCACACCTTTAAAGCCGATCTGCTCTCGAATTGTCTTACGGATCACTGTTTCTGATAATGTTGCCGGACTATGGGGGTCAATATCAGAATAAATGATGTGAGCCGTCATGGCCAGCGGCATATGACTTAACGCTTTGAACGGTACAAAATCCGTTTCCATTAAAATATCCAGAGGCGTCTCTACAATTGGCAATGCCACATGACTATCGACAGATGCCCTACCATGCCCCGGTATATGTTTGATCACAGGAAGTATCCCGCCGGAAAAAAGTCCCTCACAAGCCGCCTGCCCAAGCAAGCTGACCACATTGGTATCTGCTCCAAAAGAACGGTCCCCAATGATCTTGTCAGCATCGGCGAACTCCAGGTCCAATAAGGGATAGCAATTAACCGTTATCCCAAGATGGCGCAATTCTTCTGCCATCAGTCGGGCATTTACCTTAACCGCAACGATGCCTTTTTCCGGGTCTTTCTCATAGATTTCCAGCAAGGCTCGTCCGCTTGGCGGTTTACGCCAATGTTGGGGGTTCAAACGACAAACACGCCCGCCTTCCTGATCTATCAGGATCGGAACATTTTCCCTGCCAACAGCCTCTTTCATCTCATCAATAAGATTTTTCAGTTGATTGGATGACTGACAGTTACGAGCGAATAATATAAATCCGAAAGGATCAAGCTCTGCAAAAAGAGCTTTCTCCTGTGCGCTCAACGTCAGACCATCGCAGTCCAATATAACGGGGCGCGCCATTTATTTCGTAACCACAATGCAGGCTTGTTTTTTAATTTTTAATTTTCGACAAATATTATCGGCCTGTGTCCTGTCAGCAATCATGCCGCCCCGCAAGCGATAAAGAACACCCTTTTTGCCTAAATCAACCATCATAATATCTGCGCCTAATTCAGCCAAAAGCGCTGTATTATTCGTTTGCAGTTTCTGCCAAAGCTGTTCAGCAGATCCCTTCTTGCCAAAAGCGCCCAACTGAATAAGGAAACCACCGGTTATCATTCTCTTTTTCTTGATAACCACTGCTGTTTTCGCGACCTTGATTGCTGTAGGTTTACTTTCGGTTGCCGGAGGCAACAACGCTTGCTTAGAGGCCATATCGGCTTTATCAGCTTTTTCCTTTGCGGCTTCTATAGATTTAGCATCCGTGTCCTTTGCAATAGGAAGGTCAACCGGTAGTTCCGCACTGGGCGCCAGGTTTTCGGCTTTTTCAGCATCGCCTGAAGTCACCTTGATAAAGACGCTTTTATCCTGATCCGGCACCATCAAACCGCCGGGCGTATCTGGTTTTATCTTTGTCACAGACTTGTCCGCCCGCACAACGGGGACCGGCCCACCTTTATTGCCCTCCAAGTAACTATACCAAATTAAACCGCCAAAAATGGCGAGAACAATGACGGTCAAAGCTGCAACCAGCATTCGACGTCCTGTCATATCCTCTTCAGTGGCATATTCTCCCGGCAATGGCTCTAGCCATGATGATTTTTCACCTTCGTCCGACATTTCCTGTCCCCTCTTAATGTGCAAGATACATTACATCTCGGTAACGGGTTCCACCCCTAAAATATTCAGCCCTGTCGCAATTATATGCGAAACCGCGGAAATCAGGGCCAGTCGCGACAGGGTCTTGTCCATATCATCTTCGATAATGAAGCGAAGATCAAGATTATCATTACCTTTATTCCACAACGCATGAAACTCTGAAGCAAGATCAAAAAGATAATAAGCAATCCGATGAGGTTCTCGTGCAAGGGCTGCACTTTCTACAAAGCGTGGCCAATTCATCATATTCCTGATCAAGGACAATTCACTGCTATCAGAAAATACTGTCATATCAGCAGCAGACAAGGCCGCCGTTGACACATCCATATCCGGGAATGCCGCCTGTGCCTTACGCAGAACAGAATGGACCCGAGCATGGGCATATTGCACATAAAACACCGGGTTGTCTTTTGATTGTTCTGTCACCCGCGCGAAATCAAAGTCAAGGGACGCGTCATTTTTTCGGGTTAACATGATGAAACGCACCACATCTTTACCCACTTCATCCACAATATCCCGCATGGTGACAAAAGCGCCGGAACGCTTTGACATTTTTACTGGCGTTCCATCCCGTAGCAGCTTAACCATCTGGCAAAGTCGCACATCCAATACATTTTTTTTGTCGGTCAAAGCCTCTATTACAGCCTCAACCCGCTTGACATAGCCCCCATGATCCGCACCCCAAACATCAACCATGCTGGTGAAGCCGCGCTCAATTTTATCGTAATGATAGGCGATATCAGCAGCAAAATACGTCCAACTGCCATCAGATTTCTTAACGGCCCGATCTACATCATCGCCGAAATCAGTGGATTTAAACAGAGTTTGTGGACGCTCTTCCCAATCATCCGGTTTTGTCCCTTTTGGGGGAGCAAGAACGCCAGTGTAAAGCAATCCCTTATGCTCCAGTTTTTCCAGCGCCTTGTCTATCTGACCGCTTTTATGGAGCGTAAGTTCAGAGAAAAATACATCATGCTTAATTTCAAGGGTTTCCAAATCGGCCCGGATCAAATCCATCATGGCATCCGTGGCAAATTGGCGAACATCACTTAACCATTCGCTTTCCGGTTTATCCAACAAAGCATCACTATATTTTTCCGCAAGAGCCTGCCCCACTGGAACAAGGTAATCACCTGGATAAAGACCTTCCGGAATTTTACCGATATCCTTACCCAAGGCCTCTTCATAACGCAGATAAGCTGATCTCGCTAAAACATCAATCTGCCCACCAGCATCATTGATATAATATTCACGGGTCACATCATATCCCACATATTCCAAAAGCGTGGACAAGGCATCCCCGAAAATAGCCCCCCGACAATGACCCACATGAAGCGGCCCAGTCGGATTTACCGAGACATATTCCACATTGATTTTTTCGCTGCCCCCAATGTCTGAGCGACCGTATTTCCCCTTAAGGTTCAGAATATCGGTTACTTGAGACTGGATTACACTCTGCTTCAAGGTGATATTGATAAAGCCCGGTCCAGCCACATCAACTTTCTCCACATCGTCAATTTTGGCGAGTTCTGCCGCCACAAAATCTGCGATATCACGCGGTTTCATGCGAGCCTGTTTGGTCAGAACCATGGCAATATTTGTGGAAATATCCCCGTGGCTGGCATCCCGCGGAGGTTCAATAGTGACATTTTTCAGATCAAGGCCCTTGGGAAGAGCGTCTTCTTCTCCAAGTTTCGTAATGATCATATTCAAGGATTTAGCGTAAGTATCAAAAATATTCATAATTCAAACAACGATGCATCAAATAATCTTTTATGTTCCCGAATGGCATAACGGTCCGTCATGCCCGCGATAAAGTCGGCC
>JAESRB010000079.1 GCA_016764855.1 Emcibacter sp.
AGCTCTTTGTGCGGCCTACTTCGTCAAGGTGTATTGTAAAGCTCGTGACATTTCAACGGAAAACATCCGCCTGTCACAAAACAATATTGTCGCTCCCACTCGGGCTAATGGTATTTGATCCAGCATCATCTGTTTATGATTTTTCAGCACCACTTTGGTCATTTCGCTGGGGAAGGCCCCCGGGGCGATGGCATTGACGGTGATATTGTCTTTGGATAAGCGTTTGGCCAAAACGCGGGTCATATGAATGACGGCGGCCTTGCTGGCGGAATAGCTGTAGGTTTCAAATTTTGGCACCGACTGGCCATCGACCGAGGCAATATTGATGATCCGGGCCATGGTATCACGGCTGGTTGCGGCACGTAGAAGCGGCAGGAATTTCTGGCTCAGGAAAAAGACGCTTTTCACATTAAGGTCCATGACTTTGTCCCAACCGCTTTCGGGAAAATCATCAAGGGGCGCGGCCCATACGGCCCCGGCATTATTGACCAGAATATCAATCTTTTTTTCGCGTGCGGTGATCTCGGCAACAAATTTCTCGATGCCGGCCATGGTGGCCAGGTCTGCCCCTAGGGCAATGCACTCACCAAATTCAGACAAGGATTTTGCCGTCGCCTCAGCCTGTTCCAGCGTACGGGAGCAGATATAGGTTTTGACGCCGTTTTCCACATATCCGCGCGCAATCATCGCCCCTATACCGCGGGAACCGCCGGTGACTACGGCAACTTTGCCGGAAATATCGAACAGATTCTTCATGTGGCATCGGCCTGATTTTCCGGTTGGGCCTTAATGAAGGCGTCAAGGCGGTTGCAGTTCTCTGTAATGCGGAGGATATTTGGATAAGCCTCTAACGGGCAATTAAAACGCCGGGCATTATAAACTTGCGGTACCAGACAAAGGTCGGCAAATGTGATGTTGTCCCCATGGCAGAAATCTGTTGTTTCAGCTTGTTGTAAAATAGCCTCAAAAGCGGTGAAGCCCTTGAGGACCCAATGTTTATACCAATCGGATTTCTGATCGTCTGTAATTTCCAGCTCACCTTTGATATATTTTAGAACCCGCAGGTTATTCAGAGGATGAATGTCGCTGGCGACAATGCCGGCAAGCTGCCGGACCCGCGCGCGGCCTGCGGCATCAGAAGGTAAAAAGGCAGGCGTAGGATAGGTTTCTTCCAGATATTCCAATATGGCCATGGATTGTCCCATGGCCATATGACCATCTGTAAGAAAAGGTACGAAACCTTGCGGGTTTTTCGCGAGAAATTCGGTGCTGTTATGATCGCCCTTTATCAGGGACACTGAAATAGAAGTATAATCCAGTCCCTTGACGTTTAAAGCAGCGCGAATACGATAGGCCGCAGACGACCTGAAATACCCGTATAGTTCCATATTAATTCCTTAGGGTGTATATTGTTTTACTTGTTGGTCTATGCGACCAAATATTGTGTTGCCTTGGGCGTCAAACATATCAATTTCGACCCGGTCACCAAAGCTCATGAACGGTGTTGACGGTTTACCATCGGCAATGGTTTCCAGACAACGGACTTCCGCCAGACAGCAGGAGCCGTCCGCAGAGCCTTTGTTGGATACGGTGCCAGAACCGATCACAGTTCCCGCCACCAATGACCGTGATTTAGCCACATGATTGATCAGCTGAGTGAAATCGAATGTCATGTCAACACCAGCATTGGGCTTGCCCACGGTTACCCCATTCAGAATCGCATGGAGGGGCAGGCTGACTTTTGTACCGTCCCAAGCGTCGCCCAGTTCATCCGGCGTCACAAATACCGGAGAAAATGACGTCCAGGGCTTGGATTGGTAAAAGCCAAATTGTTTGACCAGCTCACCGGGGATCAGGTTGCGCAGGGAAACATCATTCAGGATGGCCAGCAATTTGATATGGCCCTTGGCATTTTCCACCGTAACACCGGCGGGGACATCATCGGTGATGACGGCGACTTCGGCTTCGAAATCGATGCCCCAGTCTTCTGATTCCACATCAATATCATCACGGGGACCAATGAAAGCATCGGACGCGCCCATATAAACCAGCGGGTCAGACCAAAAGCTTTCCGGCAAGTCCGCTCCACGGGCTTTCCGAACCAGCTCCACATGGGTGACATAGGCACTGCCATCCACCCAGTGATAGGACCGGGGTAGCGGCGCCGCACAGGCCGCCGGGTCAAAGGGCGTTCCTGTCAGTGTGCCAGCTTGCAGTTCGTCATAAATGGCGCGCAGTTTGCCTTCGTTTGTTGCCCAGTCATCCAGAGCCGCCTGCATGGTCGGGGCGACATCGCTCGCGGATACATAAACGCTCAGGTCTTTGGAAACCACAACCAGTTGACCGTCACGTCCGTGTTTTAATGATGCTAATTTCATTGGTATATTCCATCCATTTCAAATATCATATAATCATTCTGAAGATTTTTATATGTTTTTCAACACGTAAAAATATCATTATAGTTACAAATGAAACTTATTTCAAGAAATTTAAGTGATTAAGGAATATCCATATGCCAGAAAATAAGAATAATGACCTGATTCTGGAAAGTTTTCTGCCCTACCGGCTCTCGTATCTGAGCAATCTCATCAGTCGGGAATTGGCGGGCCTTTATTCTGAGAAATTTGATATCAGCCCCCATGAGTGGCGGATTCTGGCAAATCTCACGCGCTATCCCAATATTTCAGCAGCAGAGGTCGGGGAAAAGGTCGCTATGGATAAAGTGGCGGTGAGTCGTGCGATCAAGAATCTGTGTGATATGGGACTGGTTCATAAAATATTCTCCCCCGAGGATCGGCGGCGTTCGGTTTTGAACCTGACCGAAGAAGGCCAAGACATATATCACAAAATAGAACCGCTGGTGGTGGCGTATGAGGCCTCTCTATTGACCATATTGGACGAAACAGAAACAGCGCAACTTGATCACCTGCTTAATAAATTAACCACACATGTTGTCGGTTCTTAACCTTCGCCTTCATGGACGCAACGATCAATGATATCCGTAGTTTGGGGGAAATATTGATCAAACAGAGTGGCAATGGCCCGCAGATAAGGCTGTCCGGCTTTTGTGATGCGGTATGTATTGCCGTCCCGTGTCAGGCTCCCGGCGGTGACAAGTTTATCAAGGTCGCGTTTTTCCCGCTCAAAATTATGACCTAGCCCATGTTGGTGGGCGATGGCCCAGGGATCAACGGCAAAATTACTCATCAGCGTAGAAATAATCTCCCGATACATCAGGTCGAGCGCATCAACGGACAGACCGCGGCGAACCGAAATTTCTCCTGCTTCCACAGATTCGCTATAGGCCTTTAAGTCCGGGCTGTTTTGAGCATAGCCACCGGGCAAAGACCCAATGGCAGAGGCCCCAAAGCCGATCATACTGTTGGCCGGGTCGGCGCTATAGCCCTGAAAATTCCGTTTCATACGGCCTTCTGTACGGGCAATCAACAGGCTGTCACCGGGCAGGGCGAAATGGTCAAGGCCGATGGCCTCGTATCCGGCTTGCTGCAATTTATCGCTGGCCAGCTCAAACATGGCTTGTCGTTCGGCCTGTTCCGGCAGATGGTGTTTGTCCATCATCTGTTGATGTTTTTTCATCCACGGTACATGCGCATAGCCAAATAACGCAATGCGGGAGGGGGTGAATTCCAGACTTTTGGCCACGGTTTCCGCGATGGTATCCAATGTTTGCCGGGGCATGCCATAGATCAGGTCAAAGTTAATATCTGTGATCCCCACTTCCCGAAACCATCGCATATTATCGGCGACGAGCTCTTCGGACTGGACCCGATTGATGGCTTCCTGAACATGGATATTGAAATCTTGAATGCCCAGACTGACCCGATTGACGCCGCTGGCGGCATAGGCCTTTATCTTTTCCTTGGAACAAGTGCGGGGGTCGATTTCGACGGCAATTTCTGCATCGGGTAGGATATCAAAATTCTCTCTGATCCGGGTCATAAGATCTAGAAAATGTTCGCCTTTTAGGATCGTGGGGGAGCCGCCACCGAAATGGATATGGCTGACCTTCTTCCGGCCAGAAATTTCACCAATCAGGCTGATTTCTTTTTTCAGAACATCTAGATACCGCTGAATGGGGGCGCTGCTGTTGGAAATTTTGGTAAAACACCCACAGAACCAGCAGAGTTTCTCACAAAAGGGAATATGGAAATACAAGCTGATGGGCTGGTCATCCGGTAAATCCAGCAGCCACTGCCGATAAAGACCAGGGGCAAGGTCATTGAACTCTAGCGCCGTTGGATAGCTGGTATAGCGGGGTAGGCGGCGTGGCTTACTCTCCACAGGGGATATTTTCTGTTGTGCTGTCATGCAGCTCATATGCCATACCTGTGGTCAAAAACACTGACCCAGATCAAGAAATCTCATAAGAAACTTTAGAGGTAAAATATATTTCTTACCGGCCCATTTCTTAGTAAGCTATTTCTTACAGACTGATCTTTACATAAAGGCTTTATAGGCCATCAGCGTGAAAGTGTCCTTAATGCCGGGAATGGTCTGTACCCTGTCATTGATGTAGCGGCCAATGTCTTCGTCTTCTTTCAGATGCAGTTTCATCATCAGATCAAAGGCCCCGGAGACAGAGTAAACTTCCTCTGTTTCCTGCAGGTTATCAACAATATACTCGGCCACATCATACACTTTGCCAAGCTCACATTTAATTTGTACGAAAATATTCTTCATATTTAAAACTTTGAGGTTATGATCCCATATCAAAAATGGATTATACGGGAAATTATAAGAAAATGCCACGCTTCTCAACAGAAATAGTCGTTCGCTTCAATCATGTGGACCCCGCCGGGATCGTTTTTTATCCCCGCTATTATGAAATGATCAATCAAGCGACGGAAATCTGGTTTGAGGACGCACTGGACTATCCCTATCCGCAGATGTTTACCGAAGGCTGGGCCGTCCCCATGGCGCATCTGGAGAGCAGTTTTAAAAATCCGAGCTACCTTAATGACCGTCTGGATTATGCGTTGGGCATTACCAAAATTGGCCGAAGCCGCATTGATATGTCCATTATCACATCCTGTAAAGATGAGGTGCGGTTTTTGACCCGGCTAAGCGTTGTCTGGGTGAATTGCGAAAAAATGAAATCCGCACCGATCCCGGATGACCTTCGGGCCAAAATGGAACATTATGTTTTGACAGAGGCCGAAGACATTTCACTTTGACGCAGGACGAACCGCTGAATTTTACCGGTTTCTGTTTTGGGCAGGCTCTCGGAAAATTCAATGGCACGAGGGTATTTATAAGGTGCAATGGCTTTTTTGACGAAATTTTGCAGTTCGGTGATCAGATCATCACTTGGGCTATAATCCGGGGCGAGCTTGATAAAGGCTTTAACAATTTGGCCCCGTGCCTCATCGGGGGACGCGACAACGGCGCATTCGGCCACGGCGGCATGGTCCATTAGCGCGGCTTCTACTTCTGGACCGGCGATATTATAACCGGATGAGACGATCATGTCATCGTCACGGGCCTGAAACCAGAAATAGCCTTCTTCATCCATGCGGTAAGAATCGCCGGTCATATTCCAGCCATTCCTGACATAGGTTTCCTGACGATCATCGGCTAAATATTTACATCCCGTGGGGCCTTTGACCGCCAGCCGTCCGACATTTCCGGCGGGTAGTGGCTTGTCATCCTTATCCAGAATACAGGCCTGATAACCGACGATGGGTTTTCCCGTGGCACCGGGGCGAATATCGTCTCCGGCCGCAGAAATAAAAATATGGATCAATTCGGTGGCACCGATACCATCGATTAACCTTAGCCCGGTGGCCTCTTCCCAAGCATGGAAGGTGGGGAGGGGAAGATGCTCACCCGCAGAAACACAGGCCTTGAGACAGGAAAGATCATAGTTTGCCACATTACCCAGCATAGCCCGGTAAGCGGTGGGGGCCGTAAAGCTCCAAGTGGCGCGGAAACGGGCGATCGCTTCCAGATAAAGGTCCGGTGCAGCGGCCTCTAACAGGACGGTGGTGGCTCCGGCGTGGAAGGGAAAACCGACCAAGGCCCCTAAACCAAAGGTAAAGGCCAAGGGCGGGCTGCCAATGATGACGTCATCTTCGGTGATACCCAACAGGCGCTGGCCGACCAGATGACACATGGACATGATATCCTGATGAAAATGCAGGGTGCCTTTGGGCTTTCCAGTGGTACCGCTGGTAAAAGCGATCAGCGCCACATCCTTTGCCGCCGTATCCACTGTTGCAAAATCCGTAGATTTATTGGCCATGCGATCTTCTAATTGGTCTTTGGGGCCATGGAAGGTCAGAATATTATTTAAGACAGGGGCGGAAAGAACAGCCTTTTCAAGTTCCTCTATCAAGCGGGCATCACAGAGGGCAAAAGCGACCTCTGCCTTGGTGATCATCGGCACCAAATCCCGGGCGCGCAGCAGGGGCATGGTCGCGACCACAATTCCGCCGGCCTTCAGTACGGCAAACCAACAGGCCACCATCATGGGATTATTGGCGGAGCGCAATAAAACACGGTTTCCGCTTTGCAAGCCCATATCCGTGACTAAAACATGAGCGATCTGATTTGATTTTTCCAACAGTTCCCGGTAGGTCCAGTCACCGTCCGGGGTGCGGATAGCGATTTTTTCGCCGCGTCCCGCCGCAATATTCTTATCCAGCAATTCCACAGCCGCATTCAGCCGAGCGGGATATTCCAATTCGGGAAGGTCGCTGGTAAATTCAGGCAGTTCATGGTCTCGGGGCAGGTTATCTGCCGCAAAATGATCTGTATAGGCACTTAAGTCAGACATATATCAGGCTCCATTGTTGCTGATACTGCTGCTTGCTGATCCGTCGCGTTTTGTCATTTTATGACTTGGTTTTTTGTGACTTATTTCTCTAATGTGTAGGGGATTAAGGCTTGTCCCGCAATGATTATTTTTTGAACCTCTGAGGCACCTTCATAGATGCGCAGACTGCGGATCTCCCGGTAAAGCCGTTCGACAGTTTCGCCGAAGACCACGCCTTGTCCGCCAAAAATCTGGATGGCATCATCAATGATCTTCTGGGCGGCCTCTGTGGCATATAATTTTGCCATGGCCGCTTCTCTGGTGACGCGATCCGCGACGCAATCCTTGGTCCATGCAGCCCGATAGATCAGCAACGCGCTGGCATCAATATTCAAGGCCATATCGCCCAATTTACTCTGTATGATTTGGAGGTTGGTCATGGGCGCGCCGAATATCTGGCGACTGGTGGCTCGTTTTGCGGCCTCATCCATGGCCCGCTTGGCAAATCCCATGCTGGCGGCCCCAACGGTGGTGCGAAAGACATCCAATGTGGCCATAGCATATTTGAACCCTCGCCCTGTTTCACCGATGATGGCAGATTTGGGGACGCGGCAGTCTTTAAAGTCCAGTTTGGCCAAGGGATGGGGGGCGGTGACTTCGATTTTCTCGGCAATGGTCAGCCCCGGTGCGGTGGCATCCACAAGGATGGCGGAAATGCCTCTGGAGCCGGATGTGCCTTCTGCGCGGGCAAAAACCGTATAATAATCTGCAATACCGCCATTGGAAATCCATGTTTTGCAGCCGTTCAGGATCAGCTCGTCGCCCTCTTCCCGGAAACTGGTGGATAGGGCCGCCACATCGGACCCGGCATGGGGTTCAGACAGGGCAAAAGCGGCGATTTTCTCGCCTCGACCCACGGCGGTTAGATAGGCTTGTTTTTGGTCTTCATTGCCAAAAAGAGACAATGTTCCGCTGCCCAGCCCTTGCATGGCGAAGGCAAAATCCGCAAGGCCATCGTGACGGGCCAAGGTCTCCCGGATCAGACAGAGGGAACGTACGTCCAGCTTGTCATGGGCGCCACCATAGGCTTTGGGAACCGCATAGCGCAACCATCCAGCCTGGCCTAATTTTTGAACCAGCATGCGACAGGTTTCATCAGCCTTATCCCGGTCATGGGAAATATCGGTCAGGTTTTCGGTACACCAGGCATCAAGGTCCAGAGCCAATTTTTTATGGTCAGCGTTCAGAAAGGGCCAATCCAGATATGTCTGGTCGTTGAGCATCTTACTCATGATCAATCCCCTTTAAAGACGGGTTTTTCTTTGGCAACGAAGGCTTCGTAGGCCCGACGGAAATCTTGCGTTTGCATGCAAATGGCCTGTGTCTGGGCCTCGGCTTCAATGGCCATGTCCAGCGGCATGCTCCATTCCTGTGTCAGCATGGTTTTGGTCATCATATGGCCAAAATTGGGTCCCTCTGCCAAACGGGTGGCGTATTTCAGGGCTTGCTCAAAAAGATCATCGGCGGGAACTATGCGGTTGAAATAGCCCCAGCGTTCGCCTTCTTCTGCGGTCATGGCCCGTCCGGTATAGAGCAGGTCAGCGGCGCGGGACTGTCCCACGGCGCGGGGTAGCATGGCACAAGCGCCCATGTCACATCCGGCAAGACCAACGCGGGTAAAAAGAAAGGCCGTTTTGCATTCCGGGGTGGCAAAACGGATATCAGAGGCCAATGAGATCATGGCCCCGGCCCCGACACAAATGCCGTCCGTTGCGGCGATGATCGGCACCTTGCAATTGATCATGGCTTTAACCAGATCGCCGGTCATGCGGGTGAAATCCAGCAAGCCCTTCATGTCTTTATCCAAAAGCGGGCCGATGATGTCATGCACATCGCCGCCGGAACAGAAATTGCCACCGTTACTGGCGAAAACCACGGCCTTCACATCATCGGCATAGACCATATCCCGAAAAACATCCCGCAATTCAGCATAGGACTCAAATGTGAGCGGATTTTTACGGTCCGGCCTGTCGAGGCGGATGATGGCGACATCGCCCTTCATTTCCCATAAAAAATGCTTTGGTTTTAAGGTGGCTAATTTCATTATTTTACCCTTTTGCTTCTTTGCGGTCTTTCAGAACCTGCCCCATGCGCGTCATCTGCGCAATCATGGGGTCCAGATCCTCATCCTGTATGTCGGTGAGTATATCGGCGACCCATTTTTTATGTTGGTCTGCCATTACCTTGAAATCTGTGCGGCCCTTTGGCGTTAAGCCGACGCTGTATATACGGCGGTCCGTGGGCAGGGCCCAGCGTTTCACCAGACCTTCTTTTTGTAAACGTTCAACAATCCCTGTCACATTACCATTGGACACCAACATCTTTTTGGACAATTCGCCCATGGTCAGTCCGCCCGGTTCCCGGTAAAGCGCCGACATCAAATCAAACCGGGGCAGGGTCACATTGAATTCGGACCGAAATAGATTCCTGATCTCTTTTTCAATGATATTGGTATTGGTGATCAGGCGGAGCCATAACGCCAATTTTTTTGTCTCTGTTTCCTGCTTCTGCGTATCTGTTTCCGGCACGAGATTGTCTGACATTTATTTTACTCTGTTACATGACCTCCCCACCGTCTACGGCAATGGCTTGGCCCGTTATGGAAGCGGCATTGTCGCTGCATAACCACAATATGGTTGTGGCCACTTCCTCTGGTTTAATCAAGCGTTTCTGCGGGTTATGGATAGTGAGTTCCGCAATCGCCTCTTGTTCTGTTCTGCCGGTTTTGGCAACGATATTCTTCACAGCGTCCCGGGCAATATCCGTATCGGCAAATCCCGGACATACGGCGTTTACGGTGACGCCCTTTGTTGCCATTTCCAGCGCCAGACTCCGGGTTAAACCCAATAATCCGTGTTTGGCCGCGCTGTAGGCAGCAACATAACGATAGCCTTTCAAAGCCGCAGTACTTGCAACATTTATAATCCTGCCAGCCCCTTTGTCTATCATTTCTTGCAGGCTGGCCTGAATACAAAGGTAAGGGCCAATGAGGTTAACGTCGAGCATCTGTTGTAAATGCGCCCGGTCGGTTTTCCGGAAAGGCAGGGAATACGCGGCCCCGGCATTATTCACCAGAATATCCACAGGGCCATATTTTGCCACGGCCTGCGCAAAGGCTGTGGTGACAGCGGCCTCGTCAGTTACGTCACATTGAACGGCCTGACAATTGTCCAGGGTTTTCGCCTTATCTGTCAGGACCTTCATATTGCGGCCCATGATGGTGATATTGGCTCCCGCCCCGGCCAGACAGTCGGCGATGGCGGCGCCAATTCCGCGCCCGCCACCCGTTACGACAGCATGTTTTCCCTTTAATTCCACGTGTTCTTCCCCTATGTTACGCGTTAAGAGCCATTTCAGCCGCTCGCTTTAAGTTGGTTTCAAGCTGAGTATAGGCTGTCATATATTGTTTCGGAACCGTAATGGCATCGCCATGATATTCCAGCTCAGCGGCACTTCGGATGGTCCAATTGGGGTCCATCAAATGGGGTCGCCCTAACAATACTAAATCGGCACGACCCGCAGCCAGTATGCTGTTCACATGATCTGTCTCATAAATATTACCCACCGCCATTGTGGCGATTTTCGCTTCGTTACGGATCCGGTCCGACATGGGCGTCTGGAACATGCGGCCAAAGACCGGTTTTACCTGATTCAGGGGTAAAGTCTGTCCGGTAGAGACGTCAATGATGTCCGCGCCGGCCTCGGCAAAGGCCTTGGAAATCAAGACGGCTTCTTCCGGTGTGACGCCGCTGTCGCTGACCCAATCTGTTGAGGAAATCCGCACGGACATGGGTTTGTCTTCGGGCCAAACATCACGCATTGCCTTGAATACAGCCAATGGGAAGCGCAGACGATTTTCCAGTGATCCGCCATATTCATCGGTGCGCTGATTGCTGACCGGGGTGATGAAACTGGACAAAAGATAGCCATGACCCGCATGAAGTTCGATCATATCAAAGCCGGCTTCATCAGTTCGTTTCGTTGACGAAACAAAATCATTTAGCACATTGTCGAAATCACGGGAGGTCATTTCCCGCGGCGTCTGATTGATGGCATCCCATTTCAGGGCCGAGGGAGCGATTAAATCCCAATTGTCGGCATCCAGAGGCATGTCATAGCCCTCCCACCCAACTTTTGTTGAGCCTTTGCGGCCCGCATGACCCAGTTGAAGAGCGATTTTGCAGTCGCTGAAGTTATGGGTATAATCGACTACACGTTTCCACGCGTCCTGTTGCGCGTCGGTATAGATCCCGGCACATCCCGGTGTGATGCGGGCGTCCGCAGAGACGTTAGTCATTTCCGTATACATCAAAGCCGCACCGCCCATGGCGCGGGAACCATAATGGACCAAATGAAAATCATTAATCAGGCCGTCCGTTGCTGAATACATGGACATGGGGGAGATCACGACCCGGTTTTTTAAGGTCATTCCCCGTAATTTATAGGGCGTGAACATGGGCGGAATGGGCTGATCCACTGTATGGCCCATAGCCTTAGAGGCGAAATCCTTTTCCACGCCTTCCAGCCATTCCTTGTCCCGTAGGCGAAGGTTTTCATGGCTGACCCGTTGTGACCGGGTGAGCAGGGCATAGGCGAAATGCTGAGGATCATAATCCAGATAGCGCTCGATTTCCTCGAACCAGCCCATGGAATTACGGGCCGCACTTTGTAATTTAAGAGCTTCCAGTTCCCGTTCGTCTTGATAGGCGACCAGAGCCTTGTCTACGCTCTCTCCAGAATTGAGATGTTTGGCCAGACTGATGGCATCTTCAAAGCCAAGCTTTGTGCCGGACCCAATGGAGAAATGCGCCGTATGAGCCGCATCGCCGATCAATACTATATTATCTTTCACCCACTGATGGCAAAGCACACGAGGGAAGTTGATCCAGGCGGAGCCCCGCACATGGGCGGATTTGGTCATTAAGTCGTTTCCACCGAGATATTTCTCGAAAATCTTCCGGCAAGTTTCGGCACTTTCCTCATGGTCCATTTTGTCAAAACCAAAGGATTCGTAAGTTTCCGTGCTGCATTCCACGATGAAGGTCGAGGTCTCATTGTCGAATTGATAGGCATGGACCCAGATCCAGCCATGTTCGGTATTCTCGAAGATAAAGGTAAAGGCTTCGTCGAACCGTTGCTTGGTGCCAAGCCAGACAAATTTGTTGGGCCGCATATCAATGTCGCAATCAAAGGCCTCTAGATCATGGTTGCGAATTTTGCTGTTCAGGCCATCGGCAGCGACAATAAGGTCGGCATCGGAAAATTTGGTTTTGATATCGGCGACTTCGAATTCGGTCTCAAACTCAAAATTAACGCCAAGGGCCCGGGCGCGTTCAAACAATATTTGCAAAAGACGCAGACGGCCAATGCCAATGAAACCGTGGCCGCCGGAACGAATGACTTCGCCTTTATGGTGAATGGCAATATCGTCCCAGTGAATAAGCTCTTTAATCATGGTTTCCGCGCTGATCGGGTCATTGATCCGTAGATTATCCATGGTTTGGTCAGAAAACACCACGCCCCAACCAAAGGTATCATTGTCACGGTTTCTTTCATATATCGTGATATCATGGTCAGGATTTTTCAGTTTCATGGAGATGGCGAGATAAACGCCGGACGGGCCAGCGCCCAATACGATAATCTTCATTGTCTTGTCCTTTTCCTTGGTGTTCTGGGGTGTCCTGGCTTTTGCCGGGGCATGATTCGCTAAAACCTGTTTTATTTTATACTTGATATTTATTCTGTGCTCCAACGACAACTGCCGAAGAAAAATAAAAAAGTCTTTTAAAGTAGTGTTTGACTTATATTATATGCAATAATAGTTTATAATTTAACTTATGTAACGCGCCCATACTATAGTATTATTTATAACTTGTATTATTTTATTTTATATATAAAATGATTTTTAGCAAGGGTTAATTTAAGAATATATGTATTTTGGTATGGGAATACCGATTATATATATTTGATTTAGGCAGGAGACAGTAATGCAGCATATATTACCGGACAACTGGCAACGTCCCAAGGGATATTCCAACGGCATCGTGGCCGAAGGAAAACTGTTTTTTCTGGCAGGTGTTGTCGGCTGGAATGAGCAAGAAGAATTCACCTCTGATGATCTTGTGGATCAATTTCGTCAGGCTTTGCTGAATATCCGGGCCATATCGGAAGCCGGGGAGAGTGGGCCGGAACATATCACCCGTATGACATGGTATGTCACTGATATGGAAGGATACCGTGACCGTCTGCCGGAATTTGGTGCCCATTATCGGGAAATAATTGGCAAGAACTTTCCGGTGATGGCCTGTATTGGCGTCACAGCATTAGTGGAGCGACGGGCAAAGATTGAAATCGAAGTTACGGCGGTAATCCCGCAAAGATGAGCATGGTGATAAGCACCGAAACATACTATATATAATGGTAAGTATTAATATTTGAGGAGACTTAAGACGATGGCGAGTCCAAAATGGCCGTCTTCCCCGTGGGATGACATATTACTTCTGGAAGATTTTCTAACCGAAGAAGAGCGCATGATCCGGGATGGCGCTCATGATTTCTGTCAGAAGGAATTGATGCCCGGCATTGTCGAGGCCAATCGGCATGAAATATTTGACCGTTCCATCATGAATAAGATGGGGGAGATTGGTCTGCTTGGTCCCACAATCGAAGGATACGGCTGTGCCGGGGTTGGTTATGTCTCCTATGGTTTGATTGCCCGGGAGGTGGAGCGGGTGGATAGTGGCTATCGTAGCGCCATGTCCGTACAAAGCTCTCTTGTGATGTTTCCGATCCATGCTTATGGTTCCGAAGAACAGCGGCAGAAGTTTCTGCCAAAATTGGCCAGCGGCGAATTTGTCGGCTGTTTCGGTCTGACCGAACCCAATGCCGGTTCTGATCCCAGTGGTATGCAGACGCGCGCCCGGACTGTACCCGGTGGTTATAAAGTTTCCGGTGCCAAAATGTGGATCACCAACAGCCCGATCGCCGATGTGTTTGTGGTTTGGGCTAAGGGCGATGATGGCGTGGTACGTGGTTTTCTCCTTGAAAAGGGTATGAAGGGTCTGAGCGCACCAAAAATTGAGGGCAAATTTTCTCTCCGGGCGTCTATTACTGGTGAAATCGTCATGGATGATGTTTTTGTCCCGGAAGAAAATCTGTTGCCAAATGTCGAGGGCATGAAAGGTCCGCTGGGATGTTTGTCCAATGCGCGCCTTGGGATCGCCTGGGGGTCGCTTGGGGCCGCAGAATTCTGCTGGCATGCGGCGCGTCAATATACGATGGACCGTAAACAGTTCGGTAAACCTCTGGCGGCAACGCAATTGATTCAGAAAAAACTGGCCGATATGCAGACTGAAATCACCCTTGGTCTTCATGCCTGTTTGAATGCTACACGTCTGAAAGAGAAAGACATGCTGTCCCCGGATGCTATTTCGTTGCTAAAACGTAATAATTGTGGCAAATCTTTGGATATTGCCCGTATGGCTCGTGATATGCACGGCGGTAATGGCATCAGCGATGAATTTCATGTGATCCGTCATGCCATGAATTTGGAGGCGGTCAATACCTATGAAGGTACCCATGATGTGCATGCGCTGATTCTAGGTCGTTTGCAAACGGGCATCAGTGCTTTTTAGTTGATAAGGAAATAATTGCATGTCCGAAGAAGAAGTTCTGCTGGAATTCCCCGAAGATCATATTGCGGTGGTGCGTATCAATCGGCCCAAGGCATATAATGCTTTGAATTTGAATGTACGTACGTTGATTGCGGATAAATTTAATGAACTGAAGGCTCGGGAAGATATTCGGGCCGTGATCATCACTGGCAATGAAAAGGCTTTTGCTGCCGGGGCGGATCTAAAGGAAATGTCCGTTCTGAGCCCAGTGGATTATTATAAGGCCCATGTGGAGCGGCTGTATAATGCTTTTGCGGATTATCCCCGGCCTGTGATCGCTGCGGTGAACGGTTTTGCGCTTGGTGGCGGTATGGAGCTTGCCATGATTTCAGATATAATTCTGGCGGGTAAGGGCGCTAAATTCGGTCAGCCAGAGGTTAAGGTTGGCGTTATGCCCGGTGCTGGCGGCACACAGCGTCTGGTACGGGCCGTCGGTAAATATAATGCTATGCGCCTGTGTTTGACCGGTATGATGATCGGGGCGGATGAGGCGAAAGGCATGGGGCTGGTGTGTGAAGTTCTGGAGGATGACAAGGTGATGGACCGGGCCATGGAAATGGCGCGTGAGTTATCCGCATTGCCGCCTTTGGGCTTGGAACATATCAAATATGCCATATTGCAGGGACCTGATATGTCCCTTGAAAGTGCCTTGGGTCTGGAACGTAAAAGCATGCAAGTGCTTTTATCCAGCAAGGACCGGGCAGAAGCGACGGCCGCATTCCTTGAAAAACGCAGCGGCACCTATACAGGCGAATAGCAGCACTCAATGATCTTTGAAGCGATTCAGCATATCCTGACCCCGGCCCGAAAAGAGGTTAAGGCGTTGGGATATGTGCGCGAAGCCATTGCTATCGAGGAAAGATACGGCCGTTGCCGCAAAGCATGGGCGGATCATTTGGATCAATGTCAGCAAAAGATTTTGGTGACGGCGGGGGGGATTGCGCCGGGTTCTACCATAATGATTATCGGTTCCGGGGCGTTGCATGATGTTCCCATGGCGGCTTTGTTGGCCTTGGGGCATTCACTGGTTCTGGTGGATATCATTCATCTGCCGAAAATCCGTAAGCTCTATCAAAAAAACACGGCCGTTCGCTTCATAACACAGGATGTTACGGGGCTGGTCGGGCCTTTGTTTTATGACAAAGCGGCAACGGCGGTGATTGACAGTTTACCCTCTGTGGATTTGGTAGTCTCGCTTAATATCCTGTCTCAACTACCGCTAAATCTGATCTCATATGCACAGAAATATAAAATTTCCTTGCCGGATGATTTCGCGGCGGAGGTGATGCGTGCCCATGTGTCCCGGCTGCGGTCGCTCGCGCCCCAAGCTTTGATCATTGGGGATATGGCGCGCAGTTATCATCAGGGGGTGGAGATATTGGACAGGGAATCCGCCCTGCCGGAGATCGGACTTCCTGCGCCAAGTGATCTGTGGGATTGGAATATAGCACCGGTGGGAGAGCTGGACAGGAATATCGCCCTCATCCACCATGTGGCTTGCTGGCAGATCAGACCGGAAGCCTGAGAGCCAGCAAATTAGAATTTACGAAACCTAAATTCAACAGCTTAAAAGCCGTATTTGGCCCCACGTTCTTTATCTTTGGAGGCAACAATCTTTGCCAGATCTACAATAACCTTGGCCTGTTTCCAGGTGGCGTCATCCTGCATTTTACCGTCGATCATCACCGCGCCCGTACCATCAGGCATGGCTTCGAGGATTTTTTTGGCAAAAAGAACTTCATCCACATCCGGGCTAAAGACTTGTTTGGCTATGGTAATCTGTTTTGGATGCAGAGACCAGGCCCCCATACAGCCCATCAGGAAGGCATTGCGGAACTGGGCCTCACAAGCGGCATCATCGGAAAAATCACCAAAGGGACCGTAAAAGGCTTTCAGCCCATATGACATACAGGCATCAACCATTTTAGCCACGGTGAAATGCCACAGGTCTTGCTGATAAAAAGCGCGTTCAGAACCGTCGCCCTTGTCATCGGCGATGATGCCGTAAAAAGGATGTCCGCCGCCAACGCGAGTGGTTTTCATACCGCGAGAGGCCGCAAGATCCGCAGGTCCAAGGCTCATGCCATGCATACGGGGGCTGGCAGCGGCGATTTCTTCCACATTATTGACGCCCTGCGCAGTTTCAAGGATGGCATGTATCATTATGGGACGGGTGATATTGTGGCGGGATTCAAGCTGGGCCAGCAATTGGTCCAGAAAATGGATGTCCCACGGGCCTTCGACTTTTGGCAACATGATCACATCTAGCTTGTTGCCCACACGGGAGACAATTTCCGTCACATCATCCAGAAACCACGGGCTGTTCAGGCAGTTCACTCGGGTCCAGAGGCCAGTGGCGCCAAAATCATTTTTTTCCGCAACTTCGATAAAACCGGCCCGAGCTTCTTCTTTGGCATCGGCGGGAATGGCATCTTCCAAATTTCCCAAGAGCACATCAACTTTCCCAATCATATCGGGGACTTTATTGCGCATCTTTTCTATCTGCGGCGGGAAGAAATGAATCATCCGTTCCAGCGCCACGGGAATTTCACGGTAGGGGCTGGGCGCTCCGATAGACAGGGGCTTAAAAAAATCCTTGGGCGTTTTTCTCATGCTAGTGAACTCCTAATGGGTTAAGATTCGTATTTATGGCCGTAATCTAGCATATTTAAGTGTGCTGAATAAGTAAGTTTGATAAATTCTTATTGCCCCTTACGTTCGTTCGGAATAGGGTGGCGGAAAATATTGATTCTGGATTAAATTCAAGCCGTGAACAGGGTATCAGAAACAGCAGACTTTATCATTATTGGTGGTGGCATTGCCGGAGCCTCCGCCGGGTATGAGCTGTGCAAAAAAGGCCGAGTTGTCATTCTGGAAAAAGAAAGTCAGCTTGCCTATCACACCACCGGGCGGTCCTCTGCTATTTTCCAACTGGGATATAACAAGGGGGATGTGCTGTTGCATATCCTCGTGAAATCCAGTGAGGATTTTTTACGGCACCCGCCGGAGGGTTTTGCCGCGCATCCGTTGCTCACGCCCCGCTGCCTGATACATGTGGCCACGGTCGATACCCAGGATACGTTGGATGACCTGTATCGGAAATTAACCGATATTGATGTGAAAGTAGACTATATCGACGGGGCAGAGGCCTTGCGGTTGTTGCCCGTATTGGCCTCGGAATATCAGGGACGCGCCCTTATGGAGCATGGCACCGCAGATATTGACGTTAACGGGCTGCACGAAGGATATTTGCGCGCCATAAAAGCCAGTGGCGGTGATATTGTGACCGGGGCAGAAGTCACGGGCCTCACCAGAAAAGACAATCAATGGCAGGTGACAACATCAGCAGGCTGTTATCAGGCTCCGGTGGTGATTAATGCTGCGGGTGCTTGGGTGGATCAGATTGCGGCTCTTGCAAAAATATCCCCCATAGAGATTCGACCCATGCGCCGAACGGTGATAATGGTTACGCCGCCCGAGGAAATTTGCCTTGATGACTGGCCGTTGGTCATGGATACGGCCCATAAATATTATTTCAAACCGGACCGGGGTAAAATATTGATGACACCCGGAGATGAGAAATATGTTGCCCCCTGTGATGTTCAGCCGGAAGAGCTGGATATTGCTTACGGGGCCTATTATCTGGAGCGCGCCACCAATTTAAAGGTGGATAAAATTGATCGCAGTTGGGCGGGTTTGCGTAATAAGGTGACGGACGGTCATCCGGTGGTCGGGTTTGATCCTGAACAAGCAGGCTTTTTTTGGCTGGCGGGACAGGGCGGCTTTGGTATTAAAACCTCTCCGGCTATGGGTCGGATTGTGGCGTCGCTGATTGAGGGGGCGGGTTTGCCGCAGGATATGATTGACCTTGGCCTGACCGAAGAACAGATTTCCGTGCGCAGAATAAAAAAATCATAACTCAAGAAATCATGACCCAAGAAACAGTTGCTTAAAAACAACGGCCTAAAACGATAGCGACTTAAAAGATAATAGGCACCCCGTCCTTGACCACGCCGATACAGAGGTTGCCGCCAAGTTGATAGGACAATTCCGCCGGATGGGTGATATCCCAAAGGGCAAAATCGGCTTTTTTGCCAACCTGTAGAACGCCTCTGTCATCAAGGCCCAGTGCCTGTGCGCCGTAGCATGTGACACCACTCAGGGCTTCTTCCGGGGTCAGGCGGAACAGGGTCGTCGCCATATTGATCATCAGGGACAAGGACAATGCGGGAGAGGAGCCGGGGTTGCTGTCGCTGGCCACCGCCATGGGTACGCCATATTGCCGCAGCAAGTCCACAGGCGGAACACGATCATCCCGTAGCGTGTAAAAGGCCCCGGGCAGCAGAACCGCCACCGTACCCGCCGCTGCCATATGTTTGACCGCTGCCTCATCCAGATATTCAAGATGGTCCGCAGACAAGGCCTGATAGCTCGCCGCTAACTTTGCGCCGCCGCTATTGCTCAATTGTTCCGCATGAATTTTTACCGGCAGGTTGAGGGCGCGGGCCGCGGAAAAAAGTTTTTCGGTCAGCTGTTTATTAAAGGCGATGGGTTCGCAAAAAACATCGACCGCATCGGCAAGGCCTTGTTTGGCCACGGCGGGCAGGATCTCGTCGATAACAAAATCCATATAGCCCGTTGGGTCGTCGGCAAATTCCGGCGGTACCGCATGGGCGCCCAGAAAGCTGGTGACCACATCAACGGTGTCATCCTGTCCGAGCAGGCGCGCAACTCGGAGCATTTTAAGCTCATTTTTCAGATCAAGACCGTAACCGGATTTAATCTCAAGGGTGGTCACGCCACTTTTTTGCAGGTAGGCCAGCCTTTTTTTTGCGCTTCCATAAAGTACGGCCTCATTTGCCTGCCGCGTGGCCTGAACGGTGGATAGGATGCCGCCGCCATTTTGGGCAATTTGGGTGTAACTGATGCCGTTCAGCCGTTTTTCAAATTCTTCGATACGGTTGCCGCCATATATAAGATGGGTATGACAATCAATCAGACCGGGGGTCATAAAATGTCCTCGGCAGGATATCATCTGAGCCTTGGTATATTCTGCGGGTAACTCATTTTCCTGCCCCAACCAGACAATTTTGTCTTTTTTCGTCACAATGGCCGCGTTGGCGCGGAGGTCATAACCATTGATCATAGTGAGGAGCGTGACGTCTTTCCAGACTTTAAGGCTTTCAGAGAGGGTGGCTGCGTAGGTTTGTGGCACGATACTATCCTTATAAGCAACTACTGTATAGACAGGTTAGCATAGAATAAGCCTATATTGAAAATAAAAACCATATTTTACTG
>JAESRB010000003.1 GCA_016764855.1 Emcibacter sp.
CCGCTAAAACCACATCCCCGAGCTTGATCGAGGTTATTTTAGCCCACGATACCAACACAGCCCGTGTGCTGAAAGATTCCAACACGATACAGAGTATGGATCACTTACGGGCGGATAATGCAGACTTGCGCGAGGCATTATCAGAAATCACGCGGATAGCATACGACAACAACCCTTTCCACACCACTTTCGGTATGATCCGCTTGGCTAAAAAAGCATTGGGAGAAAATCATGAGCAAAATTAAATGGACCGATGAGACGTGGAATCCTATTGCTGGCTGTACCGTAATATCTTCCGGCTGCGACAACTGCTATGCCATGAGAATGGCCTACAGGCTTGAAGCTATGGGATTGTCTAACTACCAAGGAACCACCCGAAAGAACGCATCAGGTCGGACGCTCTGGACCGGGAAGATCAACTTTGACGAAAAGGCATTGTTAAAACCGCTGTCATGGAAAAACCCGCGCATGATATTCGTCAACAGCATGTCTGATTTATTCCATGAAAATGTTCCCGACGAATGGATTGATAAGGTTTTCGCTGTCATGGCATTTTGCCCACAACATACTTTTCAAATTTTGACCAAGCGGCCTGAGAGAATGCGGGATTATATCAATAAAAAAGGTCGAAACTTCTTGATCGGCATGGCTTGTGGCGAAATATATTACGAATATCACGATGCGGATGCGGTTACGCCAAGATTAGAGGCGGGATATAAGAATATTGATATTACAGGGTGGCCGATGTCAAACGTCTGGCTCTTGGTATCTGTAGAAGATCAGAAAACCGCTAACGAGCGCATCCTGTATTTGCTCAACACCCCCGCCGCAGTTCGAGGCGTGAGCATTGAACCAGCATTAAGCGAAATTGATCTGGAATGTATCGATGATGGACTGCGCGATGGTTGCCACCTCACGTTCAACGCCCTCACAGGCATGGCGCATGACGGGTATGAGTCTATCAGTGGAATATTTGACAACCCTGATCCAAAACTCGACTGGGTAATCGTTGGCGGCGAATCCGGCCCCAACGCCAGACCGATGCATCCAGAGTGGGCCAGATCACTCAGGGACCAGTGCAAGGCCGCAAACTTGCCGTTCTTCTTCAAGCAATGGGGCGAGTGGTCCGTCAAATATGACAGAGATAAAGACGATCCAGATTGGCGGGATGTTCCCAACACCAAGAATAACAACGAACGGTTTATAAATATAGAAGGTGGCCATGGATTCCACGGCGAACGGGTTTGCTTCATAAAAAAAGTCGGCAAAAAGAAAGCCGGCAACATTCTTGACGGTGAAGTCATCCAGCAAATGCCGGGGGACGTTTGATGGGTCGTAAATTTAAAGATATAAGAGTTGGATGGCAACTAGAAATGCCAGCATCTCATGGGGCTATTATCCATACTGTAGACAAAGATTTTGATCCAGATCGCGTGGTTGAAGTAGTGATTGTTACCCATATTTTTTATGACCCGATTGAAGCCAAGGATTATATTTGTTTGGCCGCAATCCAAGGCGATGGGACTTATGGCAAACCGAGAGAAAAACGGACCGTGACGGGACTTGCGAGATGCGGATGGCAGAAGGCTGAGAGAGATTGGATAGAATTTGCCACCCAAATAAGTGACGAAAAATCGAACGTGATTGGTATTTTTAAATGACCGATAAAGACCTTGAAAAATACGACCCCCTGCCCTGCGGATATTGTGAGCATGGAAACGTCAAGGCAAAGTCCATAGATGCCGATCACTGTGTGAATTATGAATGCCCGGAATGCGGTGAACTGTGGGCCATAGATAGAGATGGAGATTTGGTAGAATGAAAGTAGAAGACATTATATCGGACGATGAAATTGATCGCGTTCATGCGTATGCAAGCTTTGGTGATATTAGCAAGCGGGACGTTGTGAGATATGGCCTTTTGAAGTGTGCAAGTGGTTATCATCAAGGTCACACCACTGGGCAAATAATCAAAGAGCATGGATTGGTAGGGAAAAATATGACCCTCACAAAAAAAGGGCGAAGATATCTGTGGGCGGCGTTTGGGGAGATATCTGTATGACCGATAAAGACCTGATAGAGAAGATGGCACAAAATATACTTGCTAGCGGCTTTTATAGTGACCCACAACACGCGTGGGATTTAGCCAATGAGTACGCTAAATTAAGAGCGATTGATCAAGCAAGAGCCACCCACACCGCCATCAAAGCGGCTGGATACGCCGTAGTACCTGTGGAACAATGGCAACCCATCGAAACCGCGCCAAAGGATGGAACCAAAATATTAATTTACGGGATTGATCCAAATGATGGTGAATATATTAACACCGCAGAATACCAAGAGCGACACGATATGTTTATGCATAACTATTCGACAACCGTTGGTCACTCTTACTTAACCCACTGGATGCGCCTACCCACACCACCAGAAGGAGGGCGAATGATGGCCCATGAATGCCCTGAATGTTACGCCAATTGCCATTGCGGCGGGGATATTGAAGATATGAATTACGGATACAAAACAGATTGCACTCATTGCGACTGTGATAAATGCCACCAAATGCCGGATTATTGCACTTGCGAAGAGCCGTTTGAAGACATGGGGTATGAACAATGAGTAAATACGCCGAAAACACCAGCGTCAGTTCTCATAAATCGCGGGAAGAAATAGAGAATACCTTGATACGATATAGTGCCAGCCAATTTATGTACGGGTGGAGCCAAGAAGACGCCATTGTTGGTTTCGCCATGAATGACCGACAAATCAGGTTTATTCTGAAAATGCCGGATCGAGAAGACGTGATCTTCTGGCAGACCCCTGCGAAAAAAACTAAGCGCTCCCCAGAGCAAGCCAGCAAAGAATATGATAAGGCCACGCGGCAAAAATGGCGCGCATTAGCTTTAGTGATCAAAGCCAAACTTGAGGCAGTGGAGTAGGGCATTACAGAATTTGAAGATGAGTTTATGGCAAATATTGTCTTGCCCAACGGCACAACGGCGGGTGAATTTATGAAACCTCAAATACAAGCAGCTTATGAAACTGGGGATATGCCGGCATTATTACCGGATTATTCGAAAGGTGGTGTGTGATGACTTTTGCCAAACTAACCATTGGTCAATTGCCGTATTGGCCAGCACGAATGAGCCGAGAGCAAGCAGCAGCATATCTTGGGGTGTCGCCTGGACACTTTGATAAATATAATAAGCCCCACTTCGGCCAAATTCGGGAAGGTGGGCGCGTCCTATATAGATTGACCGATCTTGAAAGATTCGTAAGCGACAGTTACAATGTACCGATTAAAGACGTAGCTTTATTGGAGCTCTAATAATGAAAATCAAAGGCTTAAAACGGGTAAAGGCGAAATCAGGAAAGGTATATTATTATGATAGGGAAAGCGGAAAACGATTAAAATCATTCCCTGGTACGCCTGAGTTTTTTGCCGAAATAGCAGCACTTAGGGCAACCCCATTTATTAAAAATAAAGGCAATAAAATAGCGACATTTGGCGATCTCGTTAGGATTTACCGTAATAGCCCAATCTATGAAGTTTTGCAGCCCCGTACAAAGAAAGACTATTTGCGCGTGATCGACTTTCTAAAGCCGCTTGACGGCGTTCCAATCACGGATTTTGACGCGGAATATGTCAGCAGAATAAAAGATAGGGCGTATAGGAAGCACAAACGAAGATTCACCAATTACGTTTTGGCGGTGATATCAGTAATATTTAATTGGGGACTGGAGCCGGGTCATACTAAAATCAATCCGACGGATGGCGTGAAAAAGATCAAGCGCCCAAAGGACGCCAGACACGTCAACAGACGGTGGCACGACCATGAGCTTGATACGGTGCTGGAACACGCCCCTGACCACCTAGCATTAGCTGTAGCCATCGGTGCATATACCGGATTGCGCGAGGGGGACGCCGTGCGATTGCCAATATCTGCCATAAAAAATGGGCGGATTGAAATTCGGCAGCGAAAGACGGGGGAGATGCTGGAACTGCCCATTCACCCTGAATTGCAGCCATATCTTGAAAAGAGTATAAAACGCAAGGCAGTAACCGTGATTGTAGGGCAGCGGGGATATTCTCTGACAGAGGCCGGATTTCGAGCAAACTTCTTTAAGATGCTCCGTCATCTGGTGTTACATGCTAGTTAATTTAGGACAGTTGTAAAGTGGGATATCGCGGGATTAACCGAGATATAATGGGATAAAAACCTAATGCCCTTATGAGTTTCCCTCTTTTTCTTGCCCTTTAAATCTCCTTTCATAACCATTTAAACAATATTCCTAATTTAGGACGGATTTATCAATAACCACCGTTTTTCACATTTAATTTAGGACAATAGGCCCATAAACCCAAATGATCCATATACTGAAACTTAAGAACGGCCCGAAAGGAATTTTTGTAGTGGAAAGTTCTCGCCCATTCTTCCAACCCCATAAAACCCCAACTATAATCCCCAACAATGCCGCAATCATAATAACACTGGGTAG
>JAESRB010000080.1 GCA_016764855.1 Emcibacter sp.
ACAGACCGCGGGCATTCATTAGGTTATTGGATTGGCCACCCGTTTTGGGGCAAAAGTTATATGACCGAGGCTTGCATTTTATTCATCAACAATTTCTTCAGCACGATGGTAGCTCACCAATAGTTCGTGCGTTACCAGGCTTGCAGCCTTATTGGCTGAAAGATATTTTAGAAAGGCATTTAAGTCTTGGCGGTAGGCTCTCAAGGAATGACCGCTCAACCCTAATTGTTCTTTGCAATAAATATGAAATTTTATAAGTTCGATTTTTAGCATTGTGTCCCCATGCGCTGAATGAAATGCACATGGTGTGACGAATAATAAATAAACAATTGTATCAATGCCTTGAATTTCTTTCAAAAACTTAGTGTGGTTTTAGGCCTATATATTGCTCCATTTTAGACTAAGCTATAGCGTTCTTTCGAAATTATATGATTGTTATTATTTATGGCTTCGTCTTTTACTTGCGAGTTAATGATTTTATTAAGTTACGATAACTGTCTGACGTCAGCGCTTATGGCACCAAAGTTGGTAATTTGATAAGGTAGAGTTTCTGGTTCATCGTCACCACCTAGGAGTGAACGATGAGACAAAGATCAGGACCACGACGTTCAGCGCAATTACGTAGAAAAAGCCAGCCGCCCGGAGGCGACTGGCTGGTTGCTACAAGTCTTTTTGTTTATCGGCCTACAAGGCTGAACCGGATCAGTAAGACATCGCGATAGGCGGGCATTCCTGCACACCACTTTGCTCCGGGTTCGAGCATCAAGGGGGTTACTTGATGCAGCACTTCGGCGTCGCGAACGAACAGGATGTCTCCAGCCTTCATATCAAGTTGCACCAAAGGCCGTTTGTTCAGATCATAGATCCGCGAAAGACCACCAACTATGTTGTCAGTGCATTGAAGAGTTGATCGAAGACACGAAGGTCAATCATGCCGTGTTTGGACCGGTAGACATCGCTGCTGAAAACACAATCTCTCTTGCTGTTGCTGCTCTCTATGGCCTGTTTGCCTATGTTCGGGGACAGGAAACTCGTCTTAGGGTGCATGCGTCACATCCTGACCCTCTCTTGCGCGCCATCTACACAAGAGATTTTGTATACCAGATTATGCAGCAGAAGCGTTCTTTTGATGAAATGAATGATGTCTTGGTATCGCCTGGCTTGATCACGTCGTCATCAGTTACAGACGAAGGTATCGACACGGCCACAGATCATTCGCGTGCGCTAAAACTCCAACAATATGATCGAGGCAAAGAGGCATCACGATACGCATTCATTGAACGGGACCAGTGATCTAATTTGCAATGTCTTTAGGTCGTTCAGCGAAGAATTTGGACTCGCCCCATCTCCAAGAACGCCCACTGCGTAGTTCCTCTTCCAGTGCTCGCTCCATATGATCTTTCATCGCTGGAGGCGTCCCGCGTTCACGAATAAACGGCGGTGTTTGACCTTCAAGCTCAATGGCGATGATCGTGTGTGTACCACGAACTTCTATTCCAAAACCTCTTCCAGGCGGTATAATTTCCAAACCTCCTACTGTCGGCCCAGGATGATGCGGGCTCGGCGATAGCCAAAACCAATCTTTTGGAGACTTGGATAAGACAACCAAGCACTGGTCCGGGCGTGTTTGGATCTCAAGGCAAATTTTTCGCCCAACCTCTATGATGTGTTCATCCGGCAAGGGATCAAAAGGCTCTTCAAACATGTTTAAGTCTACAACGACTGGCGCTTCTCCAACGTTGACGGTGAGGGATGGTTTTTGCTCAAGCAAAATCGACATGAGGCCCGAAGGTGGCTTGTTGCGAAGATGATATTCAAAAGCTGAGACCGATGCGTGACGCCAGAGATCAATGACTTGGGTTCGGCTCAATCGGTCCTCGGTCGCCATAATGAAATGATCGGTAAGCCAGTCAAGATGATCCGGCGGCAGGCGTTCTTCACTACCATCATTACGACCATTGAGATTGTTTGAAAGAGTGCCGGTCGATATATTAAGCGCATCGGCCAGATCGGCGTTATTATTTAGGTGAACCAGCCCATACTTGACTGGGAAGCCGTGCCGGTAGTAACTTTGAAGCTTCTGGCGAAGCATAATACAATGGATTTTTCGTGCGGCCATAATATGTGTATCCAAATGACAGTTTTGATGTCAGTTATCCTCATTATTTAAATGATATCAATTCTTTATCTATTCCTCATCCAAAACAGAAAAGAGGAATGGATAACATGACTAATCTACTTAACACTACCACATCGCCACTATCCAACAAGTCTCAGGCAGATTGCAAAAACTGCATGAGCAAGCCGACGATCTTGGCGCCAAGCGATACCCCAGTGCGTTTGCTGAAACCCATCGAGCTGGCAAAGGACGGCTTTCAAGTCGCTCATTTCGATGCAATCTCAGGCGATAAGTTTCAGAGCATTCAGCAAGCTGAATACGCATCCTGCAAGCCGGGAAAAAATGCAAAGAACAAGCTTGCCCGCAAGACACGTTGGGGTGCGTACATCCGCGACACGTTCTCATGGCAGGACCGGAGCACATACTCCCTGTCGGCAGAACTCAACCCTGAAGAGGGGGGTGCAATTCGTCAGTTCGAGCAGCTTGATAACGCCTTTTTGCATCACCCTGTGACGGAGAAGTTGTTGAGGACCGTCTTCCATGCTTGGGATTTCGAGAAGTCATCTGAGGAGCAATTGTATCAGGTGCAACTGTCTGCAATCCGGTATGAACCAACGATTGAGACACCTGCGTGGCCCAGTCCGGTTGCTCCACACCAAGACCTTGTTGATGGTGCAATTGCCGTTCTGCATCGTACCGAAAACATCGTTGGTGGCTTGTCGCGGATTTATGGTCTGGACAAAAGCCCCTTGGTGCAAATGGACCTTCGCATTGGTGACATTCTCTTCGTCCGCGATGCAGAGGTTCTCCACCAGGTGACACCTTTGATGTTGGAACCTGGCGAGAATTGGAGCGCAGGAAAGCCCGCATATCGCGATGTCCTTCTGATCCGCTTCCAACCGGTAGGTCGCTAACAGGCGATCTATATCAAACCAAAGCCCGGCCCCTCACGTGGCCGGGCTTTTTGTATATTCATCAGACTCTTGAGGTGGGAACGCCCATTTCTTCAGATCATCCTGCGCATTTTCGAAATCTGTGATCACTGCATCAATCTCATTGCGGAGCGCGACAAGCGTCTCAGGATCATTAAACAGACGAAAATGGTCGATAACTGGAAAGATGGTCTCGTGCAAAGACAGCATGCTCATGGATTTCTGTAAGACCTCATTTTCGAAATGGTCCTGACCAACACGATCCAAGTGCGCCCGCTTCATCTGAGACACAGCCGTTGAGTATCGCAAGAGTGGGGAGGGGTAGTCAGACTTGACCTGTCGACATTGCGTCTGTGTTTCGTATACAGCAGCATTGAACAAAGCATTGGCAAACAGAACGACCGCCAAATTCTCGGTTGGTGTGTTCAAACACCACCTTTCAAGGACATTGGGTGGATCGTTTGCAAGCTCAAAGAGCAATCCAGCTGCAAATCTATCGGCATCATACTCATAGGCGCGGATACGTTCCCGATGAACCGGTTCGTCGTCTGAGGTCATCATCAGTTCATCCAGAAACGATTGCCTTCCTTCTGTCCGCGCGTGAAGATCGTCCACATGCCCGCGCACAACATGAGCAAGTTCGTGGGCGTATACGGACAGTAAGATCATCCGAAACATCGTCTCAGCATAACCATCCTTAACACCGTCCAGTTCTAGGTCTGCGCGAGCCAGAATGGTCTCCAGATGATTGGCGCTTGTGTCGCCGCGATACTCAGAAAGCGTAATCTGGCGTACACCGCGCGAGCCAAATTGACCTTCATACATAGCCGTAGCAGCCGCTGAAATATCATATGCCCAAACACACAGACCGACATGAAGGCGAATGATGTAGGTTGTTTTGTCGGGTGAGATCGTCGCTGACGCGTTTACGTCGCATTTATTATGAATTTCGATGGCCAGAGTACGACCCTCTGGAAAGTGGAACTCTTCGTTCAACGTCTGACTATAGGCAGTCAGCTCATGCAGTGCATCTTTTGTAAATCGAACAAATCTGTAAGACTTTAGACCAAACATGACTGCGTCACTGTCCGGGTGCCCAGAAAGCTGCGCCGAATCTGCCTTCTTCTTGGAGGAGATTGAACAGAGTATCAGCCAGGAATTTCTGATCTGCCTCCGGAAGCACTTTCTGTATTTTGAACGGAGCGCCCCGATCCATAGCGAGCTTTAATATGGCTGTCCTCAATGAAGAGGTGCAGGGTGTAAAATAGAGTCGATCGGGCTCGTTCGCGGCTTTAAAGGCGATGAGGTCGAGGATGATATAGTTCTGGTCTTGGACAGGCATGTTCATGCGATACCCAACCACCTGAACCTGTCCACCTTCACCCGCCAATCGGTCCATCAAGGCAATGGGATCATCATCGATAACAATGGCGATTGGACCGCTCAAAAAGCCATCTGTGGCGAGCCAGTTTGAGGCCCAAATTTCGTCTCGCATCGTCACAAGTGAGATGGTTTTGTAGATTGCAGTGTCTTGGATGCCGTTTACAAGACGACGTGCGTCATTTTCTTTCACTGCGAGCCACTCGACACGAAACCCACCCTCTGGTGCATGAGCCAGTCTCCGGAAACCTGAAAGGTTCTCCGTTGAGAGACGCTTTATGGCTGCGCAGTTCTCTGCGATCTGGAAAACCCGCTCGGCTTTCATCAGCGGCATCGACACAAACTGGAGGTGTCGTCCTTTGCTGCCTATGTGCACGAAGGCCTCAATTACCTTTGTGTCTTGTTCTTCCAGATCAGTGATAAACAGTGAAAGGTCTGCATCCCGAAGCGAGAGAATTTCGCGCCGAAAGTCACCGATCACGGCCTCATAGTCCTCACCCTCTTCGGGTGACATGAACTTTTGATTGCTGTCGGGGCCGAGCGCAGCCTCGACCTTCTCAGTCAGTTGAGACAATTGCTCCCGCTGATCATCATATCCTGCCGGATCAAATCCTGCGTTCTTTAACGCGTGAGCGAACACACCGAAGGCAGCAAGTTCAGCATGGACAAAATCATCGGGTGCGGCTTTAGAGAGTGCATCCCACTCAACTTGAAAGGACGTGTTTTCGGCGGCAAGGCCCTTCAAGGGCGAAGATGTTTGCTCAAGTACCATTCGCATCGCTTCCTTGGCTTCACGAATGACATCCTGTTCCAAGAGTTTTTGAAAGCGCAGATCAGGATCGTTCCAATTCTTAAGCGGCAGTTCATGCCAGCGATCACACGGTGTCTCTAACAACCAAGGATAAATCGGGGTCTGCATTGCAATACGTGCCGCATTGCTGAGCGCCATCGTTGCCAAGCCGATACCTTGGTCAGGTTCAAAGACGTCGGTGAAGCGATCAAGATGAACCTGATACGACGGGAAATCCTCTAACAGTCGCGACGACACATCCCCATAACTGGCTGTGAGAAGCCCCCTGACGGTCGCAAATGTCTCATGCGTTATGATGGAGCGTTCAATCATATCGCTCAGAAGCCCGAGGAACGGTTGTTCGTCTATCTCAACAAGAGAGCCGCAATAGACCATTGCAATCCCAAATGTCGTGCTGGCGTTCAAGAACGCATGGTGGCTTTCATGGAATGAAACCATCTCATTGAGTTCGGCACTTGATTTGCCACCAAACGCGATTTCGCGATTGGTCGTACTTGGACTGTAGCTGCCACGAGATATCTCCCGCTTTGCCACGGACATCAGCAGTTGAGCACGTGTTGCCGTATCTTCACCAAGTTTATCCATTTAGAAGTTCGGTTGTGAACTGAGATATGGTGTTCATTGCCACAAACCTGAAGCGATAGATCGTTCCACGGCAACTTCTTGAGCATCCGGCATTTCCGGGAAAAAATCATACCCAGTCACTGCTTCAATTTCATCTATGCTGGTAATGTTGTCTTCCATATAAGCTAGCTTTTCCCACGGCTCTTTGCTCATTGGAAATTCATTATCGGTGTGCGGTAATAGGATTGCGATTGCCTCTATGTAACCAGATATCTTTTGATGAAGAACTATTTTGTAAAAATGGGTGGGAATAGCAAGTTGTTTTAGAGGTCTTACGCGATCAGCATCCTCGTCTTTATCTCGCTCACCAAGAGGAGTTTCTTTGTCAAAGACAGCGCCTGTCACAACGTGAACACTGCCTTTGAGTTTAGCCCATGCTCTGATAGTCGATTCAAACTTCCGCCAGACGCCGCGATTAAACTGATCATGTTGTGGCATCATATTAGAAAGGACAAATGTGTTGATCATGGCCGACTGACTTCGGTTCATGTCAGCACGGGGAACTAAATGGCCACGATCAAATACTGGTTCGTCATAATCATCGAGAGTTGAACTGTTTGCGTCATCCAATCGGATGTCTTTGCGGAAGCAATTAACGCGGGTTCTGCTAACAACCTCTGACCTGTCCAATTGGTAACTTGCGTAGGTGGGTAATTTCAGATCGCCGTTGTGATTGATTATGTATTCATTGTGATGGAGAATTTCTTCTCTCGGTTGAGCGGTCGCTGCCACGGGTATACCCCACGGTGCATGGCGTTTCTTTGCCGCATTTTTGTCTGCTGAGTTGAGAGGTAGAAGTGCATTGAACGCTTCCTTTTCTGCAACACTCACTTCGCAATTCTGCCCTACCAAAGCCGATGCAGCAGCAGGAGGGATGTGCAATGCATCATCGCTCACCGCTTCGGTCTGTTCGAAGAGCGATGTAAAGCGGCTTTCTTGGGCCCACAATCCTTGGTTGCTAAAAACAACCAAAAGACAAGCTGAAAGAAATGATATAATTATTTGCATGTCCAACTACCTTTATACATCATCTTTAGAAGTATTACCGCTTTTGCTTCTAAAATCAAATTTGCAATTGGTCTGTCTCAAACTGTAGTATGTGCAAATGATTGACGTTGAAGACATCGGCGCAGTTGAAGGCGCAATCCGCAACTATCGGCACTATCCGAATGTTTGTGGTGTGAGTTTTGGTTCAAAATTTAGCGACGGGATCATCGATCCCGTACAAAGTGCCATTCAGTTCTTCGTCACCGAAAAAGTTCCGCTTGAAGATTTGAAGAAAAAGCTCCCACGCTTTGTTTATGCGCGCTATTCGGATGGAAGTCTGGACCGCAATCGTAAACTTGTGACTGATGTGATCGAGCTGGTTAACCTGGAATTATGTTGTGCAGCGGGCGATGAAATCGCTTCCGGTGGCGTCAACGGTACTGCCACACTGATATTCCAAAACAAGACGATTGATGACCGAACTTTAGTGCTCACTTGTTCTCATGTTTTAGGTGGGTTGGATGAATCTCCTTCGCCGAACGATCGTATGGTTGGCGGAAATGATGATTGTTTGTTTGTCGCACAGACTATTGGCAACAGCACTGTCGAAGACGGTGTGTTGGAATATGATATTGCTATTGGTGAAGTCACCTCGATTGATGATGAATTCGAAGAGTTACAAATTGCGGGTGAAACGATTGTATTGGACAGCTTCGCTGAAAGTACAGTTTTTGAGCAGGACCACATGCTCACTGTGTCTTCCGAGATCTCTCACGTTCAACACATAGCCGTCAATTCGGCCAGAACACGGTTGGATAAAATCCAAGCCGGGGGCGGTCGCACTATTTCGGTTGAAAATATATTTGTGTGTACCGGGTCCGTTGAATTCGGTGACTCTGGTGGCATCGTCTACAACGGGTCGAGCGCCGCAGGGATTGTGATTGGCAGAGCGAGAGGTGATTGGGTGCTTGTCCAACCATTACAGGAGGCTGTTGCTTATCTCTCAGATAAGTTGGTAACGCCAATTGAGTGTTTTGTGGAGCGCGACTGACAAAGTTAAATACGCACTTACGACAGGTCAGTAATGATAAATACCAGCTATCGTGACCTTGGAATTGCCTAGAGAAACAAGTCCATCGACACTTCCGACCTAATCCTGCCGTTTGTTTCCGCTTGATTGAATTGATCAGAAATCGCGAAAGTAGACATTTAAACTTTTAACCCCGAATGCTTTCCAAGGACTGATGAACGGGCAAAGCCGTCGTAGGCATAAGTTCAATAATAGCCTTTAGTCTGGATAATCATGTTCATCTTGGCGTTACTGAATCCATAAGAACTCGCGATACGTCGATAGGTGTCGCTTCCAAGAAATGCCCCAAGAACCTTCTCGACTCGATCTCTCAGACCTGCATCAGAGAGCGCAAAGGCGAAACATCCAAATGCTGGTGGCTTCTCGCAATTTGGGGTCTGACAATCTCAGACCCCCAATCTGGGTGCTGCTCATGTCGCCATCGTGGGCACGACTAACATCTGCATACCTACAGCGTGGAATCTTGCGAGGGGTTGGCATGAGCGACAACCTCGCTACCGGACTGGCGAGTGGGAATAATCAATGATATCGGACGGAAAACGGTGGCCTTTAAAACTAGGAGAATTCTTGCGTTTGCTCATGTCGGATGTTTAGAAATGAGATGGTTGACCATCAACTTGACGATACTCGTGGGAACCCGGCCAGCAAACGACCCCAAAGTGATTCTATACGGCAAGCTCACGAACAAAGACCTAAAGCTCACGGATTGCCGGTGACGAAATATTTCAGCTACGCATCGCAATTATCCGAAAACAATCAGCGTAATTAGAAATCAAATTTCTTCCACACTTCGTATTCTGAAGAAACTCAGGTGGAACATATGCTGTGGGAGGCTAATTATGGACGGAAATCGAGAATACACGCCAAACTTGCTGATTAACCGCGCCGTAGTGCCGATTGGATCGGTAGGCGCATACAAGGCTGGCCATGGCAACGCCACCGGACACCATGGTGAGATCATTCAGGGTGCTATGCGAAACCAAGACAGGATCATACATCGATTTCTGGTTACTTTGCCGTGCAACGAATTATACACTCAGGCCCGGTTTGAACCATCTCTTCAGCTTGCCGGCCATATCATCGTTCCAGATGACAAAGCCAAGAGTAGAATGGCAATAGAGATTACATTGAAGTATCTGAACCGCAGTGACTTCGGCGGTCAATTGCACCTACGAAGCAACATCGAAAAAGGCTTTGGAATGGGGTCTTCAACTACAGATGTCGTTGCCACTATCCGAGCTGTTGCGGATGCGTTTGGCCGTCCTTTGTTACCTGAGATCGTGGCGCATTTGGCTGTGGCGGCGGAAACTGCCAGCGATGCTATCATGTTCGAGGATAACTGCGTCATGTTCGCTCAAAGACGCGGGGTTGTTCTTGAATACCTAGGCAGCGGCCTGCCGCCATTGCATGTGCTTAGCATCAACACCGCCCGAGATGCACCGCTTGACACCGTGGCCACTCCTGCGGCCCGCTATAGCGATTGGGAATTGCAAAGCTTTTGCGCGCTCAGTGGAATGATACGCCGGGCCATCCGCACCGGTGATCCGTATCTTTTGGGCCGGGTAGCTACGGCTAGCGCGACAATTTCTCAGCGTCACATACCAAAACCCGCTTTTGAAGAAATCCAAGTAATTGCACGGGCGAATGATGCTTGCGGCGTACAGGTATCCCATAGCGGCACAGTTGTTGGCCTACTCTTCAACGCATTCTGCCCGAACCTCAACGTCATGGTGGAGTCGGCTTCGAAAGATCTTTCGAGCATCGGCATGGCACCGGATTTTCGCTTTTCCACACTACATAGGAGGCATGAATATGCTTCATGATCACACGACTTTCGTAGACTATGAATTACCACGTCTTACACCACTCGCTCCCAACCTTGTCGGAGCGTCCTTCTTTCTTATGAAGTTACTGCCAGCCCGATTCATGTTGGACCAAGCTGAACGTAGCGGGAAGCTAAAGCCTGGCGGTCGTATTTGTGAAACGACTTCAGGCACCTTTGGTCTGGCGCTCGCCATGCTTTCGGCAGTGCGCGGATATCACCTGACCTTGGTGAGTGATAATGCCCTTGATTCAACCCTTCAATACCGACTGTGCGACCTCGGCGCGCATCTTGAGATCGTTGAAAGACCCGGAGCAACGGGCGGGTTTCAGCAGGCTCGCCTCGATCGGGTAAACGACTATTTAGCACAATATCCAGATGCTTTTTGCCCGCGCCAATATGAGAACCCTGACAATCCGCGCGCATATGCTTCGGTTGCCGAACTGATCACAGAACGGTTAGGCAACATCGATACCCTGATCGGCACTGTCGGATCTGGTGGGTCCATGTCCGGCCTGGCGAGGATGTTGCGCCTTAGCAACCCCGACTTGAAGGTAATTGGAATCGACACACCGGCCAGCGTCGTGTTCGGCCAAAAAGATGGCCCTCGAGCTTTGCGTGGGCTGGGTAACAGCCTTATGCCGAAGAATGTGGATCACTGTCAGTTCGATGAAGTGCATTGGGTCACTGCCGCCGAAGCCTATCAGGCAACACGCGAATTACACCGTACCCATGCGCTTTTCCAAGGTGGGACGAGCGGCGCAGCCTTTATGGTGGCGCGTTGGTGGGCGGCGCACAAGCCCGAACAGAAATCTGTTGTCATTTTCCCCGATGAAGGGAACCGATACACTAGCACAATCTACAATGACACCTATCTGCAGGCCATGGAGGGCTGGTCGGACCGCTTGCTCGAAGCCCCCTTAACTGTGACGGACCCGTCGTGCCATATCTATCGATGGTCACGCCATAACTGGAACCGACGTAGTCTCGGGGGAGAGCCACATGTCTGATCTGCGCGAACTGTTCCTCTTTATTGAAAGCAACACGAGCGGCACCGGTGAGTTATTCGCCCATACCGCTTATGAACTCGGATATGCTCCTGTTCTTGTCGGAGAAGACCCACAGAAATATGCATATGCCAATAAACCATGGCTCCAGCTTGAAACCTGCGACACCTATAACAGGATTGATCTAGAGCGATTGGCAAAGCGGTTGGGTCAAACCGCGCGAATTGCTGGAGTCTTTTCCAGTTCGGAATATTTCATTGCCAAGGCTGCGGCACTGGCGGCCGCTCTGGGCCTTCCAGCAGCTGACGCCGCAAAGATCGAGGAATGCCGCAACAAGGCCATTCAACGCCAGACCGTCTCAACGCTCGGTATAGATAACCTGCACTACGTGGTTGCCCGGACATCTACAGACGCTGCCGAATGGGCGGCTAGCATGGCTCATCCCGTTGTAGTTAAGCCGACGCGAGGATCGGGAAGTTGTGACGTCAAGCTCTGCAAAACCCCCTCCGAGGTCCGCAGCCATGCAAAGCATCTGCTGTCCACATCACCTGAGGCACCCTTCTTGGTGGAAGAGTTTTCACCGGGGCAGGAGTATTCTGTGGAGCTCTTCGACGGCGAGGTGTGCGGTGTCGTGGGCAAACACTTAGGGTCACAACCGCATTTTGTTGAAACGGGACACGATTTCCCCGCTCGCATCAGCGCTGAATTGTCAGACCAACTGGGACAATTCGCGCAAGATTGCGCGGCGGCGATGGGCATTACTTGGGGGCCAGCTCACGTTGAAGTACGTTCTGACGGCGCTCAAATCCATCTCGTAGAGGTCAATCCTCGCCTCGCCGGTGGCTTCATCCCGCTGATGATCCGCGCGGCCACAGGTCTTAACCTGATCGAAAACTCTATTCTCAAAGCGGCCGGTCGCAATTTCTCGTGTTTCAAGCCCAAATCTGGCAGTGCGGCTCTGCGCTTTATTGTGCTCCGAGAAAACGGCGTTCTGGCAGCTGTGACCGGCCTTGACGCGGCCAAAGAGTTTGAGAGTATAGTGTCGGCGCAGGTCTACCTCAAGACTCCCGCCAATGTTCAACAGCATCATGATTTCCGCGACCGGATTGGACATCTTCTTGCAGTTGACCCTGATCAGGGTACAGCAATTGCCGACGTCGAAGCAGCGACGTCGCGCGTATCACTTTGTTACCAGAACGGAACAGACGCGCCTGTTCGTCGCTCAGAGGGGCCTCTCCAATGATAATCGAGGCTGGAGCACACATAAAAAGTTCGAAACCCAACCATGCCATCGCCGCCTTGCTGGTTGGCGCCGTCGCTATTTCACTGGCTCCCATCTTCGTTCGTTTAAGTAACTTGGAACCAGTTGTTTCGGCATTTTACCGACTGTCGTTTGCCCTACCTTTCTTTGCCCTGCTGCCGTTCCTTGGTCGTGCGAAACCTGAGTTGCAAAGCACAAAGCGCAATCGCTTATCTTTTCGCGATATTTTTATGATGTGTATTTGCGGCGCCATGCTCGCGACCGATCTTGCGCTTTGGCATATCTCCATAAACTGGACTTCGGTTGCCAATGCCACGCTATTTAACAACTGCGCGCCGGTAATCCTCATTGCCTTGGGCTGGGCCTTCCTTGGAGAGCGCATCACCAGAGAGGTTCTTATCGCCCTTGTTGTCGCCTCATCGGGCATAGCGCTGCTGATGGGGGAAAATTTCACCCTCTCACCGGATCAGTTCATTGGAGATATGGTAGCGATCTCAACAGCCTTTTTCTATGCGCTATATCTATTTTTAGTGAAGTCTCTAAGGGCACGTCACGACACTTTCGTTATCATGTTCGGCACGTCTTTGGTCTCTGCGGTCTGTTTGTTGACAGTCTGCGTTATGAACGGGTGGGGGATGGCTCTTATTGATATGCGGAGTTGGTCAATTGTGTTGGGTCTGGCCCTTGTCTGTCACGTGTTTGGTCAAAGTTTGATTGCGGGAGCACTGGCCGATTTACCTGTGGCAACCTCTTCGTTTGGACTGCTTGTGCAACCTGTCTCTGCAGCGGTCCTTGCCTGGATTTTGTTCAATGAAGCGCTCAGTCTGTTACAATGTTTGGGTGGCTTGTTGGTCTTGTGCAGCATTGTTTTGTCGAGCCGCGCACGTCAGTCCGTTAAGAGAGGTTGACCATGCCCGATATTCATCACGCCAATGAACCTGATCTAGCGAATTCTGGGCGGGTGAAAGGCCTGATCCATTCCGTCGCACAGGACATTTTGTATTCTGCCGATTTCGATTCTGTACGCCGCAATGAGCTTGTTTGGATGAGCCGGATCGATCTGGCCCACCTCGTGATGTTGCGCGAAACCGGCATCCTAAGGCAGGGGGCAGTTACCCCCCTTATCGCGGCCATCTTGAACTTGCGGGAGACCGGTTTTGACGCCTTGCAAAACCTTCCTATGCCGCGCGGCACCTATATGCTGTACGAGAGCTATCTCATCGATCTACTTGGCGTTGAAGTTGGCGGTGTTCTGCAAACAGCTCGTTCTCGCAATGACCTTGGTGCAACACTGCAAAGGATGCGACACCGAGTGGCCCTCGCCGATCTAACCGAGACGCTGCTGGATCTCGAGGCGGCTCTCCTGGATCAGGCCCACAAGCATCTTCACCAACCATTTCCATTGTTCACGCACTACCAGGCAGCGCAAGTCACGACCTTGGGGCAGTATTTTCTGGCCATAACCGCATCGCTGCAACGCGGGCACGCTGTACTTGAGACCCTGTTTGATAACCTTGCAGTTTGTCCCCTCGGGGCGGGAGCTATTGGCGGGACAGGATTTGAAATCGATACAAACCTGACCGCGACGTTGTTGGGATTCGAGACCGGGCCTGACAATTCCATCGACGCGATTGCGTCACGCGATCATGTACAACGCACTCTGAGT
This sequence comes from Emcibacter sp., assembly GCA_016764855.1. GTDB lineage: Bacteria > Pseudomonadota > Alphaproteobacteria > Sphingomonadales > Emcibacteraceae > Paremcibacter. Next base: position 13,700 of record JAESRB010000080.1, read on the forward strand.
GAATGCGGAACTCTAGGCGGAACAGTCAGCCGATTGGCCCACGATTTGCAGCTTTGGACAACGCAGGAATTCGGTCTACTCGAGGTGGATGATATTCTTGTCGGGATCAGTTCCATGATGCCGCAAAAGCGAAATATCTACCTAACGGAAAATGTGAAGGGCAAACTGGCAACCGCTTTGGGGGCGACACAATCCGCGGCCGTCGCAATGCATTCAACCCCCTTCAGCAACTCTATTTCTGTGGGAACCGAGGCGTGTAAGCACCTTTGGCCAGCAATGGATGATACAGTCGATGCACTGCGTCTCATCACCCTTCTTGTAGAAGGGCTTCGCCCTGTAACAGAGCGGATCACAGCACGCATTTCCGATGGGTTTTGCACTGCAACCGCCCTTGCAGATGCGCTGGTTCGCCATAATAATTTGTCTTTTCGCGACGCTCACCACTGTGTGGGCCGGTTGGTCCGGGATATGCAAGACGCTGGAGAGACCGATCTAGCTAAGGGCCTGCGGCAGTTTCAGCCGGGTTTGGCGGAGGTTCTGGCGCATGTTGATCTCTCGCCTGATGGCGTAATTTCGAGCCAAAAATATGGCGGCGGCCCGGCTCCGGCTGTTCAATCCAAACTGTGCAGCAAAGCCAAGGCGGAACATTCACGCATGAGCGCGGAGTTAGCAGAAAAACGGCAGGTTTGGGTATGTGCCGAAACCCGACTGGATACGCGGGCTCTTGCTGAAGCGTCGGCTACTAAATGGACATAATAGGCAAGGCCGTTGAGTGCTTAACCTCCTTTAGGATCGTTTGCGTCATAAATTTCTTGATAGATGGATTTGTATAAATATGCGTGTCTATGAACTTATGAAATTCTGAAATTGAATGAGTGCAAATGAAAAGCGTATAATCCCATTCTCCTGTCACTAGATAGCACTGCATTACGCTATCTATCATTTTAAATCCATCTTCTAACTGAGCCATCATATGTGTATTTTCTTCATGCAGCTCAAGATGAACGATAAAAAATGATAAAGACCCTAACATTTTTGAGTTTAAAATAGAAACGTCTTTTTGAATGAAGCCAAGCTTGCGCAGCCTTCGGACCCTGCGTAAACATGTCGGCGCAGATACTGCTACGCGATCAGCGAGTACTTGATTGTATATTCGATTATCTGCCTGAAGAACTGTCAGAATATTTCGATCAATGCGATCCAATGTCGAGATGCTCATTTTTTTACTGACCCTTTTAAACTAAATGAATGAATTAAATATGTTTTGGTTACCCTAATACATATCGAAAAATGTACGATATTGTGATGATGCGCTACTCTATACTAAATTATTCTATACCTTGAATGACTATAGATCAAAATTTTATAATAAATTACCCTGATATATCTTCAATTTGAGGTTGACCGTCCTCCCAATGAAGACGTCGTGATGAAGATTTTACGGTTTTTTATCCAAAAATCATTGGAATTTTGAACGAACATCAGGCTGACCCCGGCACTAAGGAGCCATGCCACGAGTAGCACTTGAAGTTGAGAGTGCTGAGCAAAAATTTTTTTCCGAGGAAGCATATGGAGAGCGAATCGGCGCGTAAGAAAATGCGCGTAAAAAATTCTGAGGCCTAGTACCCGGCGTCGAACTGTGGACTGGGCCACTAAACAAAAATATTGAATGCTTGAATGAGCGCCTGTTCGACGACCCAAACCGCACCCTTAATTTGATTTGGTACGGTTCAACGACTTCAGCCACTACCGATATCCCAGTCTTACAGCAGCGCAACCGGCAAACGGCTGAAGAAAGGTTAAAACCTGAGGCGAGCTCACTCAATCATAAAAGCGGTCCTCAGAAGGACCCCAGAGCTGTAGCAATTCTTTTACGCCCTCAACAAAAATCAGGCACTTTTATCTAGAATTGGTTCTAGTTCAAAACCGCTGCCGCCCAAAGGGCACCACAAAATCAACCTGCCGAAAAGTCTACCAGTGTTGAATGAAATTATCTGCAAATTACGGCACTAGATTTGCAAACCCATTTCTGGCCATCTCGCTATCCTTTTTCTGGGGATGAAACGCATAACCCAGATTGCGGTGGTTACCCTGATACCAGTGAGTGTCAGCCCATCGTTGGGATGCGAGAACCATCGCTAGCGTGACCAACGTATTTACCAACTGGATTTTGTTTAAGGATTATGGGTGCAATTATGAATCTATTCGATATTTCAGGCAAGACAATCGTTATTTCAGGATCGAGCCGCGGGCTTGGAAAGGCATTAGCTGGGTGTTTCGGCTCCCTTGGGGCCAAGGTTGTGATTTCATCTCATGAGGTCGATGAACTGCAAGAGACAAAAGAAGAGTTTGAGGCGTTAGGATATGATGTCCTGGCCACACCAGCCGATGTACGAAGCGAAGAAGAAATTCAAAATCTGGTTGGTAGTGCGGTCGAGCATTTCGGCAAGATCGACGTCATGGTCTGCAATGCGGGAACCGATATCATTAAACCTGCAGAGACTTATGAAATTGACGAATGGGAAGAAGTCTTATCCGTCAACGTGCGTGGCTACTATCTGTGCGCGAAGGCGGCGGCACAACGTATGTTGCCGCGAAAGAGCGGCAGTATCATTATGACCTCCTCGATTGCAGGTTCGCTCGGCGTACCAGGGCTGACGCCTTATGCCGTCTCAAAGGGAGGGGCCAACCAACTTGTACGAACAATGGCAGTTGAATGGGCCGACAGGAATGTCCGCGTAAACGCTGTTGCTCCGGGCTACATTAACAACTTCATGGAAGGCGTTCATGTCGATCTTGATACACCTTACCAACGGCGTGCAATGGCGCACACCCCGATGGGCCGCCGGGGAGAACTTTCCGAATATTTTGGGCCGTATGTCTTCTTGGCAAGTGATGCAGCCTCCTTTGTAACGGGTGATATCCTTTACGTCGATGGCGGATATCACGTCGCCTAACGTACATTCCCTTTCAAACTACAATTTAAACATCAGGAAGGCTTAGATCATGAACAAACATAATTCTAGCACATTGGGTATCTTGGACTGTACGTTCAGGGACGGTGGGTACTATACAAACTGGACATTCCCTAAAGAATTGGTGGATGACTACCTTTCCGCAATGGCCGTTCTTCCCATTGATGTCATCGAACTTGGCTTTGCGGGAAAAGGACCGAGTGCCGGGAAATTCGCTAATGTGGACAATGTCTTAGCGCGCGAATTGCGTTTCAGCAGCAACACAAAAATTGCCGTTATGTTGGATGCAAAAGACTATCTCGACCTTGATGAAGGTCTTGAGGCTAAACTCGACAGAGACCTCGGACGCAAGCATGGCGACGGTATCGATATTATTCGTATCGCAGTTAATTATCGAGCGACACACATGTGCGGGTGCCTAATCCAAGTTTTACTTGATCGGGGCTATCGTGTTTTCCTCAACCCGATGCAAATCGATGTAGCTGATCCGCGTGAACTTCGCGATTGCCTTGAGTTTATCAAAAAAAACAAAGGCCTTGAGGCAGTCTACGTTGCGGACTCACTCGGCTCAATGAGGCCTGATCGGGTCAAGGATTTAGTCGAAAATTTTGCCGATGAGCTTGATGTAGATATCGGGTACCATGCGCATGACAATAGCGGTCTAGCAATCACAAACGCCTTATGTGCGGCGGATTCTGGAAGCTCTTGGCTTGACTGCACTGTCGCTGGAATGGGACGTGGTGCAGGCAATGCCAGCACCGAACAATTGCTACGTGTCGCCGCCGCGCCGCGGTATTCCAAACTTGCGGAGGACAAGCTTCAACAGCTCGTCGTGGAGCATTTCAATCCGTTGAAAGAAAAATACGGCTGGGGCGATAATTTGTTTTATCAGCTCGGCGCTGCGAACGGTTTACATCCGACGTTTGTGCAGGAAGTTCTGAGCGATCAATCACTTTCTGACGTTCAGGCTTTTAACTGGGTTAAGAAAATTCCAATCAACTCTAATGGTTTTTGTCGGACCATTCTTGCGACGGCCAAAGAACATGCCTTAACAGGAGAGGTGTCCATGGGTGCGAAATTGGAGGAGGTAGCATGAACGACCAATCCGAATTACATCGCCCGAAATGCTTAGTGCGACCAAGAGTACGGCCAAGCAGCCCGAACTTTTCATCTGGCCCATGCAAAAAGCACCCCGGTTGGGATATTTCTCACTTGTCAACAGAACTGCTCGGAAGAAGCCATCGTAGTAAATCGGGAAAACAACGATTGTCGGGAGCGATAAAGCGTTCTTGTCAGTTGTTGAATATTCCGGATGATTGGATGGTGGGAATTGTACCTGGTTCCGGCACAGGGGCAATCGAGTTTGCGATATGGAATTTGCTTGGTCAGCGAGACGTCGATGTGATCGTTTCAGATGGCTTCTCCGGCTATTGGGCCGATGACATTACCCGGATTATGGGCCAGCGTGTCATGATTCATACAGGGACAGGCCGGAGTTTTCCGAACACTTCTGACGTAAAAGATGAGAATGACTTGGTGCTGGTTTACAACGGGACCGGTAATGGTGTTTGCGTCAAAGATCTCGATTGGGTGATAGAAGGTCGCGAAGGCCTTGTGATTGCAGATGCAGCTTCAGCTGCGTTCTCGATGCATTTGGATTTTACCAAACTTGATGCCATTACATGGTCTTGGCAGAAAGGCTTGGGAAGTGAGGCAGGTCAAGGTATGATCGCCTTTGGGCCTCGAGCATTGAAACGCGCGACGTCTAGAACAGCTAAATCACCGGGACCTAAGCTCCTCAATTTTTGCAAGGCCGATGGCACTGCTCTCTATAACTTGTTCGATGGGCATACAATCTCCACTCCAAGTATTCTGGCGCTTGAAGACCTTCACTCTGCTCTGGATTGGGCCGAAGGGCTGGGGGGGCACAGTAATCTTTTGCGACGCGTTCAACTAAATTACGCTGTCGTTGATGACTGGGTGAAAAAGACGCCCTGGATCGAATGGTTGGCAAATGAAAGTTCGCGTTCTCCAGTCTCACTTTGCCTTCAATTGGTTCTTCCATTTGAGCGCAAAGAAGCAGATTTTTTATGCAAATCTATGATTGAGTTACTGCAAAATGAGGGTGTCGCTTACGATATTTTCACCATGCATGATGCCCCCCCTGGCTTCCGAATCTGGGGCGGTCCTACTGTCGAAGCAGATGATTTATGGCATCTGGTTCAATGGTTGGAGTGGGCATATCTCGTGACAATGCAGGGTGACTTTTATGGGTCGGAAATAGCCCCCAAGTCGGCTGATATTTTTATGACTGCTATTGAAGTGGCGACAAATTCAGACCGAAAATCGTTGCAGTCGACGACCTCGGGAGGAGGGGGCATTGATCACGCTTGAACACTTAGTTGCCAGTCACGATACGCTATTGCTAGACGTGATGGGAGTCTTGATCAACAAGAAGGGGGCTATTGAGGGCGCACCGCAGTTTGTTGATTATCTAAATGAAAAAAACAAAAAATATTTCTTACTGACGAATATCTGCGGTGATACCGAGATTGGTATATACGAGCGTTTGCGGAAGAATGGCATCCCTTTGCTCTCATGGGAATGTGTCATTTCCGCGGGATCTCTCGTTCAAGACTACATATTCAACAATATACCAGCGGGGGCCAAAGTCGCCTTTATCGGGCCCCCATCGTGCCGTACGGTTTTAGACACAGGTAAGCACTCGATTGTTTCTTGCGGCGAAGCGGAACTCTTCGATGTTCTCGTGCTGCTGGATGACGAAGGCTTTTCTTTTCGTGAGATCTTGGAGGCAGCCCTGACGGCCTGTGTGCGGTACTTCAAGAGCTCCGGAAAATTGCCTTTATTACTACTTGCGAACAGCGATAGCGCTTATCCTCGAGGCTCGGATAGCTACGCTTTTGGCTCCGGAATATTCGCTACTATGTTCAGTGAAGCGCTCAAGAAATTACTTGGTACTGAGCCTGAAGTCATCTCTTTTGGAAAGCCTAGTAACAGAATGTTTGCTGAAGGAAAGCGTCGTAGCGGCGCCAGTTCCATGATGATGATCGGTGATCAGGTTGCGACTGATATTCTGGGTGCTAACATGTTTGGTATTACCAGCACTCTCGTGCTGACAGGGCTCAATTCGAGAACAGATGTTGGGCAGGAATTATCGACCCCTAACCACATAATCGATAATCTCCGAATTTAGGGAATGCTGGAATGACATCGCTATGGACCTTTCCCGTTTTGGTGCAGTCCCCAAGTGCCCGTAAAAGGGGCCGTCACGGTAAGTTCATTCGTCTTACGATTTTCCAGATGTTCCAACTTATCAAGCATCTTCTTTCATTACCCCGTCGATGAAACGAATTTTACACGTGATGCGACCTTGTTTGCGCCTATAGTCCGATTGCCAATCTGTTTTGATTTTATTTCAACAACATTTCACCTAGCCAAAAGGAGCGACCCAGATCCGCAGGCGTAGAAGTGCGACGTGTAATCGCATGCCGTCAGGCCGGATAGGAAAAAGGCGCTGTCTCGCGATGACAATCCAACCGAAAATTAAAGTTAAATTCCCCACGATTCGTGATGGCGATAGCAAGTGTTAGTAGTGAAAAAAATCGGCTGATAAAGTTTGCATTTTTTTAAAAAAATGCTCGAGAACGAAATTTCAAGTCAGGAGATATATGGTAGTTAAAAAGACATCAGACCACAACAAATAGAACCGAAACATCTTATTTTTATAGTTTGCTGGAGAACATAATGACTAATATATCCTCGCCATCATTAGATAATATCGTCGTAGCAATCCCTTGCTATAATTCGCAAAGTACAATTGGGGAGACGATCGAAAATACTCTTGAGCAGACATATGGTGATTTTCAGATTGTTGTTTACGATGATGGTTCTACCGATGCCTCACCGGACATCGTAAAATCTTTTGAAGACCGTGATTCTCGGGTAACCCTTCATCGCAATGAGGTAAATCGGGGTCGTCCACAGGCCAGAAATGCGCTCCTTGGCCTAGCTTCAGATGGCTTTATCGCATGGCAAGACGCTGACGATCTTTGGCACCCATCCAAAATTGCCAAACAAGTCTCATTTTATGAAGAAATGTATCAAAAATATGGGTATGATAAGATCGCTCTCGTATCATCCTTGGACCGGCGTAAACCGAGAGAAGGCACCGACGACGATTACTATCTATCAAAGATTTTAAATCAGGGGTATTATGGCGCGTTACACCCACCGCTCGAATACGATATGAATTTTGTTTGCTCCAGCAAGTATATGTCGTTCCCATTTTATCTCCAATCCACTTTTGCCCGCGCTTCACATTTTATCGAGGCGGGTGGTTTTGATAACGATATCCCGTGGTACGAAGACTTGGTTATGGGCATGAAATTGCTTGGTACTGGGACGAAAATTTTTGGGCTAAAGAGCGATGTTCCCCTCGCGTATTATTTCAGCGGCGCGCCACGTCTGAAGCCGGAAATAATTATCAGCTGTCTAAAGAGAATTTATAAAAATAACGCAGAAGCTCTCTCGGAGTGTGGCATCGATATCGAATATGACTTGACGCTTCGCAAGCTGACTCTCTTGTTCCTCGGGATGATCCGCAAAAGAGAATTTAGTGTTGCGCTCGACGTTTTGGCCCAAGACAGTTCGTTTGTTTTGAAGCACTCAGAGTTGGAGGCATTGCTTATATCAAACCTAGGGTTATTGCAAAAGGCCATAAATCTTGCGGCAAGTATTGAGAATGAAACGCATTCTAAAGCAGCGCCAATGCTGACTTCGGCCTGATATTTGGTTCTATGATGACTAGAACTAACGACTTAGCATCAAATTATGCCACCTAGCGTCGCCAGGGAAGCGTAACGCAACGGAAGACCCGTGAACGGCGGTTCAAGGTGCGTGGCAATCTTCTCTACTCGTTGTAAATACGATGACGGCAGTACAGGTGCTACTTCGTGTCAGTTGAATATTTGTGTCACTATCAATGTTGAGGAAGCTAAGAATGTTTAATGAAGGGAAATTGCTCACGAATATCCCCCCAGCTCCAATATCTGGAATGGCGTGTCAGGTAACTGACGAAGTCCGACTGGTCCATTGGTGGGTAACGGGTGGCGAGGCTGCAGCACTCAACGTACTCAAGAAAAACCTTTCTAAAGAAGGCGTTGGCTACAACGACACGCCAATCTCCGGCGGTGCAAAAATGATGACGGAACTGCAAACTATGGTCGCGACAGGCGATATTCCCACGGCGGCGGTGATGTCTGGCTACAGCACTCAGGATTGGGCCCGGAAGGGTGTTCTCAGTGACCTTTCTAGTTTGGCTGCGGCTGGTGATTGGGAAAATGTCATTCCTGAAGCCTTGCAAAAATTCTGCAAGTTTAATGGTAAATGGATTGGCGTTCCGCTCTCGTTGCATTCGATCAACTGGTTATGGATCAACAAGGTTGCAGCTGAGAAAGTGGGGTTGAAAGCGCCACCCGCCACCATGGATGAACTCTTCGTAGTCCTCGAGCGAGCAAGGTCCGCTGGTCTTGTTCCTATGGCTATTGGTGGCCAGCCCTGGCTGATGGCTACCCTATTCGATTCCGTTGTGATGGCCACAAATGGAATCGATTTTTATAAAAAAGCGTTCATTGAGCTCGACGCCGCAGCATTGACATCGCCCGAAATGACCAAAGCATTCCAAAATCTCGCCAAGCTTGCGAGTTATACGGATTCTGCCTATTCGGGACGCAATTGGAGTGACGCGACAGATATGGTGGTCACGGGGCAAGCGTTGCTTGAGGTGGCGGGCGATTGGGTCAAGGCCGAGTTTCGTGCGGCGCAAAAGGAATCCGACACGGACTACATGTACGCCCGCTTTCCTGGTACCGAAGACGATGTAATTTTCAACTCCGATATAATTGTTATGTTCGATGTAGAACCCGATCGGCAGGCTGCGCAAATGAAGCTCGCCAAGGCCATTATGGACCCCGCTTTTCAATCGTTGTTCAATGATGCAAAGGGGGCAGCGCCTGCTCGAATGGATGTGTCTGACACGGCTTTTGATGCCTGTGGCAAGAAAGCCATCGCAGATGTCAGGGCCGCGAATAAGAATGGCATGCTCATCGGCTCATTGGCGCACGGCTATGTCCAACCGGCCAATATTCAAGAGGCGTATTTCATTGTGGTGATGAAGGTCTTCCATGGCGAAATAGGACCAGAAGCTGCGGCTGGGGCGCTTGCAGCGTCGATTGCCGCTGTGAGATAAGCTTGTTGCACCGAAGGAATTCAGCGCCGAATTTACCCGTTCCCGCTGAATGAAGTGATACCTTTATGCGAACCTTCTGCTCGATTGTTCAGACCCTTGTGGCTGCGCTGCTCCAGCCCCGGAGCGAAGTCATGTTTTGCAGCACCATATGAGCGCAATTTATCGGTAATCATTATTCTCGGCATGCCGTACTGCTTCACCAGTTTGCGCATGCAACGTTTAGTTGCTTTCGTATTTTGGCGGCTTTGCACAAGAATTTCTAAAGCGTTTTCGTTCTGATCCACCGCCCGTCACAACCAATGTTTTTACCACGGATCGAAATTACCGCTTTGTCCAAATGCCATTTATCACCAACTGGTGGCCGGTCTTTTCGGATTGCTTTGGCATATTGTCGGTCGAACTTGCCGCCCCAAAACGAACGGCTTCATGGCTAACAATGATCCCGCGTTCAGCTAGTAAGTCTTCAATATCATGCAGGCTCAAGCTGGAATGGAAGTGCCGCCAAACGGCATGTTCGATAATATCGGCGGAAAACGGTGGCCTTTAAAACCGGGAGAATTCTTGCGTTTGATCATGTCGGGTGTGTAGAAATGATATGGCTGACCATCAGCTTGACGGTATCGTTAGGGACCTAATTCCCCGACTTCATCGAGGCCAGAGGCATGAGAAAGGCCACACGAAAAGGGCCGGGCACATGCCTGCACTTGATCAACGGATCAGAACACAACACATCTTGCCAAACGGAGACAGCCCATACATGTCGCGGTTTGTTGCCAAATGATCGTCGTCAAAAATATCGCAAGTAAAATTTATCCGTACAAAAAAAATCCTAGAAGAATAGAAAATGCATTTCATTAACTTCTCTTACCTTCATGGGGAGCTTCGGCAACTGGCAGACTAGAAATATAACAACGCCAAGTTCATCAAAAGTCTTTTGCTAAAGGCGAAAATAAACTGTCAAAGACTGGATGGCATTTGCTCATTGCCTGCGCGATGTTGATCCGAAGTTAACGGCAGTTGGATCTGTAGAAGTTATAGAATGGAGTTCTCCAACATGTCATCATCTGACGTCCAGCCAGCGATCCAGTTTGACCGCTGGGCTGTCGCCGCCATGTTTCTCGTAAACGGTTTCGTTGTTGGCAGTTGGGTGCCGCAAATTCCGAGTTTCGTTGCCAGAGTGGGCATCAGTGAATTCACGCTTGGTCTGCTCATTTTCGGCTACGGTCTCGGAGCCATTTGCACCATGGCGCTGGCTGGGCAATTGATCTCCCGCATTGGATCAGGGAAAACACTGCGTTTGTTTGTTGTGCCATTCGTTTGCATGTTACCTCTGACGGCGCTGACGTCTGACGTCTGGGTAGCGGTGATCGTACTTGCTATGTTTGGCTGTTTCGTTGGGGGCATGGATGTTGCCATGAACGCCAATGTCGTAGCGGTTGAAAAGCAATTAGGGCGCGCGGTAATGTCGACGTCACACGGTTTTTGGAGCCTTGGCGGGTTTGCTGGCGGCAGCTTGGGTGGCATCGGCATTCAGACATTCGGTTCCTTTCAACACGCCATCATAGTCGCGGTTCTTGCGGCAGCCGTAGTAGCGCTGGCCTTTACGCACATTAATGAGGGTGCCGTCCTTCAACCAAAGGATACCCGTCGCCGTATCACGTGGCCCAAACAGCCAGGCATTTATATTGTTGCTGCAATGGCGCTCTTGTGTATGAGCGCCGAAGGCTCGGTGCTAAATTGGTCAGCCTTGTACCTGCAAAATGAGTTGACCGCAGATACCGCAACGGTGGGTTTCGCGTTTGCTGGTTTTTCAGGAGCTATGGCGTTGACACGGTTTTGCGGTGACGGCATCCGCAATCACTTCGGCTCAGTTGCGACATTCCGATGGTCTTGCATCGTTGCGGCACTAAGCATGCTAGTCGTCGGCCTGTCGCCTTGGGCTTGGCTGGCGATAACGGCGTTTGCTCTTTGTGGGATCGGTATGGCAAATCTTGTGCCAATTCTTTTTTCGACGGCCGGCAATCAACCAGGCTTAAACGCTGGCGTCAGTTTGAGTGTTGTCACCACAATAGGCCATGTAGGGGTTTTGCTGGTCCCGTCAGTCATCGGTTTTGTTGCAGGGAAAGTCGGGCTCGCGTCGATCTACATCACGGTGGCCATCCTAATAGGAGCCCTCAGCTTGATGTCCGGCAAGACAGCCGTTGCCGATGCTGAATAGTAAGGTCGCGCTTGAAAATGCTGTCACGGTCCATGTTCATGGGATATAGTTGATTTTTGAGCCTGACCTGACGCAAAGTTTTTCTTTAGTCTGCGACTAAGCGTTGCATATGCAGTTTACCGCTCTTTATCTTCATCCTTGTTCGCGGCGATCTGCTTGGACGCTCTACTACGTTCCTGATCACGCCGCTATACGGTCTGCGGGTGCTGTGGTTATTTAGGACCTCAACCCGCTCTGGGCACCTCTTATGGGCCTTCCCTATTATTTTTTGACCCATAGCTGATCGCTCGGTATCACCGTGCGTCAAACCAGTAACGAAACGGTCTGTCTTCGCGCCCAGCTTCCTATCGGCTGGGGCTTTGGATTGCCAAAGATACTTTGCCGTCGCTGTGTAGGCCTGAATGACTTTGTTCCGGCGTTCAATGATGGGCTTATCTCACGGGTACGGCTACAACAGGGATGGCCGAGCGCGGAGAAAACGATATCTATGTCGTTGCAGATCCCTGTGAGCGTATCGATTCGCACAATCCAGAAAAGCTCAGCAAGAAATCCCAAAACCACCCTTGGTTACTTCGCAAGAAATGGTGTTGACGCTCGCCCAACGACGGCATTTGATTTTCAGTGCGCTAACTCAAATTTATGTTCTTCGAGAACAAATTGCGTTACGAACTGAGCCACATTCGGATTACCCGCAAATAATCTTTGGTTGAGTTCCTGAAATTCTTTCATATTTGCCAGTGTTAGAAAAACGACAGCATCTGTCTCGCCCGATACGGAATAAACCTGCGACACGGCGCGTTCCTGTGCAAGCGATGCCAACCAATCGTTGAGCGCATCGTTCCTGTGATCCAAAAACTTAATGCTCACGATGGCCTTTACGTTTCGGCCCATCTTCTCGGCATTTGTCAGAACAACAGACCCTGTGATGATCCCATCTTTCCGCAGATTGCGCACACGGCGCAGGCAACTGGATGGCGCAAGACCAACTCGATCCGCAAGATCGACATTTCGAATCGAAGCGTCCCGTTGTAGGTAATTCAGTATATTGC
>JAESRB010000081.1 GCA_016764855.1 Emcibacter sp.
ATGACAAGTCCGATGTTTTTGCCTCTATTGCCAATTATTTGAAAGAGCATGGCTGGCAGGCGAACAGAACATGGGGGCGGCAGGTGATGCTGCCCGATGATGTGGAGGGCCTTTGGCAAAAGATACGCCAGACAGAGAAAGTCAAATATTGCCGCCGTGCCTTAAAACATCACAGCAAGCAATATAACCTCGCTGAATGGCAGGAGATGGGCATCAGAACAATTTACGGTGGTGACCTGCCCATTGTGGCCGATCCGAATTTCAAGGCCTCCTTGATTATGCCAGCGGGACCTGAGGGGCCTGCATTCCTGACCTATAAAAATTTTAGAGCCATATTGAGTTATAATTGTTCAAATTATTATGCTCTCGGCGTTAGTTTGCTTTCGGAAGAGCTGAAATGAGTTTGATTCGTTCCTTTATTATTGTTGTTATTTGTTTAGGTCTCGTCGCTTGTGGCGTGACCGGTGGGCCGTATGAGGGGGGAAGTCCACCAAGTCCTGTCTATAAGGTTGGAAAACCTTATAAGGTTTCAGGAAAGGTCTATCGTCCTGCGGCTGACCCCTATTATGATAAGATAGGGCTGGCGTCGTGGTATGGCTCTAAATTCCACGGACGTAAAACGGCCAATGGGGATGTCTTTAACATGAATGACCTCACCGCCGCTCATACGACTTTGCCCATGCCGAGTTATGTTCGGGTGACCAATATGGATAATGGCCGCTGGCTGATTTTGCAGGTTAATGACCGGGGGCCATTCGTTGGCAACCGTTTGATTGATGTATCACGCCGGGCCGCACAATTGTTGGGCTTTGAGAAGAAGGGCGTAACAAAGGTCCGCGTACAGGCCGTAAAAGGCCCGCGCGGGGAATTGCCCGTTCCAACTCAGGCAATGGCACCCTCACAGGAAATGCCAAAGGTGCAAAGAGAAGAAATTGTCATAGTAGAATTGGAACCGGAAAAAAATACTGCACCAGAACCAATTGTTAGCGCGAAAAATATATATGTTCAGATCGGGGCATACTCCAAAGAAAATAATGCACAGAAAATAGCTGATTCTATGGGGCATATCAGTAATACAAAGATTGAAAAGGTCGATGTTAACGGTCAAAATCTTTACCGTGTCAGGGTTGGTCCGCATCCAACAGTAGAATTAGCTGAGATTATACTTGGCAGAATATTATCATTGGGTCACAATACAGCCCGTATCATTACGGATTATTAAAAAATCATTCAGATCAGAAGCATACATGATGAAAAATAAAACATTAAAAAATATTATTGGATTAGCTGTGGTCAGCTTTGGCATGGCAACGGCCCTGCAAATAGCTCAGGCTGCTGAGATCAAGACACAGGCAAAACATGCGATTTTGGTCGAAGGCTCCACCGGGGCCGTTTTGTTTGAGCATAACGCGGATGTAAGAATGCCACCGTCCTCTATGAGCAAGCTGATGACTGTTTATCTGACCTTTGAAAGGTTGCGGGATGGTAATATTCTGCTGGATGATGAATTTAAGGTCAGCGATGGCATATGGCGCAAATGGCGTCTACAAGGCTCAACCATGTTCCTGAAGGCCCGGCAAAAAGTGACGGTTCGTGATTTGCTTTTAGGTGTTATTGTTCAATCGGGGAATGATGCCTGTGCCGTATTGGCCGAAGGTATCGCCGGTTCCGAAGAGGTCTTTGTGGAATGGAGCAATGAAAAAGCCGCTGAACTTGGCATGAAAGATTCTCATTTCGCCAATGTGAATGGTTGGCCGAATGAGGCTCATTATATGTCCGCCCGTGACCTTGCAACATTATCGCAGAAACTTGTGACGGAATTTCCTGAATATTACGCAATGTTCAAACAAAAGAAATTTTCCTATAACAATATCTCACAAACTAATCGTAATCCGATATTGTACAGTATGCCATCAGCAGATGGTCTGAAAACCGGCCATACAGAAGATGGTGGTTACGGCCTCGCAGCGTCTGCTGTTCAGAATGGTCGGCGTTTGGTTCTGGTGCTCAATGGCCTTAAAAGCAATCGCGCCCGCGCCCGGGAAGCGGAAAGACTGTTAAATCATGGTTTCCGTAATTTCAGCGTTTACCCTCTGTTTAAAGCGGGAGATATTGTGGATACGGCAAATGTCTGGTTGGGTATGGAGGGTAAGGTTCCTCTGATTATAGAGGAAGATGTCATTCTTTCCCTAAGCCGCCAAGACCGAAGAAAAATGAAAGTAAAGGTTATATATACTGGTCCGGTTCCAGCTCCTATTGTTAAGGGGCAGCCTCTGGCAACTCTTGAAATTTCAGCCCGTGACATGAAACCGATACAGGTTCCTTTGGTTGCAGGTGCAAATGTTTCAAAGCTTGGCGGTGTAGCACGTTTAAAGGCCGCTTTTAACTATCTGTTGATGGGGTCCGCAGGCAGTGAATGAAGCTATTCTATCGCGTGGAAAATTCATATCCTTTGAAGGCGGAGAGGGCGCAGGTAAATCGACTCAGGTTAATCTATTGCGGGATCAACTTGTCGGGATGGGGGTTGATGTTGTCCTAACGCGGGAACCGGGCGGCGCACCGGGAGCGGAGGAAATTCGTCAATTACTGGTCACGGGAGAGCCTGATAAATGGGTGCCTATGACGGAAGTTCTTCTTTTTTATGCGGCTCGGGTGGATCATTTAGAACGTACTGTTCTGCCTGCTCTGGCCGCGGGGAAATGGGTTATTTCTGATCGTTATGCTGATTCTACTTTCGCTTATCAAGGTGCGGGGCATGGGGTGGATAAAGCGATAGTTCAACAAATTCACCAATTTGCTACAAAGAACTTCTGGCCTGATATGACCCTTATTCTGGATACGGATACAGGACTTGGTTTAACGCGGGCAAATGCACGGGAAGCGGTTTTATCCGAGCTGCAACGTGAAGACCGCTTTGAAAAAATGCAGGAAGATTTTCACGGACGCTTGCGGCAGGCCTTCCTTGATATTGCAAAAGAAAATCCTGAGCGGTGTCGGGTGATATCGGGGGCAGGCACAATTGGCGAGGTCGCTGACCGTATCTGGCAACAGGTTTCAGTAACTTTTGGTCTTTCTATATGACGGACAAACTACGGGAATTTAGCCTAAAAGGTCATGAGGCTGCGGAACAATTGTTTTTGGAGGCCTATAACTCAAACAGGTTGCACCATGCATGGCTTATCACAGGGCCGCGCGGTATTGGCAAAGCATCACTGGCCCATAAAATGGCGCGTTTTTTGATGCATAACTCTCCTGGCGATGATGCGGCTCCGGGATTGTTCGGGGACGTTTTGGAAAAGACGCCTTTAACAACATTGGATACAGACCCCATATCCAGAATCAATATGCTCATTACGGCGGGAAGCCATGGTGATCTGGTGGTCATCGAACGTCAGTTAAATGAGAAAACAGGAAAAATAAAAGCAGAGATCGTGGTTGATGATGTGCGGAAGTTGCAAAATTTCTTTGCTAGAACCTCGCTCGAAGGAGGATGGCGTATTGCCATTATCGACAGTGCTGATGAAATGAACCGTAATGCGGCCAATGCCTTGTTAAAATTGTTGGAAGAGCCACCAAAAAATGTATTGCTTGTTCTATTGGCCCATGCGCCGGGAAAATTATTGCCCACAATCACCTCACGTTGTCGGCAGTTAAGGTTAAATCCACTGGGTTTAGAGGCTGTGGCTGAAATTCTTTCAGAATATTACCCTGATTTATCGCCAGATGAAATTGCCAGTTACGGCATCTTAAGTGACGGCAGTCCGGGCTATGGAATCAACCTTGTGGAAAATCAGGGGCTGGAATTATATATCCAACTCATGGGAATTCTATCATCCTTGCCAATGCTTGATGTTCCCTTGGCTCATAAAGTGGCGGACAGCCTGAGTAATAAAAAGGCCGAGCAGAAATATGTTCTTTTCGGAGAGCTTCTGACGGCCTTCATAAATCGCATGATCCGCCATGTTGCCGCGCAGGAAAACAACCACCCAAGCCCGGTAAAGCCTGTGCTAAGTGGCGAGATTGAGCTTATGGAGCAGTTGGGACAGAGATTACCTCTTGATCAGTGGGTCGACCTGTGGGAAAAGATAACCCATAAAATGGGTCGGATTAATCTGGATCGCAAACAAGTAGTCCTCAATATCCTGACCCTGCTCAGTCAAAAATTAACTTAGGGTATAATTCCAGATGACGGCAAAAAAAGCCTTTTATATCACAACACCTATCTATTACGTGAATGATATCCCCCATATTGGTCATGCCTATACTACTCTGGCCTGTGATGTTATGGCCCGTTTTAAAAGGATGGATGGCTTTGATGTCATGTTCCTGACCGGAACCGATGAACATGGTCAAAAGGTAGAAAAATCTGCTGCCGCCAAGGGTAAAGACCCTCTGGAATTTTGTGATGAGGTTTCCATGCGTTTCCGGGAACTGGCTAAAGTCATGAATTTCTCCAATGATGATTTTATCCGAACCACAGAAGAGCGGCATAAAATCGCCTGTCAGGCTTTATGGCGGAAGCTGGAGGACAGCGGAAATATCTATCTGGATAAATATTCTGGTTGGTATTCAGTGCGTGATGAGGCCTATTATGCGGAAAACGAGCTAACTCAAGGGAAGGGTGGTGAGAAACTTGCCCCGACGGGTGCGCCTGTGGAATGGGTAGAAGAAGAAAGCTATTTCTTTAAATTATCCGCATGGGAAGACAAACTACTGGAATGGTACGAGAAGTTACCGGAAACCGTTCTGCCGAAAAGCCGTAAAAATGAAGTCAAAAGCTTTGTCGAGGGAGGATTACGTGATTTGTCGGTTTCCCGCACCAGTTTTTCTTGGGGCGTTCCTGTACCGGGTAATGATAAGCATATCATGTATGTTTGGATCGATGCGTTGACCAATTATCTTACCGCTGCGGGTTATCCAGATGTGGACTGTGAAAAATTCCAGAAATTCTGGCCAGCGGATATCCATATGGTGGGCAAGGATATTGTCCGTTTTCATGGCGTTTATTGGCCAGCATTCCTTATGGCTGCAGGAATTGAGCCGCCAAAAAGGGTTTTTGCTCACGGTTGGTGGACCAATGAGGGCCAAAAGATTTCCAAATCACTTGGTAATGTGATTGACCCTTTTGAGATAGTTGAAGAATTCGGCCTTGACCAGGTTAGATATTTTCTGATGCGGGAAGTGCCGTTTGGTAATGATGGCGATTTTTCTCATACAGCAATGATCAATCGCATCAATTCGGACCTTGCCAATGACTTAGGTAACTTGGCGCAGCGGTCGCTTAGTATGATTTTTAAGAATTGTAATGGTCAGATTCCCGAAACAGGTGTCTTCACTCCTGAGGATGAAAAAATATTAGCCCAAGTAGATGGATTATTGTCTCAGGTCAGAGAGTTGATGGACCGTCAAAGTATCAATAAATCCTTGGAGGTCATCTGGAAAGTGGTGTCAGACTGTAATGTTTATTTTGCAGGACAAGCTCCATGGGCGCTAAAGACTACAGACCCACAGCGTATGGGAACAGTGCTTTACATCACAGCGGAAGTTGTTCGCCAAATTGGCATCTTAATCAGTTTTATCATGCCGGAATCATCCGCGAAACTACTTGACCAAATTAATATTGCCACAGACCAGCGGGGTTTTTCCCAATTGGGAACGCCGGGGCGTTTGGTCTCCGGTACGGTTTTGGATAAACCTGAGGGTGTGTTTCCCCGATATATCAAGGCAGATGATAAATGATTGTTGATAGCCATTGCCACCTGAATTACGGCACCATGATGGAAGATATGGCCGGTGTGATGGCCCGGGCCAAGGATGCCGGGGTAGAAACCATGCTGGCCATTAATGCACGGCTTAGCGAATATGATGATGTGTTGGCCATAGCGGAAAAATACGACCATGTTTATGGTACTGTGGGCAGTCATCCTCATGAATCAGAAAAAGAACCAGGCGTATTGGCTAGCGATTTGATCGAAAAAGCCAAGCCTAAGAAGATCATTGGGATTGGTGAAAGCGGTTTGGATTTCTTTTATGAATATGCACCACGGGACCTTCAGGAAGCCAATTTCCGAGCCCATATTGCCGCGTCCCGTGCAACCGGATTACCATTGATCGTTCATGCCAGAGAAGCTGATGATCTATGTATCAAGATCATGCGAGAAGAAATGGAGAAGGGCGCGTATCCCGCTGTTATCCATTGTTTTACGGCGTCCCGTGCTTTTGCAGAAGCTAGTCTAGATTTGGGATTCTATATTTCTATATCCGGTATCGTAACCTTTAATAGCGCAAAAGACCTTCAAGAAACCACAAAGATCATTCCGTTGGATAGGCTTTTGATAGAAACGGATGCGCCGTATTTGTCTCCTGTTCCAAAACGGGGAAAGCCTAATGAACCATCCTACGTCAAACACACCGCAGAGTTCTTGTCAAAACATCTGGAAATTCCCTACGCTGATTTAGCAAAAGCAACAACAGATAATTTTTACACTCTCTTCACAAAGGCTGAACGGCCATGCCAAAGTCTTTAAAAATTACAATTTTGGGCTGTGGAACCTCTACGGGAGTGCCTAAAATTGGAGGGCAATGGGGTGTTTGTGATCCGAATAATCCAAAAAACAGACGACGTAGGTCATCAATTTTTATTGAGGATAAGAAAACAAAAGTCCTGATCGATACGACACCAGATTTGAGAGAACAATGCCTTGATGCGGATATTACTCATATTGACGGCGTTCTGTTTACCCATGACCACGCGGACCATACACATGGTATAGATGACTTGCGGGCCATTTCTCATATTATGAGACAACGGGTGGAAGCCTATAGCAATGCACAGACCATATCCGTTCTGAAAAGGCGTTTTGATTATATATTTGCGAGCAAGCAAGGTTATCCAGCCATTCTTAATGCGAACACTATTGAAGATAAACCCTTTCATATTGGCTCTCTTGCCATTCAGCCATTCGACCTTATCCACGGCCCCTCAATAACAGTGGGGTATCGTTTAAATAATATGGCTTATACAACGGACCTTAATGCGATACCTAAGGAAAGCGAGTCTCATTTAGAAGGCCTTGATCTGTGGATTGTTGATTGCTTGCGACCAGAACCACATCCAACACATTCTCACCTTGAGCAAACTTTAAACTGGATTGATAAATTCAAACCCAAGCATGCCATACTGACACATATGACATGGGACCTTGATTATGAAACACTGAAAAAATCACTTCCTGCCCATATTGAACCAGCCTATGACGGTATGGACATAAGGATTTAATTTTGAATATGGAAAATAGCAGTCGAAATATAGCGTTTCTAATCATAGGTCAGGCAATCGCCCTAACATCAACCATTACTATGGTGACCTATTCCGCTTTAGTGGGGAAGATGCTGACGGGCAGTATTGCTATGGCAACAATTCCTGCGGCGATGGGACTTATCGCGGCGGCGCTTACGGCTTACCCTGCCTCTATGTTTATGAAAAAATATGGCAGAAAACGAGGTTTTCAAGTAGGGGCATTATTTGCGCTGCTATCGGGTTCTTTGACCTATTACGGTATTTTTAATGCAAATTTCATGCTCTTTAGCTTTGGCGTTATGACACATGGCGTTTTCCAGTCTTTCACAGCATTTTACCGTTTTGCAGCCATGGAAGTCACGCCCACTCACAGGCATAAACAGTCTGTATCATATGTATTAGCCGGGGGATTAATTGCGGCATTCGTTGCCCCTAGTGCGGCTCAGTTTTTTGAGGCCAATTTTTATCTGCCAATTCCCTATGCCGGAACTTATATTCTGGTAATTATTTTGAGTTTCCTGACACAGTTTATCCTTTTGTTCCTGAAATTTCCGGACCACGCGCCGACACAGGCAGAAAAAACTAAGAAACCTCTTGCAAAGCCTGGCTTGATTGAGGTCTTGAAACGTCCTGCTTTCTTATGTTCCAGCCTGAATGCTGCTGGTGCTTACCTTATGATGTCATACGTCATGACGTCATCTCCCATACAAATCGTTGATTATTGCGGGTTCCAAGTCAGTGACGCAGCAAGCGTCATTCAATGGCATGTAGTGGCTATGTTTCTGCCTGCATTCTTTTCAGGTTCACTTATTGCTCATTATGGCTCGGTTAAGATACTTCTTACTGGAATGTTATGCTTTATGGTATCTGGCATATTTGCTATTCAGGGGGTGGGATTGATAAACTTTTATGGCTCCTTAATGCTGCTTGGCCTTGGGTGGAACTTTATGTTTACCGCCGGCACCACATTATTGGAACGGGCTTATTCGCCAGATGAAAAAGCCCATGTCCAGGGCATAAATGATTTTGTGGTTTATGGCTTAACAGCCATTTCAACCCTGACATCTGGTTACATGCTGGAAACCATTGGCTGGGTCAATATGAATAAGATGATCTTTGTGGTTCTCGCAATATTATTAACTGTGACTTTCTGGTATGTTGTGTCTGATCGAAAGACAATGGGCTTAAAAGCCTCCTGACCTTGATTTTTTTGCTCTTTAACGCTAACTTAATAAGTACATTCTAACTTAAATATATTTGAATTATATTTTTGTAAGGGGCCGCGTATGAAGGCATTTTTTTCCAATAATCAAGCTGATATATCAACAGGGAAGGGCTTTCCTTTTTCTATTGTATTGATTGTCATATTGATTTCTATTGCGCCGGCTATATTGAATATATTTGGGATAAGCTTTGCCTCTGGTGTTTATGATTTTAATATTAGTGATATTGCAGAAAAAGGCCTAAACAAACCGGCACTTGCGGATGAAATGTTTTATGCCTTAAAGGGGGGGCTACAGCATGGTTTACTGGAATGGAGCTCTGTAGTCGTCGCATTATTGACCGTTATCCTATCGTTCATTCATTACCGTAATAATGGAGAATTCACAGTCCCGGTCATTGGTATTGCGTTGGTCAGTTCTGGGTTTATGGATATGTTCCATACATTGGCTGCCATGAGGTTGATTGATGCCAGTGCTGAAAACAAGGATCTCATTCCCTTCACATGGGCGCTATCGCGAGGGTTTCATTCCATTATTTTGGTTGTGGGCGCATCAATCGTATTGTATTTTTTCCAACAGAAAGAACAACAGACACGGAATAGAACCCGGATTATCGCTGTTGTCAGTTTTGCCTTTATTGCGGTTGCCTATGGGTTGGTCCATTTGGCCGCGACCAATGCTGTCTTGCCACAAACTCAATTTCCCAATAACATCATCACGCGCCCCTATGATGTGGTGCCATTACTTATCCTCATATTTGCGGTATTTCCTTTGTGGCATCTCCATAAACGAAAGCCATCTCTATTCACTGCGGCTTTGATATTAGCATTAGTGCCGGATATTACCCTTGAAGCGCACATGGCTTTTGGCTCATCGGCTTTGTTCGACAATCATTTTAACATTGCTCATTTCCTGAAAATAATTGCTTATCTTGTGCCTTTCATTGGACTTATGTTGGATTATGCATTTTCCTATGAGCAGTTGTCTCATGAGGTAGAGCGCACGCAACAAGCTCAAAAAGCCCTCTTAGCCGCCAAGAGAGTTGCGGAATCAACGTCCATTCGTATGGAAGCAATCTTAACGACCGCAGCGGATGCGATTATAAATATTGATGAAAAAGGAACTATCGTATCCTTCAATAAATCCGCTTGTGCTATGTTTGGCTATGAAACCCATGAAATATTGGGAAAGAATGTCAATATTCTAATGGATTATGACAATCAGCGTGCCCACGATAGCTATCTTTCAAAATATCATAACGACGGTAAAAAATATACGATCGACCAAACACGGGAAGAAATGGCTGTTCGCAGTAACGGTGAGTTTTTCCCCATTGATCTTTCTGTTTCCGAAATAAGAACAGAAGACGAGCATCTATATACCGCTTTCATCCGGGACATAACGCAACGAACACAAGCAGAACTGGAACTTCGGGACGCCAAAACACGGGCGGAGGAAACCACAAAAATGAAGTCCGAATTCCTGGCCAATATGAGCCATGAAATCAGAACTCCCATGAACGGTGTTATTGGTACAATAGGCCTTTTGTTGGATACGAAACTCTCCAACCAACAACGTTATTACGCCCAGACAACAATGAGATCAGCGGATGCTTTGCTGTCATTGATTAACGATATCCTCGATTTTTCAAAAATAGAAGCGGGGAAAGTCGAGATTGAGGCCGTGGATTTCAATATCCAAACACTCATGCAGGATATTTTGGAAATGCAAGCTCTGAAAAACGCTGACCGTAGTGTGGAATTGCTTTTCTACTTCGAAGAAGACGCCGTAACTAATGTGGTTGGTGACCCGGGCCGCATACGACAGATCGTGACAAATCTCCTCAGTAATGCTGGTAAGTTTACGGAAAAAGGCCATATTTCTTTGAATATTTCATCCCATAAAGACGAAGAAGGGGATATAATATTTCGTATAGAGGTTGAAGATACTGGCATTGGCGTACCCATAGACAAACAGGAACGGATTTTTAATAAATTTGATCAGGCCGATAATTCTACCACCCGTAACTTTGGCGGAACAGGACTTGGTTTATCTATTTGTAAAAGCTTGGCAACACTTATGGGCGGTGAGATTGGTATTAAAAGTGAATTTGGTATGGGAGCCTGCTTTTGGGTAACCATAAAGCTAAAAGAAAGCCATAATTTCATTGAAGAAGAGATCGGATCTCATTTTGAGGTGCTGGCCAACAAAAAAATCCTGTCCGTAGATGACAGTGACTTGGCCAATATGATTATTTCAGATCAGTTAAAGCCGTTTGGTTGTGATGTTACATGTGTCTCAAGCGGGAAGGCAGCGGTTAGCGAATTAAAGCAGGCCGTAGAGCAAGGCGCGCCATATAATATTGTCATTATGGACTATTGCATGCCCGAAATTGACGGAGAGATGCTGGCAAAGCTTATAAGATCGGAAAACGATATTTCCGAAACACCTATGGTGCTTGTCACGTCAGCTCCAATGAATATGGACAGTGCAAAAATACAGGACTGTGGCTTTTCGGGATATATAGTTAAACCTCTATTCCCAAAAGAAATTGTCCATATTACAGCTATGGTTTTGAATGACAGAAAAGGGGATAATATGTCTTTAATTACACGAAATAATATCGTTAAAAAGGACCATAAGGAGCCTGACAATGTTAAATTTGATCAGACGCAGATACTTTTGGTTGAAGATAATCCTGTAAATCAAATGATTGCAACTGCCATACTGGAGAATATGGGCTGTCAGGTTTCCCTTGCCGCAAATGGTATCGAGGCCATCAGCATGTTCAAACAAGGCAAGTTCAATTTGATCTTTATGGACTGCCAAATGCCGTTAATGGGTGGTCTGGAAGCGGCCGAAAAAATAAGAGACCTTGAACGGAAAAGCAACTTGGTCAGAACGCCAATAATAGCCTTTACCGCTAATGCAATGGATGGAGATAGAGAAGACTGCCTGCAAGCAGGTATGGATGATTATGTCTCAAAACCAGTAGCAAAGAATGATATGAGCAATATGCTATCCAAATGGCTTGAACATAAAGAAGAGCCACTAAAGGCAGAAGATGGCGTCAAGAAAAGTAGCAACGCAATAGACTATGACATTCTGGATAATTTAAAAGATATCACAAACGGTCAACATATTCAGATATTGAAACTGTTTCTCGAAATGTCAGAAGAAACCATACCAGCGATTCTGGCGGCCATAAATAGCAACGATGCCACAGACCTAAAACGTAAGGCACATTACTTCAAATCCTCCAGTGAACAAATTGGCGCGACCAGATTAAGCGGTTTAGTTCGTGAACTGGAGAATTTCGGAAAATCCGAAAGCTTCATAGGCATAGAACCCGTATTAAATAACTTTGTATCCCATTCAGAGGTCGTCATGGACGAAATAACAAAATACATCGCTAAATAGAACGTATTGCTTACGGCCCTATATTACAGTACAGTAAAATGTTCCATAATATAAATTATGCGCATTTCAGGTTGTTCTTTTACGACGGCACCTAAAGCTCAGTCCAATGAATCATCAGAGTAAATAGAGAACATTCTTTAGATAATGGTATGTATGAAAATTTCTGCGTTCTCTATTTACTTAAATAATTATTATATGTCCTTGAAAACTTTTTTGTAAAATAGACCCGCAAGGATTGCTCCAATGATTGGTGCAAGCCAGAATATCCAGAGCTGCTCTAATGCTATGCCGCCTTCTATTAATGCTGGTCCAGTGCTTCGTGCTGGATTAACGGACGTATTGGTTACGGGAATAGAAATCAAATGGATTAATGTCAGCCCCAATCCAATGGCAATTGGTGCAAATCCTGCCGGAGCTCTCGTAGACGTTGCACCCAAAATAATGATCAAAAACATGAACGTTATTTCTCCGTAAGCGGTTACCCACGGCCCCCATTTACTATTTTTTTGTATCTGCGATTATGCGTTTGATGATTTGCAGGCTTA
>JAESRB010000082.1 GCA_016764855.1 Emcibacter sp.
CATACTTTCTCTGGTTTAAAGGGACGAGCCGCTGGCTGAGGATCAACTGTCCGGCCTGTAAACCCACCAGATTTAAAGCCTCGGGATACGGAAACATATGTGAAGAAATTTTCATTCCAGCGATATTCAACGCCAAGACGCGGAGAAGTATCCGTAATATCCAACTCTGCCGTCACATCAGGAACCAACAGCGCACCGGATACCAGTTCACGGTGAACCGGACGGTAATCCTTGTTCTCCTTTGTATAGCGCAAGCCAGCCGTCACACTCAGATCATCCGTAATATTATAAGATGCCTGCCCAAATGCTGCGTAACTCACATTATCAACGATGTTCAATTCGTCAAGGTCGAGAAACGGCAATCCGCCCAAAGGCACAAATACATTATCCCGGCCATTTTCCTGAAAATAATATAAGCCTGCGAGCCATTGCAGCTTGCCATCAAGGGAATTGCCTGTCATCTGCAATTCCTGCGTGAACTGTTCATGCTCATACAGATTGGACGTATGATCAACCGTAAGCGGAGAATTATCCCCGTCCCGACCGAATTCTGCATCTAACTTGCGATAGGCAGTGATCGATTTCAGATCAATATTATCTGTCACCGCATAATCCAATGTCAACGCAATCCCAAACAGATCAAGATTAGAGAAATTCGGACCCGTGCCATATGTTGTATAGGGATCATCCGTAATAAACCGGTTATCATAGGGCGTCCGGTCATTCAATGGATTACCATCACCGTTAAGGTTAAAGGCCGGACCGCATGCCTCAACGGGAATAGCCCCGGCAATACAGCCGTTATGCAGACCCGCAAGCTGCGTCGCCCCCGGATAGGTATTCAACAATTTAGAGGCCGCGGAATGTTCCCGTGAGCGTGTCGCATCCACGATAAGGGTTGCCTGCAACCGATCAGAGGCATTCAATAGAAAGATACCTTTTGCCGTGAATGTGTTTTCATCACCCAGTTCTGTATTCTGCCCAATGGCTTGAGAAGGGTAAGATATATCCGGACCATGCGTGCCGGTGAACGGGATACGCTCTGCATAACCGTCACGGTTTTTTGTTGAGAAGCTCAAAGAAGATAAGAGCTTATCCTCAATCAACGGAATATCCACTGTCATACGCAGGTCGCGACGGTTAAAGCTGCCAATGGTCGCATCAGCATGAAGAGAGAATATCTCCCCCGGTTTTGCGGAAACAATATTAACCGCACCGCCAATCGTATTTCGGCCAAACAACGTTCCCTGCGGACCTTTCAACACCTCAATCCGTTCCAGATTAAGCAGGTCAACAATCCCGCCCACGGAACGGGCCACATAAACACCATCAACATAAAGCCCCACACCCGGATCAATCGTCAACAAAAAGTCCGACTGTCCAATCCCCCGAATGAACGTCGTGATTGAAGCCGAACTCCCGGTCAAGGCAGAGGTGAAATCCATGATCAAGCTTGGCGTATAATCCCCGATCTGCGAAATGTTACTCAGGCCCTTTTTCTGCAATGCATCGGCGGTGAATGCTGAAACCGCGATGGGCACATCCTGAAGACTTTCAGATATCTTCCGGGACGTCACAACAATTTCGTCAAGTCCACGTATTTTCTCATCAGCGGAAAAAGCATTTTCGTTCATCGCCGTCGTGGCTAATAGGCTCGCCGACAACACCATCAATGAGGCCGACTTTAAATTACAATCCAGTATCTTATGCATTAAAAAAACTCCCTATATTTATATTTGAGGCCACCTTAAATCAGAGCGGCTTATTTGTTTGTCCTTTTAAAATGCCACAAACAAACCCTCTCTACTCAACCAAGAGCGCACAAAAATATTATCTGATAGAGAAAAAATACTGTTTTATAAGTATTATTAATTAGAATTTTCCGGTGACTTTCTGCGGAAGATACGCGGTGATGATCCGTACTTCCCCTTAAACACGCGGGAAAAATGTGTCATGCTGTTAAAGCCCCAGTTAAATGCAATATCCGTAATCTTTAGCTGAGAAACATTACGATCTTTAAACTGATACGCACATTCTTCCAGCCGGCGGCTTAACATATATTGTCCCACCGTTTCCCTGCTTTCGCCAAACTCCGCAAATATTTGATGTAAATAACGGGGCGTAATCTTAAAAACTTTTGCAATTTTTGTCGGACTCAATTCCGGATCAGACAGATTATAATCGATAAAACGCCTGATTTGCAGATAGCGTTCTTTCCGAATGCAGTTTGGCGATATGGAATGACTGTTCTGCCCCTGAAAAGAGGTCACCAATAGATCCAAAATATTATTGGCCAATTGACGATTTACCATGTCATTGGTTATGGCGTTTTTCTGGTTCCAAAATCCCCGTAACATTTGCGACAAAAGACCGCTAACATCCTTATTACCATAGAATTTACAACCCACCATATCCTCTGGATTGGAAAGCCGTTCCAACAAGGCATTACAAGGTATGCGCATGACGCCCATCGCAATCGGATCATCAAATGCCACACTATAAGGCGAACTGCTGTCAACAATCGTAAAATCACCAACCTCCAGACTAACCTCTTTACCGCGCTGAGAGTTCAAACTTTTATTGGCCAATTGTATATGCAACAAAAAAACTTTGTCCGTTGATTTCGCCGCGTGATATTTTGTATGTGAAACTTTTGAGCTTGTTGTCTTAACGCGGGAATAACTCAAATCGCCAAGAGGACAGGACGCAAGTTCCGCCTGAAAATCATCTTCAATTACAAAATCTGTTACAAGATCAGTGAAGGCTTCACAAATCGCATCGTTCCAATATTCGCGCCGTAATTTTGGCGGTAATCCCCTTGTTGAAAATACTTCCATTCTTCTGTTTATTCCATTTTTTATATAATCAGGTACGGCAGAAAAAAGTCAAATCTTACAATTTTTACATCAATGTCATCCCGGCGCCTCCCAGCAGCCTCCCCCATTACGATTTGATGTATCTGAACCTTATTATGTATATAAAATATATGCAATCTTATCTGAGAGGGAACAACGCCCCCCTCCTTAAAACGCGTCACTCGTCAACGCCATAACTGTCGCGGCAAAAGAGACAACTATGATAAGCTCGCCATAGTTATATTGATGAGCTACTAACCACGGCACAAGCGGAGTCCATTTTCAGTGTTCTAGACCCACCTAATCCCAACATATAAGGTAGAATTTTCCACCATGACTGCATACTGCGGTTATCCTAATTACAAATAAAAGGCTATAAATACTGTCATTTTCAGCATCTGGCCCGATTGAAATAAAGATATGCCCAAACAAAACAGCCCCCCTATGGCTTGCTACGCTACTTACTAATGAACAATATTTTAAACTCATTCAAATGAATGCAACCTTATATCCATCAAAAGAGGTAAATAAAAACATGCCCACGAATGAGAATTCCTACGTTAGCAACTTGCGCCCTGAAATCCGAAAATTTTTGGATATGATGGAAAAAAGGAATTTACAATTTTCCGCGCCGGAAAATGCCCCTCTATCGGAATCCCGTAGGATTGCCGAAATCGTAAGAGAACCGTTCAGCAGCGGTGGGCCAGAAATGCAACATGTTGAAGAAATAAACATCTCCCTCCCGGACGGGGAAGTTCGCATACGTCTTTATTATCCTTCCGAAGAACGTCACCTGCCCGGTTTATTTTACCTGCACGGCGGTGGCTGGGTATTGTTCAGTCTGGACACCCATGATCGTTTGATGCGGGAGTATGCCGCCCGCGCAAATATATGCGTCATCGGTATTGACTATAGCCTTGCGCCGGAAAAGAAATATCCGACACAGCTACAAGAAATCATCGGTGCGATTACTTGGTGTCAGGAAAATGCAGAGCGATTAGGAATTGACAGCTCTCGACTATCCATTGGTGGTGATAGCGCCGGAGCCAACCTCAGTATGGCAACGGCCCTGAAACTGAAAGCTGACGGGAAAAATGATGTCTTAAAAGCATTGGTATTAAATTACGGCGTTTTTGATGCCGCATGTCAAATGCCCTCTTTTGAAAAATATGGCAATGGTGAACTTCTTCTTTCAAACGATGAAATGAAAGTCTTCTGGGATTCATATCTTGATGATAAAACCCTGATCACATCCCCATTTGTTAGCCCTATTAAAGCCGACCTTACAGGACTTCCTGCAACATATATGGTAATCGCAGATCATGATGTTCTTTATGATGAAAATATACTCATGCAGGAACAGTTGATAAGCAGCGGAGTTGATGTTGAAGCCAAAGTCTATGAAGGCACCCTACACGGCTTCATAGAGTCCGTATGTTACGGCGGCATTGGCGAAGAAGCCTTTAAAGATACGGCCCTATGGCTGAAAAAAATATTCAAAATTTCCTGAATTAAAACCCCCTAAATTAAAACCGTCTAGCGAAAGTATTTGCTAGGCGGCACACCAAAGGTCCGGCGGAACATGGATGTGAACGCGCTGGAACTGTTATAGCCTACATCGAATGCTACGGTTGTGATGGGATCACCCACAGATAGTCGTGACAATGCCTCCAGAAGACGGGCGTGCTGACGCCATTCAGAAAAACTCATATCTGTTTCCTGACGGAAAAGCCGGGTAAAGGTCCGACGGCTCATACAAGCCGCCTCGGCCCAATAGGTCAGGTCTTCACCCTGCGTCGGATCATCCAGAAAACTCTGACAAATGGCCGCAAGACGTTTATCGCTTGGCATGGGAATGAGAAGTGGCTCTATGGGCATGACCTCTATCTCATCAACGATAAGCCGCATGATGCGATCTTCCCGGCTGTTATATTCATATTTTGCCGAGATTTTCATAGCTTGTAAAATAAGCGCCCGCAAGAGTTCCGATACCTCTATCACCCTGCACTTCTCGGGCAATTTAGTCATAGAATCGGCCTCGATATAGAGCGTTCTCAAAGAGACGTCACTACGGCATTTTGCCATATGCTCCACCCCGCCAGGTATCCATAACGCTCTTTGGGGGGGAAGGACATAACTGCCCTTCCTTACAAAAATCGTAATCACCCCCTTTGCAGCATAGATCAATTGACCGCGTTTATGGTCATGCCAGTCGTCGACAAATCCGCTGGGATATTCATCATCTAACGCCGTTACCGGGCGATCAATAGAATCCAGTTCAATGCTGCTTTTAACCATTTTTCATGCCTAATGACGCTATAGTGTATTTTCCTGTTTGATAGTCTTCGAAAGCCGCGAATTATTAAATCCATAAGCTATGTATATATAGACACCTATCAACATATAAACACTTAAGAAAGCAGCGGGTATTACTTCGCCCTTCACAGCCCGGTCAATAATATCAAATAGTACAGGTCCTATCATTATAAAACACATAATTATTCCGGCACAAGGAATATAACCAAACCAAAACCCCTTTATCACGACACCGCCGAGAGGGACCCGGAAGGGTCTGTCCAGGTTCGGCCTATTCGTTCTGAGCCACATGGTGCTAAGACAGACAATAGAAAAAGCCAGCCCGGTTCCAAGGCTCACAAAATCAGCCAAAAGGGAGATAGGGAACAAGGCTGCGGCAACAGCAGAAATAATTCCCAGAAGAATAGTCCCAATATAAGGCGTCTTGTGTTTTTTGTGCAGCTTGCCAAAAATCCCAGGTAATAGCCCATCACGGGACATGGTGAAACTGATCCGGGATTGGCCATAAGCATTGACCAACAGGACAGAAGACAAACCAGCAATGGCACCAATTTTTATCAAGGCGGCAAACTCAGGCCGTCCAAGACTGTCCACAACCAACGCGATCGGATCTGGCACACCCAATTCCTTGTAAGGTACGACGCCGACCATTACCGCGACCACCAACATATAAATCACTGTACAGAATATCAATGCGCCAATAATACCAAACGGCATATCCCGTTGTGGGTTCTTTGCTTCCGAAGCCGCCGTCGAGACAGTCTCAAAGCCGAGATAGGCGAAGAACAACGTTGAAGAAGCCCTTAAAACACCTTCCCAGCCATAGCGAAATCCACCTTCATTCTCCGGCACCATCGGGCTAAAATTCGCCATATCCACAGCATCGAATGCCACAAGTACAAAACCAATAAGAACCGTCACCTTTATCACAACCAAGATATTATTGACCATGGCGGATGCGGCAATGCCCGCGATCAGGACCATGGAAATAATAAATATTGCCACCACGGCAACAAGGTTAAACGCAGGCGTCACGATAAATTCCATCCCCTCATTGCCCATCACCGACTGAACCGTGGCAGAGGATAAGTAATCAGGAATATTAAGGCCAAACTGACCAAGAAGACTGGTCACATACCCAGAAAGCCCGACGGAAAGAGCCGAAGCCGCAAGGCCATATTCCAGCATAAGAAGCCACCCAAGCGTCCAGGCGAAGACTTCCCCCATTGCGGTATAACAATAGGTATAAGAAGAACCCGAAACCGGAATGGTCGAGGCAAGCTCTGCATAACAAAGCGCCGTAAAGCCACAGGCAAAACCAGCCAAAATAAAAGAAAAGATAACCCCAGGACCGGCGTAATTTGCCGCTGCGTTACCGCTCATGACATAAATACCCGCACCGATAATGCAGCCAACCCCGAGCAAAAGAAGGTTCATTCTTCCCAAATGACGGCGAAGCCCATGACTATCGGCCTCTGCACTGATGCCATCAACTGACTTTTTAATAAACAATCGACTACGAAGATTACCTAAACTTGACATTTTTTCTTATCCTACCCAAATTTTTTATAACGGAAATGAAACACTTAGAGTTCAACTATTCCCATATTTTTCATGATCTCTGCGACCTGCATATCTCCCGGAGCGCCATGTGATAACGCTTCATAAACGGCTTTGAGGTCTTCACTATTATTCAATTGACCAAGACGAACTTGGGACTGTGCGCTGGTAATATCGATTTCAAAACCGACAATCGCATCCAATAGTCTCGCCTTGTAATCACCGACCTGAGAAATATCCCAGCCAGAGTCCGGCTTTTCCATAAAACGGCAAAGGTCCGAAACAATCTTATCTTTTGCATCACCGTCGTGAACAAGCCGTGGCATCCCACTCACATGGGCTGTGGTATATATCCATGTGGGCACACGAGGTGTTGTTGTATAGATTGAAGGCGATATGTAAGCACTCGGTCCCCAGAAAATAACCAGAACCTCACGGCCATCCTCCATCTCACGCCAGAGCGGATTTCGGCGGTCCATATGACTGATAAGCTTTGCGGTCCCATCGTCATTTTTCTCAATCATAAACGGCAGTGGGCTACCCTGAAGAGAAGGCGCTGAGGCTGTGTCTGAACCTGAGGTCACAAGCGTTCCCATAACAATGGTCTCGACCAGATCAGCGGTAATATTGATATCATCTGAAAAGAAAGGTGTTGGAGCGTACATATTTACCTGCAAATATTATTAATTATGAAAACAATAATCGTCATTATCAATAATATTAGCAGATCTACAAAAGGCTCAAAACCGGAAGCGGGTCACAGATCATCTATATCGGGCCAGAATTATGCCTATTCCCCTGCGACATGACGCGTCTGACAGGAATTACACCTATTTTCCAGATGGATTAAGGCTGCTCCGGCTGAATATTCTGAGGAAATTCCCCCTGAAACCACGGCATGCCATGAGCCTGCTTTTTAGGCCATATTTCATTCAGGCTATCCCCCTCATACAAACGGCCATTTTTCATGACCCTATATATGGAAAGTGTATTCTTAATATCTTCCAGCGGGTTGGCCTTCAAAATAACCAGGTCAGCAAATTTTCCTACCTTAAGACTACCCAATTCACCAGAACGGCCAATGACTTTAGCACTACCGATTGTTGCAGCTTTCAAAACTTCCTCTGGCGTCATTCCCCCCATATTATGGGCCTGCATTTCCCAGTGCGTACCAATTCCGGGGGCTTCACCATGGGCGCCAATACCGATGACCCCGCCTTTACGCATAATTTTAGCCGCACTGGCCGCCGTTTCCGGGAAGGAATATAACCCGGGAGAACGCCAAGTCGCTTCATTAAGTTTGCCGCTAATCACGGAGCGCGGCCAAAAAACATTCAACTTCGGATCATCTTTAGGATCATCTCGGGTAATGAAGAAATCCTGCCCTTCATACCCGCCATTTGTGATCATCAAAGTTAATGTATAGCCCACACCGCTTTGGCTCATAAGTTCAATGACATCTTTATAGAGCGTAGCTGCGGGCAAAGCATGTTCATGGCCAGCAAAGCCATCAATAACCTGCGTTAGCCCATGTTTCATGGCAAGACCGCCCTCTGTCGTCGGCATCATTCCCAATTCAAGAGAAACTTCAGCAACCCATTGGCGTACACGTCGGTTGCCGGTTTTATACATTTTCAAATTTTGAAGACGATAATGGTCGCGATACCGTATCAGAAGCTGTCGAATTTCATCTTTGCTGTTAAATTCATTGAAAGAAAAGATTGCCGGTCCCGTTGAAAATATCCGTGAGCCTGTCATTAAGCCCGCATCAATCAAATCAGAATAGGCCATCATATCAATACTGAGTGTTGAAGGGTCGAACAGGCTGGTAACACCATAAGCCAGACTGGCTGCCGGTCCCCAAGCTTCGAAATCAAGCACTTCCCGCCGGGTTATTGAACGTCCTGCGAAAAGTATTCGTGTTACTATCCATACAGCCCGTCCCGGTGTTGTTATTGGTAAGAAAGGCGAA
>JAESRB010000004.1 GCA_016764855.1 Emcibacter sp.
ATTTAAATGGAACAAAATGAACTTTGATAAGGTGGACATAGCACTTCTTGACTTATTACAGAAGGATATTAGTATTTCAATAGATGAATTGGCTCGGCAAGTGGGATTAACAAAAACCCCCTGTTGGAGACGTGTTCAGAAATTGGAAAAGACGGGTGTTATTAAGGGTCGTGTGGCTCTGTTAAATGGAGATCTTCTTGGCCGAAATGTATCGGTTTTTGTACAGGTTAAAACCAGCCAGCATAACAAGAAATGGTTGGAGAATTTTTCAAAAACCGTATCGGACTTTCCGGAAGTGGCAGGTTTTTACCGCATGTCCGGGGAATATGATTATTTGCTTCGGGTGATTGTGCGGGATATTCAGGCTTATGATGATTTTTATAAACGGTTTATAGAGGCCACAAGCCTTACCGATGTTACCTCCAATTTTGCCATGGAAGAAATTAAAAATTCCACAGAAATATATTTGGGGAATTATTCCAACACTTCCCTGTAATCACGTTCTCTTCTGCGACCCTGTCAATGCAATGAAAAATAACAGGGTGTGAGTAGATATGAAAAAACAGGGTCGTGAAAATTTAAATCTTATTCAGCAGATCAGGCAGTCCGTCATCGGAGAGGGGTTGTTATTTCCCACGGCTTTTGGTTTGAAACCATTGATATATTCTGATTATACAGCGTCGGGCCGGTCTTTGACCTTCATCGAAGACTATATCACTGAAAATGTCTTACCCTTTTACGCTAATACCCATTCGGAGGCCTCGGCTACGGGGCGGCAAACGACGGCTTTTCGGGAGCAGGCTCGGGGGCTGATCGCCAAATCTCTTAATGCTGGCGATGAATATGCAGTTATTTTCTGTGGTGCTGGAGCAACCGCTGCCATACAAAAGATGATTGAAATCCTGAATATACGCATTCCAGCAAATTTGAATGATACGCATGGTTTTTCTAATCAGATAGAGGCAATGCAGCGGCCTGTAGTTTTTATAGGCCCCTATGAACACCATTCCAATGAAGTGGCTTGGCGGGAAACGATTGTAGATTTGGTTTCAATTCCTTTGGATGAGACGGGTATTATAGATCAAAATATTCTTCGGCAGAAATTACAGGATTATGCGGACCGTCCGTTAAAGATGGGCAGCTTTTCCGCGGCCTCGAACGTCACTGGATTATTGACGGATGTTAAGGCGATTACGCGTTTATTGCATGATAATGGCGCATTGGCTTTTTGGGATTATGCGGCGGCAGGACCCTATGTTGCTATTGATATGGCTGGAGAAAAAGATGATGCCGGGGATAGCTCTCTTGATGCGCTGTATATTTCACCTCATAAATTTATCGGCGGTCCGGGAACGCCGGGGGTACTTGTCATTAAACGGGAACTTTTGACGAACCGGGTGCCGTCCATACCAGGAGGCGGAACGGTGTCTTATGTCACGCCGGAAAGTCATCGGTATAATCCCGCAGGAGAAAGTCGGGAAGAGGGCGGGACGCCAGCTATCGTTGAATCAATCCGGGCTGGTATGGTGTTTCAGCTTAAAGATGCTGTTGGTGCCAAAGTGATTGAGGGACGTGAAAATGACATGATCACACAGGCCATAAAACGTTGGTCGAAACATTCGGCAATAGATATTCTGGGTAATCTGGAGGCCCCAAGAACATCTATCCTGTCTTTTCTGATCAGGCGGCAGGGAAAAACGCTGCATTTTGGTTTTATAGATGCCTTGATGAATGATCTGTTCGGGATACAAGTCCGGGGCGGCTGTTCTTGCGCGGGACCCTATGGTCATGAATTGTTGAAAATTGATATGACATATAGCCGGGCTATTTCAGAGGCAGTGGAGGCGGGGCATTTGGTTTTGAAACCGGGCTGGGTACGGCTAAATTTCAATTACTTTATTGACGAGGAGACATTCGAATATATTCTACGTGCCGTAGAATTGATTGCGGAGCATGGTTGGAAATTATTAGGCAGATATGAATATGAGCCGAAGCATGGCATATGGCGTTGCCGAAAGGGTCTGAAGGTTTTCTGTTGTGATTTAAATGACATTTCCTACGGGCAGGCGGGATTGAGATCAGGAATAAAGAAACCTTCGGTCAATCGTTTGCCCTTGAGTGAATATATTGACTGTGCCGAGAAAATATTAATGGAATCCGATGTTGACCTTTTCCATCCCGTGCAGCCTTTACCCGTAAAATATGAGCCTTTACGCTGGTATGCCTTGCCCGGTGATACGGCGGAGGGCGTGAACAGTGACCAGAGAAAAAGCATCATGAGGCATGCTCTTGAAAAATGCAGTACAATTTTAAGTCGATTTGTTTGAAAACCGACCATATTTAATCTATTGCCGTATGTAATGCATATTCGGCAAATAACGGGCCTTCTGTAAGGGGCGGGGAGTCATAAAACTTTATAGATCAATGGTAATAACCCCATCTTTCATACGGGCACGCGAAGAACAGAGAATAATTTTTTCTGACCGGCCTTTTTTACTCAGGACAAAATCCCTATGCTCCACATCGCCGTCCAACAGGCCGCACGCACAGACACCACAAAGACCGTCTGAACATTTGACATCTACTTGAATGCCGGCATCGGCGAGGGCATCTGTGGCGCTTTTATTCTCCGGAACATAAATATCTTTTCCTGATTTGGCAAGCTTAAGTCGGAAAGCATGATTGACATAATCGGGGGCTTCGGGCGTGGTAAAATATTCCCGGTGTAAGTTGTCCTCGCTAAAACCCGCAGAGATTCCAGCCTCCAGAACGGCGGCTATAAAACGTTCTGGGCCACAGACATAAATATGATGATTTTCGTTGGTGTCCGCAAATAGCGCCTCGAGATTAACGCGCGATCCTTCATCAGAGAAATGCAAATGAACTTTGTGGGACCAGGGAACATTGGAAAAATCATTCAGAAAGCCGGCCTTGCTTCTGGAACTGCAGGAATAATGCAGTTCGAAGTCTTTACCTAGTTTATGGAGGCTGTGGGCCATGGCGATCATTGGCGTAATTCCTATCCCGCCGCCCATAAGGTAGGACTTTTCGGCAGTCTCATCTAGTGGAAAATGATTGTGTGGGGGGGAGATAAAAATTTTGCGCCCTTCCTGAAATATGCGGTGCATCAGTTTAGAACCACCTCGGCCATCCTCTTCCCGTAATAGCGCAATTTGATAATTGGATAGATCAGATGGATCGCTGGAGAGACTATATTGACGGAAAAATTCAGGGGCAACGACGACGTCAATATGTGCACCTGCATCGAAGGCGGGCATGTCGGTGCCATCGGTTCTGGCAAAGTGATATTTCGTCACCTCAGCAGTCATACTTTCTACCTTGGTAATTTCAACCTGAAAAACTGGTGGTGGCCCGTCGGGGATTTTGAATTCGTGAGATAGCCCAATCAGATCTCCTGCTTTTAGTCGACGTTTATATTCATCGGGCGTGATTAGGTCTTGGTAGGCAGAAATACCAGCCTCTCGGTCCATGGGATACGGCGCGGGGTAAGGGGGCGGAGTGACCGAGAGACAAAGGCCGAGCATCATCAAAAACACGGGTGCTGTGGCCAGTCCGCC
>JAESRB010000083.1 GCA_016764855.1 Emcibacter sp.
AGTTTTTTCTTTTCTAACGCTTTGATAATCAATAGAATATTCATAAAATTTTCATTATATTGCTTAATATTCCGCCTTTAGTCATAAAAGAAAACTCGCATTAGCATAGCTCTAAGGAATAAAAAAAATGAGAAATCCTGCCGCAATGAAACGTGTTTTATCCACGATCATATTATGTACCGGCCTGTCTTTGGCCAGTCATTCTGTACAAGCTACCGTTGCAGATGGGGTTTATGCCTATGAAAAAGGCAACTATCAACAGGCCCGGATGGAATGGCTACCATACGCCGCATTAGGCAATCCGAACGCCTTATATAATCTGGGGCAGCTTTCCCGTATGGGCCGAGGAATTGAGAAAAACTACAACAAAGCAGAAGAATATTACCTTAGGGCCGCTGAAAAGGGGCATGTTGGTGCCCAACGCAATCTTGGGACGCTTTATTATTTTGGACGTTTGGGGGAGATTGACCATAGCAAAGCCCGCAACTGGCTATTAAAGGCCGCCGTCAACGGCGATGCCAAATCTCAGCTTATGACCGGAACCATGTATTATAACGGTGAAGCCGGAGAGAAAAATACACTAAAAGCCTATGCTTGGATTAAGCTGTCCTCGCAAAGCGGCCTGCGGAATGCAGCCATTGCTCTGGACAAACTTTCCGCCGTCATGACGGAAGAGCAGATCGCGCAAGCCAAAGCCCTTATTCCTAATATGATATCACGCCAGTTGTCGCCGGATGATGTGGGGCTTATGGTCCAACAACAAGATAATACCGACCCGGCAATGACAGCCCTCAATACAGAACAGGCCGTACAGGATTCTCAGAAAAAATCTGTCCCGGAGAAGAATACTGAAGTCCGTTCCTCTACCAAATCCGCCGACATTTTTCGGGTCCAACTCGGGTCATTCCGCACCAAAGAATCCGCCCAAAAAGCGTTTGATAGCCTGAACAGCAAACTGTCAGATATTTTGGCTGATACACAAACAAAAATTGAATATGCCGACCTTGGAGAAAAGGGTATCTTTTACCGGCTTCAGTTGCTCCCGTTTGAAACCTCCGCAGACGCAAAGGCACTCTGTTCACAGCTCAAGGAAAACGGTCAAAATTGCTACGTCATGAAACGTCGTTAAAACGAACTTCCACCAATCCTCGGACACTGTTGCCCATATAGATACTATCGGCCTGTTGTAAATCACTTAGCATTAGGCATTTTTCCTCAAGCTGAGTATCCGAATCCATCATCAAAGATTGGCGTAACGTCCCGTTTAACAGGCCTGATGTCAGGCACGGCGTATAGAGAATCTCGCCCTGTTTCAGGAATATATTATTATAAGCCCCCTCAGTGAGTTCCCCCTTCTCATTGACAAAAAGAACATCATAGCTGTCGTGCTTTTTCTGATGCTGACCTAATTCCTGATCATAGAATTTGCGGTCGGTTGTTTTGTGAAATAGCATCGCGTTACGACTATTAACCCTGTTTTCCGACAGCGTGATGAACCTTCGCTCTCCCTTTTTATGGCTTTCTATGGCCGTGGAAACTATGGAATATTGGCCCAGTGATGACAAAAGTAACCGCACTTTCCATATTTTTAAGGGATCAAGACAGGAAGCATGGATTTTCAAGTCTTCCCTGATGGCCTGCTCATCAAAAGTAAAATCAAAATATTGCGCAGACGATTTCAATCGATTCATATGCAGGGTTAGCAGATCATATCCCTCCTCGGCTTTCTCTCCAGACCACCGCAGGCTCTCAATTAAATGAAAGTCCTTAAAGTTTCTGGTGGCGAATTCAGCCTTCAACAAACATTCATCAAATTCCGATCCCATATGAGAATCGGCTACTATGGCACTACCGATACCCATTTCTCCGCGCCCCTCATGATCAATGGTAACTGTTCGAATGGGAACGCTGAAGCATCCTTCGCCGTTTGGCCCCATATAACCAATCGCCCCAGTATATATGCCACGCGAACCTTTCTCTAACTCCGCAATGACCTCCATTGCCCTGATTTTTGGCGCACCAGTTACAGAACCACAAGGAAACAATACTTTCAGCATATCCACCATATCCATCCCCTCCGGAGCCTCGGATTCTATGGTAGAGGTCATTTGAAATAATGTGCGGTATTTTTCCATATCATACAGGCTTTTAACCTTTACTGATGCCGGGGTTGATATCTTCGTAAGGTCATTACGCAGGAGATCAACGATCATCAGATTTTCCGCCCGGTTTTTTTCATCATTGCGCATGAAATCAGAGTTTTTCTTGTCTTCCGCTACGGTTCTTCCTCGTGCACAGGTGCCTTTCATGGGCCGCACTGTGATCTTACGCCCCTCTTTCCTGAAAAATAATTCAGGACTGAGCGACAGAACCGACAATTCATCAGAGGTTATAAAAGCCGCATATTCAACTTTTTGCGCCTTTCTCATGGCCGCAAAATATGCCTCCGGCAGGCCAGTGAAATCAAACAGGGATTTCAATGTAAAATTAACCTGATAAACGTCCCCTGCCATCAAATATTCATGAATTTTTGAGAATGCAGCCTCATATTCCGCCCTGGAAACATTCAACCTGAGATTATCAACCCCATATCCCCCACTGGCAGACATAGTGGCCCAATGCGCCTCACTCTCCTCTGCAGTGAGTGACTGACAGTTCTCATATACACCAAAAGAAAGAAACGGTACCGCATAAGAGTCCTGTCCCAGATTTGTCAGTTTTCCTTCCAGAAACAACCCGGTTTCATAGCTAACCCAGCCAGCAAGGTAATAGCCATCCGCCAGATATTTCTGCATTTCATTAAAGGCGGCAGTGATATCGCCAGAACTTTCCGCGACAATCATATGAACGGGATTCTGGAACAATTTTGCTCCTGCCCCCTCCGTTTCTATGCGGTTATTATCAAGATAAACCGAAAAATTTTCGCCAGCTTGTTGCGTTGTAGACATAAGGCCATAAACTCATAAATATCAGTCAGGCTATTATCACAGTCCCGGCCTTATCGGTCAACCGGACTTTCACAGAAGAGAAATTTTTCAAACATTTTCTAATGTCAGCCACTGACATGGCACTAAAAGCTGTGGATAAAGCATCTGCCGTTGTCGCAGACGGTGCCATAACCGTAACAGATAAATACCTATGAGTACTTTTGCCGCCATGGGGATCAAACAGATGATGATATTCCCCCTTCTTATCAAAGCGGTCCCCTTGGGGGGCGGAGGTCGCGATCGCACCATGGCTGAGTTCAATGATATCTGATAAATTTCCGGGATTTTCAGGATCTGCTAAACCAATTTTCCAAGGCGATTTGTCCGCTTGTGGTCCCAAAGCCCTATATTCCCCCATATCCACCAATACAGATGTCAGACCTTCACTTTTAAGATAATCAGACACACGGTCCGTAACGTACCCCTGAGCAATACCATTCAGCGTTGCTGCCATCCCCTCCCGCTCAAATGATATTTTTTCCGGTGAAACATGCAATTTTTCATAACCGACAAGCTTTCGTACGGCCTGCAAGGCCTCAGCCGCCTCTTTTTCTACAAACCGCCCGGAAAATAAATCATGATAATATTGCCACAGGGGCTGAACCGTGACATCAAAAGCCCCGGCCGTCACCCGGCTGATGTGCTGGGCGGTCTGTAACAGGTCAACAAATGCTTCGGCCGGATGATGCAAAACACCCTCTCGATTTAATTTGGAAAGGGCCGAGTTTTCTTGATACAGGCTGAAAAGTCCTTCCATATCCCGGACGACCTCTACTGACCTTCTTATAATCCGCCCTGCGGCCTCTGCATCATGATGATAAAGTTGCAGTGATACCTCTGCGCCAAGCGCAAAACCATGCCAGTGATGTAATTCTGAATATGAACCAGATTTCACCGCCCCCTTTGACAAATCAGCAGAGATATCATTCAACCCTACAGCCCTTGCCATCAGCGGCATAGACCCCATGGCACAACTCGCGGCCATGAGCCTGATAACTCTTCTTCGCTGATTTGAATGCGTCATATTTTTTCTTGGATGTGCCTGCATTTCCTACTGAACAATGCATTATTATGTTTTTAATATTGATAATGCAAATCAATTCTGTTAGTTCAGTCCCGCTTGATTATATTAATAATGCTTATTAGTAACAGGCCAAATAAAATTAATATCTTACATTTGCAAGATTATATTGAGGAATAAAAATGACCAAAAATATTTTGAAAATGACGGTGTCTACACTGGCATTCTCCTTTGCCTGCTCCGCATCCGGTGCCTTTGCTCAGGATATGCCCAGCAAAGAAGAAATGTGGAAAATGATTCTGCAACAGCAAAAGCAGATCGAAAAACTCGAAGCCCTTTCTGGAATCGCAAATAAAAAAATAGAAACCACTGCTGTAAAAGTCGCACAGAATGAAGAAAAAATTGAAGCAACAGGCAATGCGATTGATCAAGTAGGAAACACCGGCAGCGCGGGCAGCAACGCCTCAACGACCATTGGTGGCTATGCTGAATTGCATTATAACGGCGGCGAAAAAGATAAGATTGACCTCCACCGCTATGTTCTCTTTGTTGGTCACGAATTCAATGACAAAATCCGTTTTTACAGTGAGCTGGAAGTCGAACATAACATCGCTGGCCATGGCAAAGTAGGTGAAGTAGAAGTTGAACAGGCCTTTATCGAAATTGACCTGAATAAAAATCACAAAGCAAGCCTTGGCGTACAGCTAATCCCCGTGGGTATGCTTAATGAGACGCATGAGCCCCCAACATTCTATGGTGTAGAACGGAATAATGTTGAAAAAAACATCATCCCTGCTACATGGTGGGAAGGTGGTATCAAACTTAGCGGCGACCTTAATGAAGATTTCAGCTATGACCTGATGATGCATTCCGGCTTAGACACCACTGGCAAAAGCTATAAAATCCGCGACGGTCGTAAAAAAGTCGGCAAAGCACCGTGGAAAAACTCTGCCTTTACCGCGCGGGTAAGCTGGCATGCCATTCCTGGCATCCAAGTCGGCGCAAGCTTTCAATATCAAACCGATATAACACAAAGTAGCGCTGCTGACGAAAATGCCTCTGCCACTTTATTTGAAATTCATACTGATATTAAACGTGCTGTGAGTGAAAATGGCACCATCGGTTTCCGCGCCCTCTTCGCACAGTGGAATGTTAATGCGGCCCAGGCTGAATTGATTGGTCGTGATACACAGCGTGGTTGGTATGTGGAGCCTTCTTATAAGATCGCTTTGGATAACGAACATGCCGTTGGCATATTTGCCCGTTACAGCAAATGGGACAACGAAGCCGGAGATAACATTGACAGCGCGTATAAACAAACCACTTTCGGCATCAACTACTGGCCTCATGAAAATGTAGTTCTGAAACTGGATTACCAAATTGACAACTTTGCCAATAATGCCGGCGAAGATAATCGCATCAATCTGGGCGTTGGGCTTCAATTCTAAAAAGATTAAGGCTATAAGGAAATAATGCACCTGTTTTTATTCATATTGCTTTCCCTACTGCTGTATATTCCGGCTCCACTATGGGCCAAAAATACGGCAGTAGAAGAAACATATCTAAAAACAGAGGTCTATATTTCCGCCGCACTTGATCAACATCCGGGAAAACCTGAAGTCATCTGGATAACAAAGACCATCAGGCCCCACATACAAAAGATATTACGACGCAAAAAATTTCCGTTACGATATCGCTATTACCGCAAGGATAATCGCACTGTATGGATTTTAAATGTGGTGGGCAGAACCATGCCCATCACCGTCGGCATCACCATCGAGGACCGAAGTGGTGGATCTGATCAGGAAGAAGAATGACGATCTCATTTTGAACCTCACCACCGGC
>JAESRB010000001.1 GCA_016764855.1 Emcibacter sp.
AAACATCATGATTGGCGTGATATTTATACAAAAGCCCGACCTTTGTAGAAAAGACCGTATAGTCATCTTTACGGCTTTCCGGGCGACTGTAACGACAACCACCAAAACCACAGCTGTTACCAGCTTCATCTGTCCGGCCAGCCAGCATATTGTTGGTATAATCATATTGCATATATTCAAGCCGCACTCCCGCCTGAAGCCGCAATTTTGAACTGATCGCCCAATCCCCCTGTAGGAACGCCGCCGCCATAACGCTATCAACGTCATAATCATATTGTTTGC
The DNA here is from genome assembly GCA_016764855.1 of Emcibacter sp. Taxonomy (GTDB): domain Bacteria; phylum Pseudomonadota; class Alphaproteobacteria; order Sphingomonadales; family Emcibacteraceae; genus Paremcibacter. Next base: position 283 of record JAESRB010000001.1, read on the forward strand.
CGGACGGAATTGTTGTCCGCAAGAACAGGGACCCTTCTGTGGGATTTGCCTGTGTCTGTTTCAAAGAGCCCCGCGCATATTCCAAATCAGCCCCGGCAATGATTTCAAGGTCACTGCCCTCGTTAAAATAAAAACCATTTTGTAGACCAAAACTGGTCTGGCTATTTTCTTCCAATGGCTGCCCCGGCAGGAAATGCATCAGGAATTCCATATCCAGCGCCCGGATATAGGGCGTGAACTGCCACCGTATACCATCACTTATCTCAGTGGAAAAACGGGACCAATAACGCAGGGACTTTGCCTTGCGAAAAGCCTCTGGGTTAGGATTACTCTTGGCAATGTCCTTATCCTTATAGGCATCCAGACCGGTAATATATCCCGCCGTTTCCTGATCAAGGTTGGTCAGGAAAAGATTAGAGGATATGGTCCATTTTTCACCGACATAATCATGGCGCAGATTAATCTTCTGCTGATCATAGCCCGATTGATCCCGGTAACCGCCATCATGGGTGATGGTGGCCATCGCCCGGAAACCATGCTTTTTTCCTGTCACGCCTTGGGAGGCATTAAAACGGATAAAATCATTTGCCCCGGCCTCAATATTTAACCTGCCCTCATCTGTGTTGGCCGCTGGTGTAATGACATTGACCATGCCATGCAATGCGTTAGAGCCATAAAGAGCTGATCCCGGCCCGCGTGTGATCTCAATACGTTCCGCCTGCTCCGTAAAGGCCTCAAATAGTTCATTCACATTGCAAAACCCAGCCGACCGCAGTGCAATACCATCCTGCGCCATCAGGAAAGCACCACAAGCCCCCGCGCCAGTGAATATGGGCGACCGGATAGAAGCCAGATATTCCTGTCCATCATTGCGAGAGAAATTCACCCCCGGCACCCGTACGGCAAGTTCGCTAAAATGCGTTGATTTAATCAGGGAAAGTTCTTCGCCGGACACCACTGTCACATTTCCAGTTTGCTCTGACAGCAGTTTTTCGCTCCGGCTACTGGTGGATACAACATTCTCTATTATTGCCTCATCCGCACAAACAATTTCCGTACCAAGCCCTGCAATCACCAGAGAACTTACATAACACATTAGATTTTTATTCACCCAGATCATCCATTCTTTTTTGCTTTGATTTCTCCCCCATCCTCCAACCATCAAAGGTAAAAGCGGTTACAATCAACATATATTACGTCCATGGGCGCGGAATATATCACAACGGTGCGAAAATGGAAGCCATGACAGCCTGTCAAAAGTTTATTTTTCCCCCGGTTTCACAAGAATATTTTTAACGCCACAACTCCTTTAACGATAGTAAATATTTTCCATATTTTTTCCATCCACAGCATGAATTTACTTAATGCATTTTATCTATTATTTTTGACTATAGAATCAAATAAAAATATCTCCAACTCATATTATGATAAGTATAAATTCATTTATGGCCTATCCCGCTTCCTATCCCGCACTGTCATAAAAGCTTTATAAGACAGTGATATTACTCACTACAGGTCAGAAATTAGACCATAACTCTGACCTTTGTTAGCTATATTCGTGTCTTCCGTACTGCCCTTGAAAAAGGAGAATTAATATATAGATTTTACTTTATGGTAAAATTTTGAAAACATGATATAAATTCCTTACGGATGACACACACAACAATATTTCTGACAAAAACATTAAACCATCAATATTTTAATAATAACATTCAACCAGTCCGAAAGGGTGAGAAAAATGTACAACTTAAAATCCAGCATGAAAAGTCTAATGATAAGCTCCACAGTTAGAGCCAGAATATTAAATACATCAACCGCAGTGGCAATCGCCCTCGCCTCTGCAACAACCTTCGCCATACAAGCAGAAGCACAGGTTACCACTTCCGCTATGAAGGGCACCGTTACCCTTGACGGCGCCCCTATTGCCAATGCGAAAGTCACGATCACACATACGCCATCAGGAACGAAGAAAATACTGACTACAAATTCAAATGGTGTCTATAACGTCAAAGGACTACGCGTTGGCGGGCCTTATTCTGTGGTTGTCGTCTCAACATCCGGACAAGGCAATGTCAAAGACGTCTTTTTGACATTGGGAGAAAGCACAAACATCAAGGTCAGTCTGTCTCCAAACTCAGATTCTCTGGAAGAGATCGTGGTGACCGGATCAATGATTGCACAAGCCACAAGGTTTGGCATGTCCACTAATATTGGCGAGGACCTGCGCAAAGGTATTCCCGCCACCAGTCGTGAACTTTATGACATTGTGCGTATTGATCCTCTGGTAACAATTGACCCCACCAACAGCAATGCCATATCCATTGCCGGTAGCAACAATCGTTTTAACAGCGTGACGATTGACGGGGTTAAGCAAAATGACGATTTTGGTTTAAACAATGGTGGTTTCCCCACACAACGCAGTCCAATATCCTTAGAGGTGATTGACCAGATTTCAGTCAACGCCGCCCCTTTTGATGTCTCTTACGGAGGTTTTCAGGGCGGCAATATTAACGTTGTAACGAAATCAGGCACCAACGACTTTCATGGCTCTGCTTTCTTTTATTACCGTGACGGCAGCCTGACCGGCACAAAAATTGAAGACCGTGAGGTTAAACAAAATTTTAATGAGAAAATCTACGGCGGCAGCTTTGGCGGACCTATCATTAAAGATAAATTATTCTTTATGCTGGGCTTCGAACAACTGAAAGCCGAAGAACCCATTGATTTCGGCCCTGTCGGCGGCGGCTATGCCACAGAAGTAAACGATGTCTCTAATGCGGATATTCTTGAAATCACCCGGATTGCCAACGATGTATATGGGTTTAATCCAGGGAGTTTTTCTGACCTTGGTGCAAGCCTGCCAGAAGAAGACCGTAAAATATTTGCCAAACTGGACTGGAATATTAATGATGATCATCGGGCGGCATTTACCTATCAATATAACAAGGGGAACGAATTAAACCCACAAAATGGCTTCTCCAGCACCCTTGGATTGCCGTCAAACTGGTACGACAAGAAAGAAACCTTGAATTCCTACGCTCTACAAGTTTTCTCTGACTGGAGCGAGAATTTCACAACAGAAGTCAAAGTCTCCTACAAAGAAGTAGAAACTCTTCAGGAAAGTTTGATGGGTAATGACTTCGCCGAAATGGAAATCACCACAACAGATGGTGGTAGAGTTGTCATTGGGCCTGATGAATTCCGTCATGCCAACTATCTGACGAATGAGACTTTAACTGCGAAATTCGCCGCCACATATTATCTGGATAATCATGAAATATCCTTTGGTGCGGAACATGAGAATCTTGATGTCTTTAACCTATTTGTCAATAAGAGCCTGGGGTTTTATGAATTCGACAGTATTGCGGACTTTGAAGCTCAGGAAGCCTCTGTTTTTCGCTATCAAAATGCGGTAACAAATAATTCCGATGATGCGGCAGCCAGCTTCAGCTATTCCGTAAATTCTGTTTACCTACAGGATACATGGACTGTGAATGGTGATTTAACCATCATGGCCGGGCTTCGTTATGATTGGTATACGTCCAGCGACACGCCAAACGAAAATGCGTTTTTTATGGACCGATACGGCTTCTCCAACACCGAAACACTGGATGGACGCAGCTTATTCCAACCGCGCGTCGCTTTCAATTATCAAGCCAATGATCGCACGGTCATACGCGGTGGCGTTGGCCTGTTTGGCGGCGGCAATCCTAATGTATGGGTCTCAAATTCTTTTTCCAACGACGGCGTTACCGTTGCAGCCTATGACAATTTCTCGGGGGTTAGCGGTGTCGATGGTTTTGTTATCCCTCAAGAAGGTCTCGACGGTGTTGCCGCCGGTAATGGCAACGTTAATTTTGTCGATCCTAATTTTAAAATTCCATCAACATGGAAAATAAATCTGGCGGTGGAGCATGACTTTGACCTTGGCGAAACCATGGGCGACGGCTATCTGGTCACCGCCGAAGCCATTATCAGCCGAGTCAAAAATGCCACGACCTGGATCGATACAAATATAGTCCAGACTGGTACGGCACCGGATGGCCGCCCAATATACAGCGATGCCTTTCCTGGTGATAGTAATGGTTACGACCTGATGTTGACCAATACGACTGAGGGCAAAAGTGATGTCTTTGTCCTGTCTCTACAAAAGGACTACACGGAAACCGGCATCTCTTTCTTTGGGTCATATACCTATACAAATTCCGAGGACATTAACTCAGGAACCAGTTCCACAGCCACGTCAAACTACGGTAAACAGGCTGCGATTGATATAAACAGCCTTCAGCTTGCCACATCAAATTATCAACGCAAACACCGTATTGTGCTCAGCATTGATTACCGGACTGAATTTATTCAGGATTATGAATCACGTTTCGGCTTTCTCTTTACCGCAACTTCCGGCCGGCCTTTCAGCTATACATTTGATGGGAACAGCTCAACATTCGGCGCCGATTCACAATATTTCCGCGATCGTCAATTGTTCTATGTGCCAACCGGTGCAGACGATCCTTTGATCGATGGGACAAGTTATTCCTCAGAATTGCATGATTTGATAGAAAGCAGTGGGTTGGCTAAATATCGCGGTGAGATTGCCCCCCGCAACGCCTTCTTCGATGATTGGACGAAAACTCTTGATTTCAAGTTTTCTCAGGAGATTCCCGGAATTATGGACGGTCACAAGGGCGTATTCACCTTTGATATCCAAAATCTGACCAATATGTTGAACAGCAATTGGGGCGTCGTCAATTATACACCGTTCCATTACACTCAACAGGTGGCGGACATTGCGATTGTCGGAAACAAATATGTTTATAGTGATGTAAATACGGACGCCGGCAGCAAATCCACACAAACGCTGGCCTCCCTATGGAAAATCCGTCTGGGCGTTCGCTACGAATTCTAATACGGCCTCATATTCAATCAAAAAAGGGTAGCCTCGGCTACCCTTTTTCATATGCAAAGATATCATAGTTCAGGCTGTTTATTTTATTCCGCAAAAACAGCGTTTAAGACACCCGCAAGGCGCATCCCGCCCTTCAGCAATTGCTTCTGTATTACCGGATTATATTTATGGACATAATCCCAAGAAAAGTTACGGTCCCCCACATCATAAACCGCTTCCCGTAAGACCAGTCCCTCATGAACCCAATCAATTGCTTTGGCCTTTTGATAATCTGATATTTGCGTTGGCGTTGCTTTATCCAGAAAATCACTCCATTCTGTAAAAGATAGTTTCTCGTAATCCACCAAACGCGTATCCCATACGGAATGAAGGTTTGTCACCTCCCCAAACCAAATAACTTTAACAGCGTTCCCGCCACGGTCACTGGCATGACCAAAATGGAGCGGCTGATGCATATCTCCCACAATATGGATGAGAAACTTAAGAGCATGCTGCTTTTCCGCAACTGTTGATTTACTGGACTTTAATGTCGCGATAAATTCGTCATAGGCACTCAAGACATCCCCTTTTGGGTTTCTTGCTGTAGTTTCAAAAGTCTTGCCTTTTGGCACATTAAGATAGTGATACACATTGGCCTTCCTCCAATATTTTCCGGGGTTTGATTTCATTTCATCCGCCCAGTTTGCCACCTGAGCCAATGATTTACCCCCTAAAATCTTCCGTATATTCTTCCGGGCAACATCTGTTAAATGCCGCTCGGCTAATTCTGCGATAACCCGATGACCTGTTCTGCCATAGGCCAAAGCAGACGGTACCCAAATCAAATTTAAAACCACTAATAAACTTATAAAAATACGCATGAATTTCTCCTGCTCAACATCTCATAATGCTCATTACAGAACCCCGTGCCTGCATGCAGAAGTGGACCCTATTCACCGGGGCCTGTCAATATTTTTAAGAAGCTTCCAAGCATAAAATTATTATCAGGAAAATTGACGTGTCGGCGGACGAATGATCAACAATGTAACGATCCCCATACAACACAGACCAGCCAAGCCATAAAAGGCCAAGGCGTAACTGCCGGACAGATCATATAAGTACCCGCCAATCAGAGGAGAAGTGGAACTGGCCATTGTCAAAATAGCCAATGTTAAACCGGTGAGTTGCGCAAAAACCTTTGAGCCAAAATAATGACTTAACGTCACCATCAACAGGACCATCACTGCACCAGACCCCACACCAATAGAAAAAGAAAAGGCGACCACATCCATTATATTAGTGGCATTCACCGCCCAAACCAGACCAAAACAAAAAATTACCAAACCCGCAATCCATAGGTAACGCGGCTCTAGCCTGTCCCCGAAGTAGCCGACGACAGCTTTTCCTGCCATGCCCCCTGCCACCATTATCGACATGGCCGTGGCCGCCATTGCGGGGGAATGCCCCAAATCTTTCAAATGAACAATTCCATGGCCAATAAAAAGCGTGAAGCCACTGACCATGCCAATCGTACTGAAAAACAAGCCCCATAAAACAGGCGACCTCAGCACCTCTGGCAAAGTCCAATCTTCCTGAGTGATATGAACCCGTGGTGCTTCTTTCTTCTGAACCGCATTATCCACCGGGTCAATAGCCTCTGTTGGCATATCACCATCCGGCAACAATCCCATATCTTCCGGCTTATTCTTCACCACAAAGTAAATGACCATCAAAGAAACACAAGCCAATGCGGCCACCAAGAACCATCCCATTCGCCATTGACCGGTTTCAGAAATAACGAAATTTAACAATGGCGCTGCCACAATCCCCCCCATAGAACTGGCCATATAAATAACCGACAGGCTTAACGCGCGACGCCGTACAAACCAGAAAGCGATACATGTCTGCGTTGATAGCAGTCCACCGCATAGGCTGCCCAGCCCCATCATAACGCCAAAAACGATGATGGCCGTCATGCTGCTATTCACCACGGTTCCCATCAAAATAGCTGAGACCACAATGGCCAACGCCCCCATGATCAAGGTGAATTTAGCCCCCATTTTATCAACACAGACTGCCGCGATCGGTCCAGGCAGTCCTGTCATAAGAACAAAAACAGAGAAAATAAGCCCCAGCGTTTTTCTATCCAAGTCAAAATCCGCGGCCATATAACTGTTTATAACGCTGCCGCCATAAAGGGGGAAAGCCATATTGACAAAGATAACCAGCCATAAGGCAGCAAGTATCTTCCAGCCATAAAATGATAATGATGTGACTGATGACATAATGGCTATTCCCCTCTAAAATTACCCGTTGCGTTTAATTAAATTATCCGCAAGCTTTTTCAGCAGTTCAATCTGTTCTTGCGCATTTGTGCCTTGCAAGTTGAGATTGATTTGCTTAGCGCCAAAGTCCTGACGCTTTTTAATCTCATCAATGATCCCGGGATCGGAGGGGTCTGTCACATCAATACTCATGGACATAATGAGCTTTTCAGGATCACGACCCGCTTCCCGGGCTGCCTCATGTACCTTATCCACTGCAACTTGACCTTCTGCATCTGGGCCAAATATGGGCAACCAGCCATCGGCCAAACGACCAACGCGGCGTAATACTACGTCTGGTGGAATCGGTGCAGCTTTACGGCCCATGCCGAAAAATAAAGGAATTGGTCTTTGAATCGGACGCGGCGACATACAGACATTCTCAAATTTATGATCTACTCCGTCATAGCTCACATCATTTTCAGTCCACAAACGGCGCATAACGTCAATCTGTTCCTCAAACCGCTTACCACGTGTCTTAAAATTCGACCCCATCGCAGCAAATTCCAGCGCGTTATACCCCACTGCAACCCCTAGGGTCAGACGCCCACCGGACAGAATATCGACCTCTGCCGCCTGCTAAGCAACCAACACGGTCTGCCGTTGAGGCAAGCCCAGAACAGCCGTAACAAAACGAATTTTTGATGTCACCGCCGATAGATAAGCCATCAGCGTGAAACATTCCCGAATAATGCTTTTATCCGTATAGGGTGTTTGGGCAATACCACCGTGACGTTCGGCCACGATACCCACCACATGGTCCAACAAGCGCAGATGCTCAAAGCCGAGATCTTCTGCTAATTTTACATATTCAACCAGCGGCTCAACCTCCGGTCCAAATGACGGAAATTTATAAAGGTTAACCCCAAGTTTTACATCAGAGATCATATTCTTCCTTTCTCCTGAATAGAGACCATGACAAGGCAAATAATATTAGGAAAACGCCCAATAATCTTTGCTGTTTTTATATACAGCTTATAGCTCATATAACATCCATTGCATATAATTCATTTGGATAATACACTTGACAAATTACTTTAGCAATGAGATTTTGCACTACAGGTTAATTTTTTAATGCGGAGAAACCGAACCAGCCAAAAACTATGTGACCACTCTTGATCTTCAACAACAAACCAGAAGGCCACACATATTGGCAGCGCCCTTTTCTCCTGTTACCTAACTCATTGATATAAGGATTATTATCATGACTGAAGCATATATCGTCGCCGCAAACCGTACTGCCGGTGGAAGAAGAGCTGGTCGGCTTGCAGGTTGGCACCCCGGAGATCTCGCCGGCGCTGTTCTGAAAGACCTTGTAAAACGGACGGATATTGATCCTGCCCTGATCGAAGATGTAATCATGGGCTGCGCCTGCCCCGGTGGTGAGCAAGGGGCCAATATTGGCCGCTATTCCGTCCTTGCGGCGGGCCTGCCCGAAAGCATTCCCGGCACCACCGTTGACCGCCAGTGCGGTTCCGCTCAGCA
>JAESRB010000084.1 GCA_016764855.1 Emcibacter sp.
CCACATGCAGAAAGCCTTTTGACTTGGCCTTTACCGCATATTTATCGAATTGTTCCGGCCGAATAAAATCAGCAACTTCCACATGTTTTCGCGTTGGCTGCAAATATTGGCCAATGGTAATGAAATCAATATCAGCGGACCGCATATCATTCATAACCTGCAACACTTCTGCTTCACTTTCACCAAGACCAACCATAATGCCGGATTTAGTGAATATGGTCGGGTCTATTTCTTTTACCCGGTCCAAAAGACGCAAAGAATGAAAATACCGCGCACCAGGGCGAATGTGGTTATAAAGCCGTGGCACGGTTTCAAGGTTGTGATTAAAAACGTCAGGCTTAGCAGCGATAACTTTTTCAAGTGCTCCCGGTTTATTTCGGAAGTCCGGTGTTAAAATTTCAATTGTTGTATTCGGAGCATGCTCACGAAGACGCGCGATTACCTTAACAAACTGGTCCGCGCCACCATCCTCAAGATCATCTCGGTCAACGGATGTGATCACAATATGCTTTAGGCCCATTTTCCCCGCAGCTGTAGCCACATTATCCGGCTCCATAGGGTCAACCGGATTACCTTTACCCGTTTTGATATTGCAAAAACGACAGGCCCGCGTGCAAGTATCCCCAAGAATCATAACGGTGGCATGTTTTTTTGTCCAACATTCGCCGATATTCGGACAGGCTGCTTCCTCACAAACCGTATTAAGGTTCAGGTCACGCATCATTTTGAAGGTTTCCTGATACCCTTTAGATACGGGAGCTTTTACCCTGATCCAATCAGGTTTACGCTTATATTTACCGTTATTTTCAGTCGTCATCTAAAAATGTATTGCCTTACCATAAGCATCCAAAACCGCCTCATGCATCATTTCTGACAGCGTCGGATGAGGGAATACCGTATGCATCAATTCCGTCTCTGTGGTTTCCAGAGTACGGGCAATGGTATAACCCTGTATCATTTCAGTTACTTCAGCTCCCACCATATGGGCACCCAGCAACTCCCCGGTTTTAGCATCAAATACAGTCTTTACAAGTCCTTCTGCTTCGCCAAGAGCAATAGCCTTACCATTTCCCATGAAAGGAGAGCGTCCAACCCTGACTTTATGGCCTTTTTCTATGGCGGCTTTTTCAGTCATACCAACGCTGGCAATTTGCGGCCGGCAATAGGTGCATCCCGGAATATTACCCTTATCAATAGGGTGTAAGTCTTTGATTTCTTTATTGCCTTTGTCTCGTGCTATTTTTTCAATAACAATAACACCTTCATGACTGGCTTTATGCGCAAGCCACGGCGGGCCGGTCAAATCACCAATGGCATGAACGCCCTTAACGCCCGTATGACCCCATTCGTCCGCGACGATGTGTCCCCGGTCAACCTTGATGCCATTTTCTTCCAGGCCAATATTTTCCACATTTCCGGTGATTCCAATAGCGACAATCACCCGATCAACTTCAATCAACTGACTTTTGCCTTTTTTGTCTTCAACCGTGCAAATAACCGTATCTTTTTTCTTATCCAGTTTAGTCACAGACGCTGAGGTCAGAATCTTCAATCCTTGTGCCTTGAATGACTTCAAGGCAAAGGCAGAAATTTCAGCGTCTTCCACAGGCAATACCCGGTCCATCATTTCCACAACGGTCACATCAGCGCCTAGTTCATTATAAAAGCTGGCAAATTCAATACCAATTGCCCCGGAGCCGATGACCAAAAGCTTTTTCGGCATGGCGTTCGGCACCAAAGCATGGCGGTAAGTCCATATTTTATCCCCGTCCGCCTTTAGGTGAGGCAATTCCCGTGCGCGGGCACCAGTGGCCAAAATAATATCATCCGCTGTCACCTCTGCGATTTTCTTACCGTCTTTGGTTACGCTGAGCAGGCCTGGCTTTACCAGTTTACCCTCACCTTCGATGACAGTAATCTTGTTTTTCTTCATCAGATGGGCGATGCCACCACTAAGCTGAGCGGCGATGCCCCGACTACGTTTTACCACTTTATCCAGATCAAAACCCAGATCTTTTGCCACCAAACCGTAATCCGCCGCATGTTTCATATTGTGAAAGACTTCTGCGGAACGTAACAGCGCCTTCGTCGGAATGCATCCCCAGTTCAGGCAAACGCCGCCAAGATTTTCTCGTTCAATCACAGCGGTTTTAAGACCCAACTGCGCCGCGCGAATCGCAGCCACATAACCACCCGGCCCGCCGCCAAGGACAACAATATCAAATTTCTGCGTTTTTATATTCTCTGGCATTGCTTAAATCCTTACAGCAGCATAGTTGATGGATGTTCAAGGAACGTTTTAATCGCTCCAAGGAATTCAGCTCCGACCGCACCATCAATAGCACGATGGTCACAAGCCAAATTAACGGACATAACAGTTGCGGGTTTCATTTCGCCGTCTTTAATGACAACGCGCTGTTCGCCGCTACCTACCGCTAATATGGCGGCCTGCGGCGGATTGATCACAGCCTGAAACTGCTTAATCCCCATCATTCCAAGGTTGGAGATAGAAAATGTTCCGCCCGTATAATCTTCGGGCATAAGTTTGCCATCCCGCGCTTTTTTCACCAATTCTTTGATTTCATCTGAAATCTGACGCAGACCTTTTTGTTCGGCGCCACGTATAACTGGTGTCACCAAACCTCCGGGGATCGCAACCGCAACGGAAACATCGGACCGGCTATATTGACGCATAACATCGCCGCCGAACTGCACATTTGCCGCAGGAACTTTTTTCAATGCCAATGCACAGGCTCGAATGATGAAGTCGTTGACTGAGATCTTATAGTCATCTGACATGCTATTGAGCTCTTTACGCGCCGCCAACAGATTATCCAGTTCAATATCCACACCAAGATAGAAATGGGGAACAGTCTGTTTGGATTCTGTCAAACGTCTGGCAATAGTTTTACGCATATTGCTGAGTTTGATTTCTTCGAAAGGCGCATCGCCCTCAAGTGAAGCGGTTGTAGAGGCAGCGGTCCGGGCTGGCATAACATAGTTTTCAACATCCCGTTTAATCACTCGTCCACGGGGACCTGTCCCTGAAATATCGGCAATATCAATATTCTTCTGACCCGCAATACGTCGTGCCAGAGGCGATGAAAATACACGACCTTCTTTCTGCGCACTTGCAACGGTTGTTGTTTTCGGTGCTGATGATAACAGAGGAGAGGCCTCAGAGGATGAAGCAACAGAAGCCGCGACAGAAGCTGTTACCGGTGCTGCCGTAGAAATAGCCGCCTTACCCGCAGAGATTCCTTCCAGCACTGAAGCATCCTCACCATCTTCTAATAACACCGCGATCAATGCGCCAACGGCGACATTTTCCGTACCTTCTGCTACTAAAATTTTACCGACGATGCCTTCATCAATACTTTCATATTCCATAATGGCCTTATCAGTTTCGATTTCGGCAAAGACTGTGCCGCTTTCCACGACGTCCCCTTCTTTGACAAGCCATTTTGACAAGGTTCCCGTTTCCATCGTCGGGGAAAGTGCCGGCATAAAAATTTCAATCGCCATTAGTTTTCTCCTCGGCTGTAACAAACTTTTCTTGCGGCCTCAACCACCTGATCATCCGTGACAACGGCTAGCTTTTCAAGGTTCGCCGCATATGGCATGGGCACATCCACATTGGTCACACGCAGCACAGGAGCATCCAGATAATCAAAGGCATCTTCCATAAGGCGCGCAGATATTTCCGAGCTGATGGAACAGCTGGCCCACCCCTCTTCCACACAGACAACCCGATTGGTCTTTTGAACCGATTTAATCACCGTTTCCATATCCAGTGGTCGCAAAGTACGCAGATCAATAACCTCGGCATCGATACCCTCAGCCGCTAGTTTCTCGGCGGCTTCCAAGGAAAATTTGACGCCAATAGAATAGGTGACCAGTGTGACATCATTCCCGGCACGGACAATCTTTGCCTTGCCAAGCGGTACGGTATAATCATCCATATCCGGCACATCAAAACTTTGACCGTAAATCATTTCATTTTCCAGAAACACAACCGGGTTAGGACTTTTAATAGCGGATTTCAGCAATCCTTTGGCATCTGCTGCGGAATAGGGCGATACAACAATCAAACCCGGCACATGGGCATACCATGAGGCGTAATTCTGACTATGCTGAGCGCCAACGCGGCTCGCGGCACCATTGGGGCCCCGAAAAACGATAGGACATCTGATCTGTCCGCCAGACATGTAATTTGTCTTGGCTGCGGAGTTAATGATATGGTCGATGGCCTGCATGGCAAAGTTAAAGGTCATGAACTCTACAACAGGCTTCAATCCC
>JAESRB010000005.1 GCA_016764855.1 Emcibacter sp.
CAGTCCCAAGGAGAAGCCGCCAAATTTAAAGCCGGTTTTAAGCAGGGGCGGGGTGTCTTTTGACAGGGGGAGATTTAATCTGCAAAAATTCGGAGCCTCGGAAACCAGCATCGGCACCAGTGTCTCGCACTCCACTGTGTTGATGGACAGCAGGGTGATCACCTTCAGGCTTTTGAGGAAATCATCACAAAAGCGGGTCAACTGTCGGATGCCGGGGTTGGAGGCGATGAAGCATTTGGCCTTTGCGGCCTGCTGGATGATGCGCGGGAAATATTCAGCGGACTCATTGCTCAAATTGGTGACATAAACCAGATCATAATCGGTAAAGTCGATGTCCTGAATATCTTCTTCGGAGAGATGGCAATTGGCCCCCCGGTGCGTGAATATGGCGGCATTCCGGTCATGGGAGGCGATGTGAACCGCAACGCCGCTGCCGACTTTTTTCACGACTTTCATATGACTAAGATCAATATGTTCTTTGTTCAGCCGTGCTCGAATTTTCTCCGCATTCAGGTCTTTGCCAACTTGCGCCAATATGCTCATTTTCATGCCCAAGCGGCTCATGCAGACCGCCGTGTTGGCACCGCCGCCGCCCACATAGGTGTCAATGCTTTGGGATTCAACTTTTCGCCCCTGTTCCAGCATCAGAAAGGAAGACGTCATATTGTGCAATGTCATTAATTCCACATCGTTATCCGCAATGACGGTGATAATATCGATCATCACCGAACCAATGGACAGAGCCGTCTGTTGTGGGGCATGCAGTTTTTTCAGGGTCATATTATTGTGACAGCCCATCAATGAAATTCACAAGCAAACGGCTTATGTCGCCAAAAGCAGCGTCGGCTTCGGCAAGCGTTTCCTCGTGGGAGAGGGGATTGGGGGACAGGCCCGCGCCCAGATTGGTGATCAGCGATATGCCGGCAACCGTCATGCCGCAATGGCGGGCCACCAGACATTCCTGAACCGTAGACATGCCAACGGCATCAATCCCGAGCTTGCCGAGCATTCTGATCTCTGCCGGGGTTTCAAAATTGGGTCCGGCAAGCTGGACATAAACGCCGTTATAAAGCGGGATATCAAGGGCCTTGGCGGAACGGGCGATTCTGGCCCTTAACTTGGGGTCATAGGCCTCTGTCATATCAAAAAATCGGGGGCCGAAATCATCATCATTGGGGCCGGTAAGCGGATTATGGCCGGACATATTCACATGGTCATCAATGGCCATGATGGACCCTGCTGGCATGTCTTTATGCAGACTTCCGGCGGCGTTGGTGATGATAAGGGTTTCAACGCCCAGCCGTTTAAAGGTACGGATGGAAATGGCCAGATTTTCTGCTGGATGGCCTTCGTAAAGATGCATGCGTCCCTGCATGCAGACCACGGGTGTGCGTCCTACTTTTCCGATGAGCAACCGTCCGGCGTGACCAACAACGGTAGGCTGGGGAAAGTCGGGAATTTGATCATAGGAGATAATACTGTCAACCTCCATCACATCGCCGAATTTTCCCAATCCGCTACCTAAGATAAGGGCGACCTTGGGGAAGTCTCCTTTATAGGCGGCTTTAATGGCGGATATGCTTCTGTCAATTTCTTGTGCTATCATTTTTTGACCCGTGGTTGATGCGCTTAATTCTCTCGGAGAAACAAAGCAATTTTATAATTTTTTATGTCCTGAGGACACTATTTTAATAGTGAGGCTCTTGTTTTCTGGCGAGCCTTAAAGTGAGCCCCTCTATCGTATGGCTATAGAAACTTATACCCGATCAGCAGAAGTAATGTCAAAAAATATAGGAACGAAATCCCCAAAAATAAGGCCAAAAATATAGCCAAAAAATAGGATTTGAACCACAGAGGTTCCCCAAATAATAATGTCATATTTCTGTAAGGTAATTGCAGCGGAAATGTCATGGCGGGCTGTTACCGTGGCAATCAGAAAATATATTGCAAAAAAATTATCAAAAAATTACCAAAAATATATATGAGGTAAAAGTGTGATTTCAGCAGAAAATATCATTCGGGATGAATTCCCAAAATTGGAAACGCGGGGGATGTTATTCAAAATCGCCTGTGGTGCCGCCCGCTTTATGATACGGGAGCAGGATTTTCAGAATTTTTCCCGGGATTATCCCCATGCGCGGGGATTTGATTTTATCGAACTGGTGATGGATTATTTCGATTTTGATGTGACGATTGCCGAACAGGAACGGGCGCGTATACCGGCGCGGGGGCGGTTGATCATTGTGGCCAATCATCCGATCGGGTCTTTGGACGGCCTTGCCTTGCTGCGGTTGGTATCCCATGTGCGCCGTGATGTGAAAATTATTTCCAATGAACGTTTAAGCGCCATCAAACCTATTGAAGATTTGATTTTCCCGGTGGATAATATGAAAGGCAGCACCACCCGTATGCAACTGGCGGCCATAGATGATTATCTGAATAATGACGGGGCGGTGATTATTTTCCCGGCGGGAGAAGTCTCCCGCATGGGCCCGCGCGGGGTACGTGATGGCAAATGGCGGAAGGGTTTTCTTAAAATCGCCCGCCGCACCCGCTCGCCAATTTTGCCGGTATATGTGCATGCGCGTAATTCATGGGCCTTTTATCTGGCGTCATTTATGTTTCGGCGTTTGTCCATGGTCATGCTGGTACGGGAAATGTTCGGTCAGGCCAAAAAGACTGTACCGATCCGGGTTGGGGAGCTTGTCGATTATAATGCTTTTACCGGAACAAAAACCAATGACAATGCCATTGCAAAGCTGTTCAGGTCTCACGTGGAGCGGGTTGGCCGGGGCAAAAAAGGATTGTTTCGCACCTATACATCGGTTGCCCAGCCGGAAAATTCCCGTGATGTCTATAGGGATTTGTCTCGCCATGAAGTTCTTGGGGAAAGTCCCGATGGCAAAGTGATTTATTTGGCGAAGGATATTGGCGATACCGCCTTGCTGCGAGAGATCGGCCGATTGCGCGAAGAAACTTTCCGGGCGGTCGGTGAGGGAACGGGTAAAACGCGTGATTCCGACCGCTATGATATTGACTATTATCATTTGGTTCTCTGGGGCCCGTTGGATATGGAGATTGCCGGCGCTTATCGTTTTTGTGATACGAAAAAACTGGTGCAGGACAAGGGGCAGGAGGCACTCTATACCAGCCGCCTGTTCGAATTGGGCAATCAAATGGCCCCCTATCTGGAAGAAGGGCTTGAACTGGGCCGCAGCTTTGTTCAACCGAAATACTGGGGTAAACGGAGCCTTGAGTATCTGTGGATCGGTATGGGGGCTTTCCTGAAAAAACATCCTGATTACCGTTATTTGTTCGGAGCGGTGAGTATTTCCAATCAACTGCCTCAATCGGCTCAGGACTTAATGGTCTATTTCTACCGTCTGTATTTTCAAAAGCGGGATGGGGTGGTATCGTCCCGGCACCCGTATCATTTCAAGCAAAAATCTATCGAAGATTTGGCCCGGACTTTTGAGGGTAATAATTATAGGAAAGATTTTAGGAAGCTAAAAGAATTGCTGGCTAATATGGGCGTGGCGATCCCAACGCTTTATAAACAATATACGGAACTTACGGAACCGGGCGGCACACAGTTTTTTGATTTCGGCTCGGACCCCGCTTTTTCCAATGCGGTAGATGGCATGGTGATGGTCGACCTTCATATGCTAAAAGCGAAAAAGCGCCAACGTTATATGGGCGACCTGCCTAAAGAAGAGACTTCTGCAACAGAAATATTACGGTAATATTTTACGGTTCATGTTGCGGCATTCATTCTGAACAAGAAATAATAAAAGTGTAAAATGGCCTGATAAACTGTCGGGGTTCTTTACAGTTTAATATTGTATTTTTTGTTGATATTTCCCTTAAAGTATTGTTATAATTATATTTTATAAAAGGCCTTGATGTTGCATGGGTTTTCATTAGTGCGGCTGTTTATATGGGGTTGCAAGAATTAAAAATGCAAAAGGAATAATTATGAAAAAATTTATCTATCTGATGGTCGCTATTTGCGCAGCGTCGATCACATCGCAAGCGGTCGCGATGCCTACTTACTATTCGGATCGGAGCTTATTCGATGCGGCTAATCCGGGGCTTATGCTTGAGGATTTCGAAAGTTTTTCTACTGGTTTTGGTGTGATAGAGCACATTCCGGATCCTCTTAATAGCGGGAATAGTGGTATTTTACCTGGTATTGAGATCTCTTCTGGTTCCGGGTCTGGTCTTGGGGCTTTGGGTGCGGCCTTAATAAATAATACCAGTATTGTGGTTGGACCAGCTGATTTCAGTGACAATTTGTCCATTCTATTTGGACCGGGCGTTTCCGCTTTTGGCTTTGATTTGTTGGTTCACGCAAATATGGATTTGACCATGGAACTATGGGGGGTGAATGGCTTGATTGATAGTGTGATTATCAATACGATAAGAGAAGAAAGTATATTTTTTGGGGTCTATTCAGATGTGTTGATCACCGAATTTCGTACAAGTAATTCCCCTGCTGGTGAAGTAATTGACAATTTGGCTTTTGGTAATCCCAATAGAGTGCCAGAGCCTGCATCTTTAGGCCTATTGGCTTTGGGGATGATTGGCTTTTTATTATTACGTCGTCGTAAGGTCTAATCTCTTTTAATATTTAGATTTACCAAACGGTTCGGCTTTTCTGCCGGACCGTTTTATTTTGAGGGGGTATATATTCTTGTTATTTGATGTTATTTTCCTAACAGAAATATCAGGGTAACAATGCCCAGAACGACAAAAAGATAACTGTTAAAGGCTCTGTTCCATCCGCGGGAAGCGGTACGGAGGTTTAAGTAATAGCGCAGGATCAACATGGATTTAAACCATGTGATAATGCCCAAGGATATGATCAGTCCGCTGCTTAAAGCCGTCTCGGACGTGACCCGACCCGACAGCATGGTGCCAACGGTCAATATCATCAGGGCGAGCCAGCAGAGAAGCAGTATTCGGGTGCTTGGGTTTTTGAATTCCATCTCAGACTCCTAACGCAACAGGTAAATAAGGGGGAATAGAATGATCCAGATAAGATCAATCATATGCCAGAATGTTGCCCCGATTTCCAGATTTTCGGTGCTGTCTTTCCAGCCGACAATGATCAGGATGATAATTCCAAAAACCACATGAAAAGCATGAAACCCTGTGATCAGGAAATAGAGCGTATAAAAATTATTTGTCTCCAGCCCGATGCCCTGATCGAATTTCTCACCATATTCCAGAAATTTAACCGCCAGAAAAATACAGCCTAACAGGGTCGCCGCCCCGAGCCATCGGCGCATCAGGCTTCTCTGGGCTTTTTGTTGCGCGGTGACGGCCAGTGCAACGCAAAACCCACTTGTTATCAGAACCATGGTGTTGATGCCGGCCAAAGTACGGTTCAAGCTATCTTGGGACTGAACAAAGACGTCCGGCTGCAGAATATGGGCAACGGCAAAGCTAATGAAGAATACGCCAAAGACCACAAGCTCGCTCCAGATCAATATCCACATCATGGGATTGCCCGGCAACTGAGATAATACGCCCCAGCCGCCCGCAGAAGAATCGGTAGGGGAAATGGTCGGCGTTGTCGGATTGGCATTCTGCATGGTTCAATATATCCTGATCCTGAGGTCCAATTATTTATCCAATATTATGGGGGGCTTTGACAAGAAGTATTTCAGTGGCATAAAGGCTAAATACTATTTTCTTACCGACAAGTCGGAGAAGGCAAATGTCCAAAGAACAAACATATATCGACGTGATGCAACAGATTATGGCCGTGACGGATGGGGAACGGAATATTGTCGCCTGTATGTCCACGGTATCTTGTTTATTGGCCGAGGGTTTTGACGATTTCTTCTGGACCGGATTTTATCTGGTGGATGAAAAAAAGCCGGAGGAGCTTGTAGTTGGTCCCTATCAGGGTAGTCTGGGATGCTTGCGTATTGCCTTTGGGCGAGGTGTTTGTGGTACGGCGGCGGCAACGGG
>JAESRB010000085.1 GCA_016764855.1 Emcibacter sp.
GCCCCCGGGCACCACTACTTACAATGACTTAGCGGGTATGCCGTTAGGTCATTTTTCATTTTAGGGTCCACATAGGGTCCGGCGTGATTGATTACCCCCTTTTTGATGAATGCTTCTCAAGCCAATAACGACACCCATTGATAAGGGGGCCACTGCTAGACATAGGTGTGTAAAATATATAACATACAACCCTTAATGACTTAATTTCTTAAAGGGACCATATGCCAAATTGGACCGAAATTGAAACATGCAAATTCGCAAGAATGTGCGAGGCCTTTATTGAGATATTCCTTCAAATAGTAGGCATATCTGCGACCTATTGTTTTTTCAATTATTTGGGGAATAAATTCATAAATCCAGAATTTGGATCGGAAACACTATTTAGTCTATTACTGCTCCCAGCCTTATTAATTCTAAAAAGCAGCGACAATATTATTTCGCCTTGGCTCGTTAAAGTTAGAATATCTGAAACAGACGTTGAGGCGACAACTGGCATATTCACCAAAACTCAAGATAAACTTGAGCTACGAGCAGTTGAAAACATAGAAGTTATAAGTACCATGATGGGACGGTTATGTAATTATAGCACTATCTCATTATATGGTAATGGCTCTTCCGTCTGGCTGCCCCACATTAGAAATGCCGATACATTAAAAAGAAAAATCGAAGAAAAACAAGAGGTATTGAGAAACAAAAGTCATCCTCAAAAAATACCGTCAAGTAATTAGGGCTGAGCTTTAGTGGTCGTGCAAATATCTTGTGAAAAGTTGTAACTGAAGAATGGACTTGCTTCGGTGGTAGTGGAATTCATCACAGTTCGCCCTATTCCTTACCCATTGCGCCTTCTGTGCGCCCTGCCGCCATGCTCGCTTTGTCTGGATTTTGATATACTGCCAGCTTTAGCCCTAGCGCGTGCCTGTGATGCTGTGGGTTTGGATTTTATGCCCTTAACCGCTTTTTTCGCTTTTCTTTTTTTTGCGCCTGCACTTAAGCTCATCTAAACACCCTTCTCAATTTCATTTTCACTCACCTCTTGGATGATGACCGTATTAATACAATCCTCGACGAAGATCAAATCCTGCGATAAAAGCGGCAACTTGCCCATGGACTTTCTTCGGTAAAATTACGTTTCTTAATAGACGTCTGTTAACGCCTCGGTCTAGGTTTATTATAACAGATTACCCGCCACTTTTACGAAGAAAGTCCAAATTGGTCTCGCCCCGTCATCTTGACGTCTTTGCTCTTGCCTGACGCATTGCCTTACGTTCTTTTTTGTTCGGGAGGTTTTCTCTGGTATCCAGAACCGCCTTTAACTCCGCGTAAGCTTGTTGCCATTCCGTCGTATCTTTAAACTGGATAAGACCCGTTCGTGTCGGAAGGGGTTTTGCCTCATATCCAACCCTGTCGGAGTGAGACCCAGTTTCTTCACATTTAAGCAAAGCCGCCCGCCGGGTCATGAGCGTTCCGGTGTGGAGGTCTTTTAATTCTGCTGGTGATATAATTTTTACTTTAGCCGCCACAGATCATCCTCATTTATTGAGCTGCTTCCAACATTGAGAAATGATATATAACATATTCTCAATGATGCCCCAATGTCCTTCCGTATTTTAAACCGGCAAGGATGCCTTCTGGCTTCGGCTATGGGCATTGAGGTTGATAAATAAGACCGCATCACCAGCCAGTGAGGGGCCTAGAAAATATTTCTATTTTTCGTATAAATCTATCATTTCTTTTGCGACTAATGCAGCTGATGGTAAGAACATTGTTGAAACAATATTTTGGTCGACGACCACGTCATGCTTGTGCTTTATCGTTGTTTTATTCAATGCGATTGCACCATTCAGCCTCAATTGACTTTCGACCATGAAGGGGAGAAGTGTGCCCTGCTTTGCCCATGTCTTTGATTGTTCCGTCGCGTCAGGAAAACCTGCCACACGCTTCCCATTGACCAAAAACTTTCCGTTCGATAACTTTACATTGGCAAAGGCCCCTGATCCGTGGCCACCGGCACCGACAATTCCCCCGGATTCATATATCTCCGCGATGATTGATAATAAATTCGGGTTATTTGCCACGTCAAATAATGGGCCATACCCGCCGCCGATATAAACAGCCCAATAATCTGTGGGACTAATTTGTGTAGGGGTAAATGTGTGATGTGCTTTTTCCATAAAGCCTTCGTATTTTATCGTATAACGGCTAATACCAATGGGATCCATATAGAACTCAACCTTCCCCCCTTCGGGTGAGACGAAATCGACTTTATAACCATGACTAACAAACACATGATAGGGGGGCGCAACTTCCCACAAGTTGTTTCTGGCATCATGTTTCTCAGGATCACCCATGTCGGTGATATTTGATACAATAATGAGAATTTTCTTGGATTCTGCGGCATTCGCATAGGTGAATGTTATGAATAATACGAGAAGAATTGAATATACATATTTCATGAGAGCGCTTTCCACAGTTTTAAGGTTTAACTTGGAGGAACGTGTGGGGCCTGCACATTCTAACAACGAATATTAATCAACCTATGAAGTCTTCTGAGTGTTAGTAACCAGTCCCCTCCAGCAAAATTGGGTATGGGCACAGAAATTCCATCAACTCGCTCAGATCCACCACCCCTTTGAGCATATAACCCAATGACTATATTAGGTCGGAAGCAGCCGCTCAAATACAATAACAGTTTAACCAAATTTTGCAATTCCCACGGGTAAAATCAGAAATCTTTGAATATAAATAGCTTCTATAATCCCCGTCTAAAACAGTCCGCCTTAAGAGCCCCCTCTGCCGCCACTCATATATGCTTCCTTGGCAGACAAGTGTAAAATACACTGAAAAACTGTCAGGTATTTTTACAGTTTTAACATAAGTATCACCTTATAAATACAGCATTTCTGCCAGCTTTCCACTTGGCATAATAATTGCATTTATTCTTAAATTAAAAAAATTCCTTAGTTGAAAAACTATATTATTTTAGTATCAAAAGTAAAATTTAAGCACATGGCCTCATGCCAGGGTTAACACGTAAACGGTGAAAAATAATTTTAATAGCCGAACCAAAGGAAACAGAAAGATGTATAAAATAAAGTTATTTTTTATCAGTATATTGACAGCATTCGGCCTTATAGCGGCAACAACGGCAGCTAACGCTACGCCAATCGGTACGACTGTGGATCTTACTATTAATGGCTTGGTTGGAAATACAGTGACGGGCGGGAATCTTCCCATAACAACTCAGCTTGTTGTGACAGCCGGCGTAGAATTCTCTCAGAATGTTAATCTGACCTTCCTCTCTTCTGGCTTTGAACAGACCCTGACCGGAATTCTAACCATTGATATCGGGGAAACATCCATCTTCTCCAGCTTTGTGGGAACAGCTCAAGGCGTCACTCTGGATATTTCACTCGACAATTTCACTTGGGCGCCAAATCCTGGTGAAATCGTGGGCGTAAGCTTAACCAATATCTCTGGTGTTATAAGTGGTGTAAATAGCATTCCAAACCCTAGCTTCACATCAGATTCTATCGGCTTTGCTTTTCAGATGCTTGGTTTCCAACCGGATACAAACATGACACAAACCATTGGTTATGATGTGCAGTATACAACGCCTCCGACAACTACTGTTTCAGAGCCTGGTGCTGCTTTGCTTTTAGGTCTTGGCTTGATCGGGTTTGCCTTGAGAAGACGTAAAAATACTTAAAATATTTGGGACATAAACCCATTAAGGCGGCCTCTTTTCAGGGCCGCCTTTTTATATGGTTATATCAAAAATATATACAGAAATCAGGGGAGGTCTGTTAATAGGACAGGCTGGCCCGTAACGTTGAAACGACGATATCTTTCGCGCCCATACCGCCGGGATTATTGATAGCCTGTATATCAGCCTGTACTGTGATCCATTCGTTCACATGGGCTTTATAAAATATTTCATAGGCGGTTTCGGAATCTTCTATGAAAGTGGCCCCCAGAGCATTGCTGAATTTAACGCTGGATATACCGGCGCCAAAGACGTCCTTTTCCCGGCCTGAGATCGGGCCAACCCATTGCACACCAACCCCAAGATGGCGGGACACAGGGCTTATATCTTTATCAGCCACACCATACTGTGCATAGATACCGATGCCATTATCCGTAAGGGTCTGGTCAAAGACGACATAGAGACCATCTGTACCGTCAACCACATCGCCGTTAAACTTTGTCTTTGTCCCATCCAAACGCCAAAAACCGACTTTCAGGCCACCCGCACGGCCCATCAAGCCTTCTGTCCATTTGTACCGGGCCTCCAAAAATATCGCCACGGATGAGGCCTCGAACAGATTATGGAGTTTGAAATTATTCTCATCCCGCCCTTCGTTCCAGGAGGCATCATAAACCCCAACCGCAAAAGACAAGTTCTCAGTGGCTTGGTAAAAGGCATTAAAACTCATGGAAGGCGGGCCTTGGGCAATGATTGTTGGGCTGCGCTCCGTTGAAAATCCTAGATGGTTTTTCGCATTTTCCGGGGCAAAAAACTCACTTTTGGGCTCGACTTTACCTACTTTGATCCGCAGTTTGCCATCCGCGAAAATATGCTGATACCACAACATGTGGATACGATTATATTCAGGGTCATCCAAGCCGTCGAATTGTTGAATATCATGAATATTTCCCCCGGCATGCTCCCCATTATGGTTTTGATATTGCACAAAGAAGCTACCGTTTTTCAGGCCAAATAGTTTTTCCGTATCCACAGACATATTAAGCGTTAGCCGCTGTTTTGCCGAGTCACCGGCATCACTACCCAGAGGGGCTACTTGATAGCCCGCCACATATGACGCACCAAAATCCACCCCCCGTTCCGATAAGCTCTGCGCGTGAGAACTATAGATTGCGAAGGGGGCCATGGAGAATGCCGTTATGGCCGTAAAGAGTGTTTTTTTGAATAGAGTTTTACCAGAATACATTACAAAATGTCCTTTTGCGTATTTTGCCTGATCGCGTTTAAACAAGACGCGTTCAGACCGAAGAGAAATGCCCAGGTACGATTGCAGCCTATTTGAAGCAAGCCCGAATATGGCTGTTGTCAAAAGTCATAGACACTAAATTAATGAAGATGTGTGTGAAGGGAGAAGGTCCATAATGCGGACCTTCTCCAATGTCACGCGACAGATTAAGCCGCGCGTATATTCTCAAGAAACGCCTGAATGAGTTCAGACAATTTCCCGCTGGAATTTTTCAATTCTATGGTTGCCGTCTTGACGCCATTGGCACCACCTCTTGTTTCACCGGCATCGGCCAACACATTCGCAATATTATTGCTAACGGTTTGTGTTCCGGTGGCGGCCTCTTGCGCACTTTTGGTGATCTCATTGGTCGTTGCAGATTGTTGCTCCACAGCAGCGGCAATGGATTGTGCAACCTCACTGGTTGACTTAACAGCAATCATGATTTCATCCATTTTGTCTGAAACGCCCGCCGTGGCTTTTTGAATAGCCGTAACCTGTTCATCAATTTGACCTGTCGCACTTGCTGTTTCACTGGCGAGGCTTTTCACTTCACTGGCCACAACGGCAAATCCTTTACCCGCATCACCGGCCCTCGCCGCTTCAATCGTTGCGTTTAGGGCAAGCAGGTTAGTTTGCGACGCGATATCATTGATAAGATTAACAACATTGCCGATGGATTGCGCAGCCTCAGCCAAGCCTTTGACAACCTCATTGGCTTCCTCTGCTTGCGCCGTTGTCTGAGCCGCCAGTTTGGCGGATTCATTAACCTGCCGAGAAATTTCTGTAATAGACATTGCCATTTCTTCACTTGCAGCGGCAACGGATTGTACATTCGAACTCGTCTGATCGGACGCCGTTGCAACTTCATGGCTCTGATTTTCAGTCTTCTCCGCAAGAGAGGTCATCGTATCAGCCGTTACTGCCATTTCGTCTGCGGCATCTTCCACAATAGTCAGTGCTTTGTTCACGTCCACATCAAAGCTACCGATAAATTCTTCCAAACGGTTTGTTCTGGCCTGCCTTTGTTCTGCGTCTTTTCTTTCGCGGTCACGCTCGGTCCGTTCCCGTTTGTCCTTTTCTTCACGATCGCGTTTTTCCCGTTCGGAATTTTCCAATGCTTGTGCCTTAGCCTCTTCCTCCAATTGCGCTCTCTCTTCGCTGTTGGCTTTAAATATTTGGACCGCATCGGCCATCTTGCCAATTTCATCCTTGCGACCAATACCGGGAACCGTATCAATGTCCTTCCCTCCGGCGAGTTCAGACATGGCAGACGTCATTGATATAATAGGACCCGCGACCGCTCTACCAATATAGAAGGCAAGTACCAGACCCAAAATAATACCCAGAGAGACACACGCGATAATGATCGTATATGTGGATGAAACCGTACTTTCATTCAGCTCTTTACGCTCAATCATTAATTCTTCTTCAATGCCCGAGAATTCTGACATCAGATTACGGAAACCATCAAAGTATTTTTTGCCGCGAGCTTCACCGACGAGATCCGCCATATCATCCATGTTTTTGGCATCACCGATTTGACGACGGAGCGCGATAGCTGCACTAATGACTTCACTGTCCCAGGCATTAATATTCGCGTGCATTTCCTTCAGCAACGTAACTTGGCGGCGATTGTCGCGCACCGTATGCTGCATCTGCTTGATCAGCTTGTTAAAATGCTCTTTACCGGTCTTATAAGGGGCCAGAAAATCCTCTTTACCCGCAAGCAAGAAGCCTCGCATGCCCGTTTCCATATCGACGGCGTAGGCCAGAACCTGTTTAATATCAAGGAGCACCTTGTAGGTATGTTCAACCATATTTGCTGAGGTACGGCTGGTTCCAGAGGATTTTTTACGTTGCTGCAACAATCGTGTTTCACGATCTGAAAAAATTTTAACCTGGCCCCGGAATTTATCAAAGAACACTTTACCCCGTGCTTGACCAACCAGATCAGCCATATCATTCATGGTTTGGGCATCACCAATTTTCCGACGCAATTCGATGGTCGGATTAACAACATCGCTCTGCCATGCTTTTAACGTATTTCTGACTTTTTCAAGACGTGCTACCTGAGGGGGATTATCACTAACCGTTTTTTGCAACTCTGCGATAGAGGCATAGGTCGCTTTCTCGCCATTGATATAAGGATCCAAAAAGACTTCTTTCCCGGCAAGCAGATATCCGCGCATGCCTGTTTCCATATCAACCGCAGACCCGACGATGGAATTAGCTTTATCAAGAACCTTATAGGTATGTTCAACTTGTTTATTTGCGCTCAGAATAGAGCCCAGATTGACTAATATTATTATGGCAAGAATTGCCAGTAAAACTAAAGGGGAGCAAACCCCGATTAATATTTTAGTCTGAATCTTGAAATCTTCGAATTTAAACCCTTGTACATTTTGTAGTAAACTCATGGCGTCCCTCTTTAATCATACACTTTAGTCCCCCAATTGAGATAGTCCAAAAAGCCTAGTTTTATTTGCTTAACAACTCGTTAACATTTCCCGCATCATGGGGTACAAAAGGAGAACTTACCCATTTAAATCATCAGTTAATTTCATAATTAATTTCCTTTTGAAAGTTCTAAAAGCCTTATTTTTACTGGTCTTTTTTACATATAAAGAGCTTTATGTGTCACGCTCTATATATTTAGTTTGATCCCAACATATTATTATAATTATATATATTTTCTTTAGTGATTAAGGTTCAAATCAACTATTAGGCGCGACTCAATCGTCATTCTCTTTGTAATTTACCTTTAAAAAACAGCTTCTTGTCTAGTAAAATACATTTATAATACTTATTATTTTAAAGTTTAAATTTAGGTAAAGCCGATTACGTTAACAAAAAAAATCACCCTATTTATTCTGTAATAATCATTAATTGGAAAAATTCTCTGCTCAGAAAAAGCGTTTGCCCTTCACCACCGATCCCCATATTTATTTCCTACCTTATAGAAGGTTGAATAATCATGCCGTTTCAACTAAATATTCAGGTAATAAAATGTAACCACCATAGGCCTTCCAAGAGAAAGAGCAGCCAATGACCACAGAAATAACTCTCCCGCAATGGTATGACCTCCATACCCACTTCCGTCAGGACGAGACTTTGCCTGCCACCGTGGCAGATCATGTGGCCATGCATTGCTCTGGCGCGTTGGCCATGCCCAATACGGCCCCTCCGGTAGGTAAAATATTCGAAGCTGACAATGTCGCCAATTATAAAAGTGTTGAACAATATCGCAAAGAAATCCTGACCGCTGCTGGCGGGGCTTTCACGGACGTGATTGTACCGCTCTACCTAACGCAGGATACGACCGCGGAAATGATTGAAAAAGGTGCTGCAGCCGGGCTACTCAAAGCCTGTAAATATTATCCGCCCCACGGGACAACCGGTGCTGAATTTGGCGCTCCACTGGATAGATTCATGAACAATGGCGTCTTTCAGGCCATGCAGGATGCAGGCGTTACCCTCTGCATTCATGGTGAAGAACATGGACTCACGCCGGAACGTTATTTTGACCGGGGGGAAAATGCCGAAGAGATTTTCTATAAAGAGCGCATGCCACGTCTGGTGGACAACTTCCCCCAACTGCGCATTGTGGGTGAGCATCTGACGACAAAGACCGGCGTCGATTTCATTCTGGCCGCACCAGACCATGTCAAAGCCAACATCACGCCACAGCATTTAATCTATACCATTGGTAATCTGCTCAATGGCCTTAAATATCACCTTTATTGCCTGCCATTGGTGAAATTCGACGCGGACCGAACTGCCCTGCGCAATGCCGCCACGGCTCCTGACAATACAAAATTCTTTGCCGGTACGGACAGTGCGCCCCATACCCGCAAAACCACGCCATGCGGTTGTGCCGCAGGATGTTACACCGGCGGTATCGCGCCCCAGCTTTATGCTCAGGCTTTTGAGATGGCCGGTATCGACCTTGACGCCGCAGACGGGCAAGCGGTCTTGCAAAAATTCCTCTGCACGATTGGACGGGAATTTTATAATTTACCAAAACCAGAAAAGACCTTCACGCTGGAAAGACTGCCGGAAAAGCTCCGTCCTTTGGAAATTGGTGGCCAGACGATTATCCCTCTGCCGCTTGGCATGGAATGTGAACTTCCTTGGCGCATCAAACCCTGTTAAGCCTTCTGATATGACATATTCAGGTAAGTGAAATAACCTTTTTGAAGATACTTCATATTTTATTATCCCCTTTAACATTATATTGGTCAGAACATAGAGTAAATATGGCATAAAGCATGATTGATCTATTGCACTTTGTACCGTTTAAAGATATGTATTGCGGGATTTTATAAAGGACTGAAAAGACTGGTTACATATACAAAACCCGCCATTGGGGCCAAAGGGGGGTGTGTGCCGTTTTTTCTCAACGCGAAAGAATAAAAAATGACTGAAAATCTATTACATCTTGTCTTTGGTGGGAAGGTCAATGACCCTCAGACACTGGATTTCACAGATGCAGAGAATTTGGATATTATTGGAATTTTCCCCAACTATCAAAAAGCATACGAAGCATGGAAAGCCGCCAGTCACGCCAATGTGGATGATGCCATGACAAAATATGTTGTCGTGCATCTTCACAGACTTATGGAACCCAATAACTAAGGTAGTGACAGTTACGCAAAGTAACTGTCAACTTCTTTGATGATTGCACTCTTGTCGCTGGTATAAACCCCGATACGACTGTGCAATATATTCATTGCTTCCGCTTTGTTTTTTGGAGCCACATGTCTTAACAGCACCCGTGCTACTCTACGTGTGGTTTCAGCATCATGTAGCAAAGATGATACGATACTTCTCATAATTTTCTATCCTTTCAAATTATAGTCTATTTAAGTAGATTCTTATATAGTCTATAATTATTATGATAATATTAACCAAACATGACAATTAAATGAAACCGCACAAAATTACAGGCTAACGGTCCTTAAATCACCGTCAACATGGCCGCGACAAGAGGATGACGCACAATGTCCTTATCCGCCAGATGCACAACAGCCACATCCTCCAAAGTTTCCAGACGCCCGGTAATATCGTTTAATCCGGACAGGCCATTTAAAAGATCCGATTGATCCGGGTCGCCGGTCAAGACCATAGTGGACTGCCAGCCCAACCGGGTTAACAACATTTTTAACTGGGCATAGGTACAATTCTGAGCCTCATCCACCACCACATAAGCATTATTCAATGTACGCCCCCGCATATAGGCGATGGGCGCAATCTCGATAGTGCCGTCATGAAGAAATTTTTTCAAATTGCGCAGCCCCATGCGGTCACTCAGGCAGTCATATAACGGCCGAAGATACGGCGCCAGCTTCTCATCCAACGCACCGGGCAGATAGCCCAAATTTTCCCCAGCCTCTACCGCTGGCCGGGACAGGACAATACGTGCTACCTGCCCTTCTTCCAAAGCTTCCACAGCTTTGGCAATGGCCACATAAGTTTTACCCGTCCCCGCAGGTCCCACCGCGACCACGACATTATGCTGATCTATAGCCTCCATCATACAACGTTGATTTTCACTTTGTGGTTTGATTTTCCGGGTATATTTGTGCTCCCTGCTTTCTTCGCCCCCCTGCAAAGGGTCCCATGACGTATCCCGGTCCCGGTAAAGGGGTCGGATATTAGACGTATGAATATTCTGAAATTCCTTATGACTTTTGGCCCGTCTTGTTTTTTTACCCATGGAAACAGTCTCCTGCAATATTTAGAGGTTAAAAAAATAACGCCCCCCGGAAAACCGGGAGGCGCTTAGTAGAATTGGCAATATATAGGGGCTTGCTAAAACATGAGAGATTTGATTTTCCCGCTTAAGCGGTCTATTTCGCGGCACTCTGACAATTCCCTTTTACATTAGAAATATTGATTTTAGTCTACGGCAATATTTCAGGAATGTAAATTAAATCAGGCGTTGTCACGTAATGTTCATATAAGCTGTCCTCTATCGGTCTTAGAAAGTATAGCCAAATCCAACACCAAAGATCCAAGGGTTAATATCAACGTCTGCGGTAACCGCACCACCGTTAATTTTAACATCTGTGTTCAGCCAAACCCGTTTCACATCAACATTGAAAGACCATTTTTCATCAATTTTATAGTCGAGACCAGCCTGTAGAAGGAAGCCAAAGCCATCATTATAATCGATATCGGAAATCGTGCCGCCCGGTGCATTTTCGCTATAATAAAAAGTATAATTGATACCAGCACCAAGATAAGGACTCAGATCACCTTTTGGATCAAAATGATATTGTAGAGTAAGTGTTGGCGGCAAAAGCATAACGGTACCCAGTGATGCAGAAGCTCCAAGAGCGGTATTTACTGCGGTCACATGGTGCTTGGTTGTCGCAAGAATAAGCTCAATACCCACATTATCGGTTACAAAATAAGTAAAATCCAGTTCCGGCACAATATCATTATTGATCCCTACATTACCGCCAATGGATGTGGTTGCATTCTCATCGGGCATCACATAAATGGCCCGCGCCCGCACAAGAAGGTCACCGGCTTCTTTCGCCAAACTAACCGAAGACATGCTCGCAATAACCAGAGCCGCGACACTGACAGACTTTAATAGTGTATTTCTCATTTTCGTTTCCTTTTTGGTTGTTGTTACATAAGAAACATTTAATGAGATCACCAAATTCTACATTGACTTACGTCAATAAAAAATAATTTTTAATCGCTCCAATATAAAAAAATATTTTAAATACATCTTTTGGGTAAGGATATTCTATTTAATACGATTACTATAATATCCTTACCCTTTCATAGGGAAATGCCGTAATATGCCCTTCATTAGTATTAGGGACAGAAAATGTTATCTTACGAAGACCTGACAATTACCAATATCAGAAAAGAACTTGAGAAGATTAGTTCGGAAATGATGCGGCTTATCCAAAAGTACGACCTGAATGCCACCAATTCCATGGATATCATCCCCATGGCCAGACGAAAAATCGACAACGCAAAAGATTATACCCGTTTTCTGGAATTATCCCTTGAAGGCCGCATATTGGGAGAAGCCGTTACGGCTCTCGAAGAAGCAACCGTCACAGACTAATGTTTTTCTGCCCTAAGGCCGTATGCGCAAAGTTTTAGACGAAAACCTACTGAAGATCCGCGTCATATTCCTGCAAATATTTGACCGCCAACTGTTGATAGCCTTCCACTCCGGCCCGCATATTTTTCAGCGCCTCTTCGGTCAAATCACGCATTTTCTTTGCCGGACGGCCGACCCATAACTCCCGTGACTGAACCCTTTTTCCCGGACTGAGCAACGCCCCGGCAGCAACCATGCCCTCCCGTTCAATATAGCAGCCATCCATCGTCACCGCGCCCAAACCGACAAAGCCGTTATCTTCGATGAAGGTGCCGTGGATCATGCAACTGTGACCGATCAGCACGTTATCTCCGATCAGGGTAGAAGTCCCCCCGCTGTCCACATGCACCACGGTATTATCCTGAATATTCGTGCCCTTGCCCAGACGAATTTTCTCCACATCGCCGCGCAAAACACAGTTAAACCAGACGCTGCTCCCCGCACCGATTTCCACATTGCCGATGATCCGCGCACCGGGGGCAATGAATACGCCCTCAGCCAATTTGGGCCAAACCCCCTCAAAAGAATACAGCTTCCCGCCACCGGGCGCACGTCTATGATATTCTGTGGTCATGAATTAAAGTCTCTACGGTTTTATGGGAACAGAGGAACCTGTTCTAAAGATAATGTTTCCGGCAACCCGAACATAATATTCATATTCTGAATGGCCTGACCCGATGAGCCCTTAATCAGGTTATCAATGGCCACCACCAGAATTGCCCGGTTCGGTACACGGTCCGCATACACCCCGATTAAACATTGGTTAGAGCCTCTCACATGACGGGTCGCGGGAATAACATCCTCGCTCACCACATGAACGAACGCCTCATCCTGATAGGTTTTCATCAGGCTTTCCCGCAGGTCGTCTGCCGTCTGTCCTTCTTCCAACGTCACATATATAGTTTCCAGTTCCCCACGGTTCATGGGCACCAGATGCGGCGTGAATGTCACCATCAAGTCTTCACCGTAAGCCCGGGACAATTCCTGTTCAATTTCCGGAGAATGACGATGAGCGGCGATAGCATAAGCATGCATACCTTCGGATACTTCCGTGAATAAATTTGCTTCCCGTAGCGCCCGACCTGCTCCGCTAACCCCGGATTTGGCATCGATGATGATCCCATCTTTGAGGATTTTCTTATCTTTCAAAAGCGGAATAAGGGTCAGTAATGCGGCTGTGGGATAACATCCCGGACAAGCCACCAAACGCGCATTTTTAATATCTTCCCGGTAATGTTCCGTCAGCCCGTATACGGCTTCTTTCTGCAATTCCGCGGCCTGATGATACTCACCGTACCATTGGGTATATACTTCCGTATCCCGAAGCCGGAAATCTGCGGACAGATCAATCACCTTTACCGATCCCTTGATGGCATTGGCATAATCCGCCGGACGCTCGATAATCATTTCGTCAATGAAACCATGTCCCGTCTCATGAAGAATGCCTTTGATGATTTCCTGTGACGTAGCATGAGGCAGCGCACAGAAAACAACATCCAGTTCCAAGCCCGGCCATTCAACATCCTTGATCGAGATCAGGTCCGGCAAGCCCAGACCCGTCAAATGCGGATAGACCGTCTCAATCGCCTGACCTGCCTTGCGGTCTGCTGTCATCAAAGTAATTTCCACATTGGGATGACGCACCAGCAATCGGATCAATTCCGCCCCGGTATAGCCACTGGCCCCTAATACTGCTGCTCTAATTTTTTTGGAACTATCTGTCATCTGTCTTATCCACGTTAAAATAATCTGAATAATATATACAGACTATTATATGCCCTGTCAGGCCCGGTCTGTAAATACTTTACTGTTGGCATTGGGTTGGCGACGGCGGTTAGATTTGAAAAAAAATCGAGGCTATTTAAAAAATGCCCTCAATATCACTTTAGCCAATGACCACGACGGTGTATTTTCTTACGCCAATGAGATTAAGGGATCAGATTTTGTCAAATGTGATACTGACCTAGTGCTTGATAAAAATATTCTTAAAATACTTATTCACAGCGACTATACTAACTGTTTATGCATGGATATTACAAAACTAAAATGGACAAAAAAGAAATTTCAGTTTTTAACGAACAAACGCTGGACCTCATTGCCGATGCATTGAGAGAGCATGGCTATATTATTTTACCTGATTCATTTAACCAGATGTTATTACAGGATTTACAACATCGAGCGCAGAGTCTTACCCCTGAGAATTGGCAACAGGCTGGTGTTGGCCGCCACGAGGAATATCAACAAAATAAGGCGATCCGTTCTGATATCATCCATTGGATTTCCCCCGACAACCCCATAGAAGAGGCTTTTCTCATCTGTATGGAGAATCTTCGCCAGGGACTCAATCAGCGTTTATTCATGGGATTGTTCGATTATGAGGGACATTTCTCTATCTACGCCAAAGGCGCCAATTACCAAAAACATCTGGACGCGTTAAAAGGCCGCAGTAATCGGGTTTTGTCACAGATACTCTACCTCAATACTGACTGGCAGAAAGCCGATGCCGGGGAACTTATTCTTTATTCTGAAGATGGAGCCAAGCCCCTTCAAACCACATTACCGGAGCTTGGCACACTCGTACTTTTCCTAAGCGATAAATTTCCCCACGAAGTGATCAAGGCTCGGCGTTCAAGATATAGTTTAACGGGGTGGTTTCGGGTAAATAACAGCCATTCCAGAAAAATTGACCCGGCGATTTAATTAAGAAAAGACATACCGCAACGTATTATTTGGCCACAACATATTATTTCGCGATATGTCTGTTGAGAATGTTTTTCAATAGGCACTTTTACTATAGATGCCAGGCCCGAAACTCTACCTGATATTAAGGCACCAGAACAACCGGCACACCTGCCGTATGGGCCAGAGAATTCGCGACACTACCCAAGAGCAGGTCCGCAACCTTTGAGCGGCCACGGCGTCCAACAAAAATCATATTTGCATGAACCTTATTTGCCTGTTCCTTAATGATATCAGCGGGATGTCCCCAAAATATGAAAGACTTAGTCTCTACGCCCGAATCGGAATATCTATTTTCCAGTGGCTCAAGAAGGCTCTTACGCTCCAGCTTTTCCTGCTCTGTGGTATCTTGAGGCGGAGCTGAGAAATCAGCAACATACAATGGCTGATATTTTGACCATTGAACTGCGGTAACAAAATGGACTTCAGCTTCTGTTTTCTTGGCGAGATCGATTGCACGATCGGCCGCCCTGTCACTCCATTCACTGCCATCAATAGCCACCACATAGACCAATTTTCTCATTTTATTCTCCTTAGTTGACCGAAAATTAAAGGGGGACAGCCCTCACTCATACTGGCTGTTTTCTTCTCAACAATAATTTAACACATCAGGGAACATAGAGATTGATATGCATCAAGATTATTCCCTCATCCGCCCTTGTTCGGCCTCCAGAATATGAATAGTTTCATCCGCAAAACCGGTGCCAGCTTTTTGATAAAAGTTAAACACAACATCCACACCGGCCTCGCGTAATTTTTCTCTATGGTCTTCATATTTAACAATACCGGCGGTCTTTCCATGATAGCCTGCCTGCCGGATCTGCTTTAGAACCTCAAGGATGTCCCGATAGTTTGGCATGGCAAACATGATTAAATCTATCGGTTTCAGATCAATATGTTCCCAAAAATCGGGATCTTCCGCATCAGCAGAAATAACATTCCGGCCTTCCTTCTGATTAGCCTCAGCCCGATCTTTGATAACCTCTATGCCGCAAACTTTCTTCCCCTGATTATCCCGGAGAGTATCATACGCACCAGATCCAACACGGCCCATGCCGATAATCAGGATAGTGGCATCTCCGGGATGAGAAAACTGGTCTTCCGGTAGACGCCCGGCATGCTCAAAGCGCTTGATCAATTTGCGCCAACGGGCATAAAAATTATGGGCATAGGCGTTAATGATGCTCGAAAAGACAAAGGATAGGGCGACGGCCAAAGCCATAATCACCAGCCATTCCTTTGCCAACAGACCGTGCATGACACTCGCCGAACAGACAATCAGGCCGAACTCACTATAGTTGGTCAAACTGAGCGCCGTCAGGAAAGCACTGCGGCTCCGTAATTTCAGACGCGTAAGCCACAGAAAAAACAGGCTCGCCTTGATGGGCAGGGCAAGGGCCATGATCAGAGCAACACCCAACATATCGACGGCCGGCAGGGCCGTAAAGCCTATGGACAGGAAAAAACCGATAAGGAAAATATCTTTAAAGTTCATGAGGGAATTGGCCAACTCCCTAGCCTTCCCCGTACCACTGAGCAACATGGCGAAGACCAATGCCCCAAGATGAGCTTTCAGACCAACCAGCTCAAATAACTCTCCGCCGGTGAAGGCCAGAAAGAAGCCGGCTAACGGCAGGAGTTCCCCATGGCCGCTTTTCTCCAGTATTTTGCTCATAAAAGGCCGAGCCAAGGGCAAGGCGAGTAGAGCCAAGGCCCACCAAGATGGTGATTTATCTGTAGCGAGGGTAACAAAAATCACGGCGGCAATGTCCTGAATAATCAGGATTCCAATAGCAACTTGACCATGACGGGTCCGCAATTCGCCTCTTTCTTCCAGTATTTTTACGGCACAAACCGTGCTGCTGAAACTAACGGCAAAACCTATCAGGGCGGCGGCGGCCATATCAAGCCCAGCAAAATAAACAATGCCCAGATAAGCAAAAAATAGACAGTTAACTGTCGTCAAAGCGATAATAGCGGCCATATGACCGGTGGCCCCGCCCCAGATTTCAACCTTGAACAAACTCTTGATATCAAGCTTCAAACCGATGGTGAACAGAAGCAGCGTCACGCCAAGATCAGATAGGATTTCAAGGGAATCCTCCGGCACGACGCCTAGGGCATGGAGGCCAAAACCTGCGGCAAGATACCCAACTAAGGGTGGCAGTTTAATCTGTTTAACCAGAAACCCGCAGACAAACGCCACGGCAACCCAAAGATAATCCATGAAATGTCTCCAGATACACAAGGTACTAATATGATTTAAGAAAAAACGGCCCGCGCCACCTAAGATATTTTTTAACAGCGATGGTCTATTGACGCAAGTATTAAGATTAACCCGTCCTTTTACATCGTTGGAATGAAGAGGCGGAACTGGATCATTATACGGTAATATCAAACTTAATCGGAATAGAGTTTGATGCAAATACTTTAAATGGTCTCATGCTCATTGGTCAGTTCTCGCTTTGGGTTGGTTAAAACCTCTCCGATAATTTCCAGCCAGTCTTTGTCGGGTTTTTTCAGACTTCCCGCCTTCAACTCTTCAAACTTCAACTGACAGATATAATGGACCAGCTTATGCAGCACCTTAACGTATTTAAACAGGCGGTCTAATTCTATGCGCGTAATCATATAATCCGCGGTATAGCGCGGCCCCTTGAAGGCAGATTTGAGCTTGAAGAAGGATTGCCGCCCTTCCCGGCCCGCCCAGACAAATTGTAGTTCCTGATGAATGCTTTCGGAAAGCTCCCTTAAATCCGTCAGGGTCCGGCTATAGGGATAATAGAGGATATGCACCAGCAGGAAGGCCTCATAGGCCTGTTCCGCAGAGATATTTAACATGAAAGCCGCCGCATTATGATCCCTCACCCGAAAGAACTCTGCACCAGACAAACAGGATCGGGCCAGCGGAAAAGCCCGCTCGAAATGATCACGGGCGCGGATGTAATGTTTGGCCGCATTGGGCTGATGAGGCATATGGAACAGGTTCCGCCCCTTGGCCCCGTTATTATACAGCAGGATGCCCCGGTCCCGTATCTGATCATAGACCAAATAGCCGTCTTTCAGCAGTTTGTTGACCTTCCTCACCGTCTGTATCTGTACCTCCACAGAATGCTCTACCTCACCAGAGCGGTTCAACTGCCCCTCGACCTCCTGTATTTGATAGATTGTATCGGGCAGGATTTTGGTGACAAGGATCAGGATCTTATAACTATAGACCTCTTCCGCCGGACGCACTTCCGTATCCGGTTGCCAGCGCGCCTCGGCGAAACAACCGTGTAAGATGATATTGGTGATATTGGCGCAATTCTGCTTGCTAGAACTGCCATTGCTGGCGGAAACTTCATAGTCCTTAACCAGAAATTCGCTGATATAGTTCAGATCATTTTGAATCTCTTCCGGCAGGTGGCTGATGTCGTTTCTCATGAACGGCCTCCCCTTTCGTTCGTGGCGGGAACGATCGCGCCGGAGCGGAATGTATGTGAGAATTTATTAAGGGGGGATAAGTTGTTAGTTAACAAGCATAGGTTATCTGTGCTAAGACGTGGGGTAGCCATGTCAGCCTCCTGTTTAGGTTGGTGTGGTCAGGACCATGTCGGTGTTCGAGCACCTTCATGGTCCGCTATTTAGTAGATGTTAATCTTATTTCTCTTGCTCCGATCGGGTAAGTCTATAAAATGTATCACTTATTGATGCATACATAAGATCAGACATTAAGTAATGATAAAATTAACCTCAATAACGATAACAGTGTTATCAAATAAATAATAACAAGTCAATCTATTTTGATATTATTGTTATCATTTTTAAGTGAAAGATATAAAATTGACTCCAGCTCAGTGTAAAATGGCAAGGTCAGCACTCGCGTGGGGTGTACGTGATTTAGCTGAAAAGTCTCAAATTGGTAGTGCCACTATAAGTAGATTTGAAGGTGGCAAAGGGGTAAATACGAGTACCCTATCAGCCTTAACAAAGGCATTCGTAGAACATGGCATAAGGTTCATTGCAGATGACGAAGCCTCTCTAGAAGGCGGCCCCGGCGTCCGACTAAAAAAATAACCTAAATCCCACCCCCTCATGCCCTCGAAGGAGAGCATTCTTTTATTCGTGGGAGGTCGGAATTTTTTTTAATGTAAGACTCCGCTTCCGAGCCAACGCGGACATTATACGATCCGAATATCAATAAGTAATAGGGTTGAGAAAAAGACAGTAAATCCTTGAATGGCATAACAAAAATCCTTTAAAATAATGGCGTGGCGTTTGTTAATATTTGTGTCCGTATATTTAACTGTTAAGCAGAAAGGAAATAATCCCATATGACTGAACTCTCTACAACAATGGCAAAGCTTTCAGGAATTCAAAAATCTTTGATTTCGGTAATGAATGAAAATGTTAGCAACGCGCTAGGAGGTGGCCAGGTTTTAACTCGTAGAAATTTTTCTCCTGAGCTTATGCAACATTATTTCACACAAGCAGCAACCTTATTGGAGAAACTAAAGAAATTACTGCCAGATCTATACGACGATTTCCAAACAATCAAAACTAAACCTAAGATCGAAATGGTCCCTCTTGGCCCCGAACAGAAAGCTATTTGGCACTTTTCCCGTCCTCAAGTTAAAAAACTAGCTCGAGATATTGAGCAAATTTTTGAATTACGTGCAAATAGTGAGCTAGAGCAGCCTAAAAAGGAATCACCACAAAGAGTCTTTATTTCGCACGGTCATTCTGATGAGTGGAGGAAGGTCCAGCCTTTCATTGAAAAAGATGTAAAGTTAACAACTATAGAGCTAGCACAGGAGCCAAACATTGGGCGTACTATTATCGAAAAACTTATCGATAATGCAGACCGTTGTGATAGCGCTGTAATCATAATGACAGGTGATGATTTTACTAAAGAAGAAGAAGCACGAGTCCGTGAAAACGTCATGCACGAAATTGGTTTCTTTCAAGGATATTACGGTCGGAATTTGGTAATTATGCTTCATGAGGAAGGAGTAAATATTCCTACTAATCTCTCAAGAATAGTATATGTGCCATTTCCAAAAGGCAGCATTGAAACAAGTTTTCATGTTTTACAGCGTGAACTGAAAACTATTTACAAATTATGAAGCAGGGATCAATGGGGTCAGCGCAAATCGATACTTTTAGAAAGAAAGGCTAGATTTTCACGATAATAAAATCAGCTCAATACAGTACCACTCCCGGCCTTCTTAAAAAACACCCCTCATTCCCTCGCACGAGGGAACCCAGCCGAAACAGATAACATCATCACCGATGTCATTGTTCATCTAAACTAGATTCCCGATCCAATCGGGCATGAGGATAAGTGGAAACGGCCCCCATAGGACGACGTCCGCACTCAAAGAGTGAGGGGCAAACTATTTCGACATTAGGAGAGATTGGTGCGCCCGACAGGATGAAAAAGAGAACTGGTTGATATCTATTCGTCTTCCAAAAGGATCAAACCGTTTATAAGTCGATATCAAAAGTATTAAGTCCACTTACTCGCTAATCACGTGGATTTGTGTCATCGAACCAAAGGGGTGGTTCTGTGGCAGAAAGCTTCGTACTTCCCCATGATCATTCTCTTGATAATGGATGGCGGCTCCTTGGAATAAGTCAGGATCAAAAGGTACGTTTGCACGATGATTTAGCATAACATTCAATCCTTCCACCCAACTTTCTTCGTATTCACCAACCCGTACTTCCTGACGTCTAAAAGACGCTTCAATAGTTCCTGTAGAGTGATCATACCAATTCCCAACTCGTGTCATTTGAACTCTATCAGACCCAAATCCAGCAAGTAGACCTATCCGGTTAAACTTTGAAATTGTAGCCGCGGGATTAAAGAAAACTGCTCCAACATTTTCAGCGGTTGGTAAATAAAAGAAACCCGACGGGATTACCTTGTCCCCATAAGAGTGATTTTCAATAGGTATAGTTCTTTGTCTTGTGGTCGTTGGGTCTTGGCGTTGACCAAAAACATATTCGAGTATTGATCTACCTGAACTGGTCATGGAGGTTGGGGTAATAAAATCCTGCACGGCAATACCAAACGGCTTCCCGCGAACGTGGTCTAAATTCCAATACTCTCGCCGTAGTTTGTTGAAT
This sequence comes from Emcibacter sp., assembly GCA_016764855.1. Classification (GTDB taxonomy): domain Bacteria; phylum Pseudomonadota; class Alphaproteobacteria; order Sphingomonadales; family Emcibacteraceae; genus Paremcibacter. The sequence continues at coordinate 20,971 of JAESRB010000085.1, forward strand.
AAGACACTTCCATATTTTATTGGCAAATAATTTTGAAAAAAATTTCTTTCTTCTTCGTTTGTTTCAGTCGGAGGTAAAGCTGTTACTCTGCCATTCTGCATAGTGGGATTGACGGTTGTCGCCTCAACTAAAAATTCACTGCCTACTCCAATGCAATGAAAGTCTGGAGCGGCATGACTATTGTCGAATGCTACCCCCAATTCGTGAAATGTAGCAAATAAATATAATTCCCAAATTCTCGCATCAAAGCCCGTAGTTTGAAATTGCTCCACAAAGTTTCCATCTGGATTGCCAAAATAATGCATCATCGATGCAATGAGTTCTTTCGCAGGAGAGAAGCCTTCCTGAGATGTGAGAGCTTTGAATGAAGGATGGAGCCGGTCTTCAGGCACAATTGGATCGATAAAGTCTATTACTGGGCCACTTTCATCCCCTTGAGCAAAGTTTGCGGGATCCATCTCCCAGTAAGCGGTTACCCACGGCCCCTCTTGCAATTTTCATTTACAGAGAATTTCGGCTTTTTTGCGTTTACAGCGTATAA
>JAESRB010000086.1 GCA_016764855.1 Emcibacter sp.
GGGAATAAAATCAGCATCGGTCTTGGTGGTACAGGCGGGACAGGCGGCACAGGCGGCAGCGTTAATGTCAATAATATGAGAGACGCCAACGGTACAGCAGGCGTCATCATTACCGCAGGCACAGGCGCCCACGGCATCTTGGCCATGAGCATCGGCGGCGGTGGCGGCACAGGCAGCACGGTAATTACATCCAATGTTTCGCTAAAGGCCGGAAATAAAAGTCCAACCAACTCCCTTGCTTTCAGCCTTGGTGGTAATGGCGGCACAGGCGGTACAGGCGGCGAAGTTACCGTAACCAATGATATCCGCATTGCCACTTACGGCCAAAAATCCCACGGCATTATTGCCCAGTCCATCGGCGGCGGCGGCGGTAATGGCGGCATGAGCCTTTCCGGCTATATGGTATTTGGCAATAATGTCGATTCCACCAATGCTATTGCCATTGCCATTGGCGGTACAGGCGGAAGTGGCAATACTTCCCGTAATGTTACCGTAACCAATAGCGGCGAAATTGAAGTCTTTGGCAATGGATCATATGGGGTCTTTGCCCAATCCGTTGGTGGCGGTGGTGGCAACGGAGCCTTTGCCCTTGCCCTTTCCAGCGACCTGTTAAGCAACCCTAAGACAAACCCCGGACCGATGTTTATGAATTTCGGCCTTGGCGGTGCGGGTGGTGACGGCGCGGACAGTGGCGATGTTATTGTTAACCACACGGGATCAATCACAGCTCACGGCGATGATTCTTATGGTATTTTTGCCCAATCTGTTGCCGGTGGTGGCGGAACGGTCGGCTTTGCCATTTCCAGTCCAGTCTGGATGGCAACAAACGCAGTCGTCCCTCTTATTTTGGGTAGTCGTGCGGGAGGTTCCGGTACGGCGGGCAATGTTACCGTCAATACCGAAGGCAACATCACCATGCTCGGCAACAACAGCCACGCCTATCTCGCTCAATCCGTGAATGGCGGCGGCGGCAATGCCAATTTATTCCTTGATTTCAGTCAGACAGCGCGCGCTTTAGGCGAAGACAGCGTTGATATTGACGATGGCAGTGACCAAAATGGCGGCGGTTCTGGCGAATTAGCCTATATACAAGCCAAAATCGAACTGGGCGCAAAAGCCACCGGCATTACCGCAGCGGGTGATTTTATAGCCACTCATACAGGAAATCTTATTACTCTGGGCAAAAACGCCTTTGGGTCATCAACCCAGTCCGTTGGCGGCGGCGGCGGTAATGCCAATGTGGATGTTGCCATTAATGAAGATGCTCAAGCCGAGCTAGACCTTCTGATCGGCAGTCAAGACACCCACAACAGCGGCGGTGGTGATATCACCTACCAACGGACCGGCGATGTGGGAACAACTGGCGATAACTCAAAAGGGACCTCTGTTCAATCAATCGGCGGCGGCGGTGGTGACATGATCATAGCCGTACGCATCGTACCCGACACCCCGGAAACATCGAATACGTCTGGCGCGCAATCAGCTCAAGTTACTAGCCAAGTCTCTGGAAAAACCACCCAATCTGTTCATAAAAGTCAAACAACGGCGAAAGTCGCCCAAGACTTTGAACAAACCCTCGTTACGGCGCCTTCATCGATTAATGACAGTAACGCCTCCACCCTTCTTGCCATGGGTGCAGATAGCAGCTTGAACAATAATGGTGGCGCGATCATTCTTGACTTTACCGGCGATACCCAAACTCTGGGAGACCGGGCCCCCGGCATGATCATTCAGAGCATCGGCGGCGGCGGCGGCGATGTGCGGCTCAGTGGCATTGAAAACCTGAGCGCTACATTTGGCGGAACTGGCGGAACCACAGGTAATGGCGGAAATATCACGCTCAATAATACCGGCGATATCCTGACCACTGGCACCCTCTCCCACGGGATGGTCTTACAAACTATTGGCGGCGGGGGCGGCACCGTTCTTACGGATCTTGCACCGGAAAATATTGGGATCTCTACGCGGTCAGACAATAGCGGTTCTGGCGGTGACATTACCTTTGCCCAAACTGGTGACATTACCGCGTCCGGCGACCGTTCCATTGCTCTCCTGGCCCAAAGCCTTGGCGGCGGCGGCGGCATTCTGGACCGTGTATTTATGAACAGCGCAGGCGGTGCGGGAACATCAGGCAATATCACCCTGAATATTGATGGCAGCATGATTGCCACAGGCACCCAAGGCGTTGCCGTCTTTGCCCAATCCATCGGAGCGGACGATCAGGGGGATATCAATATTAACCTGACGCAGGATAAATGGATGCGCGGCGGCACCAATGGGGCCGGACTGTGGATATCCGGCGGCAATGATAACCGCTTTATCAATCATGGTATTGTCATTACAGAGGACCTTGTTAACGGTATGGCGGCCTATGCCACCACAGGCAATGACCGTATTGACAATTATAATCTATTCTATGGTCGGTTTGACCTTGGTACGGGCAACAACCATTTTATCAATCATACCGGCGCCACTTTTGTCCCCGGCAGCAGCTTGTCTCTCGGGTCTGCGAGCAATATGCTGATCAATGACGGCACCATGTTGATCGCAGATATGGGGCTGGCACAGCGCACTGACCTTACGGGCAGCTTCACACAGTCAGCAGATGCCTTAACTTACAGCGAGCTTGACTTTGAAACGGGTCAGCTTGACCAAATCCGGGCAACAGGAACCGTGGATGTTGCAGGAGAAGTCAGACTCTCCCTGCTGAATCCCCATAAAATCAAAAGCGGTGATTACTCTAAAATACTCTTCTCTGGTGAACTTGGGCTAACGAATAATGGTCTGATATTAACAACCGGTTCGTCCCGAGTTCTCACATATGAATTGCTCTTCCCCAATGCAACAGATGCGACGTTACATTATGAAGTGAATTTCGCACCAGCAGAACTGGGCAGCAACCTGAGCACCATGGGCAATTACTTCAACAGCCTGCAAGATGCCGGTAGTTCTCCCGAAATGGCCGATGTTGTCAGCGCATTATTATATATTCAGGATGATGACCAATTTCGGGAAGCTTTGTCACAGTTAAGCCCGGATTTCTATGGCGAACAACAATCCAAACTGATGGGCAATAATGCTCGATTCGGACAATCCATGATGAGTTGTCGTCAATTCGGCGGCGAACATCATTTCACCAGCGAAGGGAATTGTGTCTGGATACAGGCCGAAACGGAAAAAACCATCCGTAATGCTTATGGAGATTTCAAGGCCTCTAGTGCCTCGCTGAACCGCTTTTCTGTGGGCATGCAAAAGACTTACTCCCATGTTTGGTCGCTGGGCTTTGCCGCCTCTAAATCGGATACTCAGGCTCAGGGTTATAACGGAAATTGGAATTCCTCTGGCCGCACCACGCAACTTGGTTTATCCATGAAATACCGTACTGGTGGGACAAAACTTGCTGCAGTCATGAGCTATGGCTGGAATAATACCGTGACCCATCGTCGGGGCCAGCTTGTCGGAAATTTCTTTACCAGCGTTGACCGGGACCTGCAAGTCATTGGCGGGCTTCTGCGTCTGTCCCATGATTTTGATGCCCATAACAGATATTTCAGACCCTTCATTGACTTTGGATTAACCCATGTCATGGTCAAAGATGCGACAGAAACCGGTGGCGGTGCCATAAGCCTTGTCCTGCCCGGTCATAATGAAACCCATACATTTTTCCGGCCTGGAATGGAAATTGGAACGGAACATAAATTGAGCCAGAATATTAAATTGCGGTTCTTTGCCAATTTCTCGTTGCAGCATAACCTCTCTGACTCATCAACACAGGCAGTGGCTGGATTTGTGGGAGCCCCCACCTCTCTTGACCCCATGAGCGTTACCATCGAAGTCGGTCAGGACATGTTCCAGATACAAACCGGCATGGACTTTATCATGCCCGACAACCTGTCTCTGCGGTTCCAATATAGCACGACCCTGCATCAGCAAATCAAGATCCGTAGCGGTAAAGTAAAACTCAGCCTGCCATTTTAAAGGTAAGCGGTTACCCACGGCCCCTCTTGCAAATCGATAAAATTCGCCCGCAACCGGTCGGTTGAAATCCCGTCATATTCGGCCAGATGCCCACGCACATCTTCAA
>JAESRB010000087.1 GCA_016764855.1 Emcibacter sp.
GGGGGTTAAAGGCCGTTTCAACGGCGGATCAGTTATCTTTGACAGGGCCAAATGCGGGATTGATGGCGGTGGGCTTTGTTCTGGGAACTGTGGCCATGGGGCTTGGCACCTTTGGTCAGCCTCATCTGTTAACCCGGTTTATATCGATTAGGGATGCGGCGGCGGTCAAGGTAGCGCAAAAGCTGGCGATATTTTGGTTTGTGGTGGTATTGGGCAATATGGTTCTGCTCGGCCTTTGCGGAAAAGTTCTTATTACGGGGCCGTTGACCGATCCGGAGCAATTGTTTTTTGTTATGATAGATAGCCTGATGCCGACGGTGCTTGGGGCCATTTTGCTGGCTGCGGTGCTGAGCGCCATTATGTCAACGGCAGACAGTCAATTATTAGTCAGCGCCTCTGCCATTGCTCATGATATTATGGGAGAGCCGAACGCAGGAGAAAGCCGTCTTTGGGTATCTCGCCTGGTGATTAGCCTATTGTGCGTGGTCTCTGTATTGGTGGCGATTTTCCTGCCATCCGATATTTTTTCCCGAGTATTATTTGCCTGGGGGGCTTTGGGGGCGGCGTTAAGGCTTGGCGGCGTGAGGTTAAATCCAAAAGCCATTTTGCCGGCCATGATGATCGGGTTGTTATTGACTATTTTCTTTTATCTGAAGCCAAATTCTGTTGGTGATATACATGAAAGACTTGTGCCGTTTTTGATTTCATTTATATTGCTCTATGCAACGAAGCAAACCAACCAAATAAAGGATAGACCATGACTATAGCTGTTGGCGATAAATTACCGGAAGCAACTCTAACTGAAATGACCGGTGAGGGACCAAAACCTCGGACAACAAGAGAAATTTTTGATGGCAGGAAGGTTGCCCTGTTCTCTGTACCGGGAGCCTTTACACCCACATGTTCCGCAAAACATTTGCCGGGCTTTATTCAACAGGCCGATAGCTTAAAAGCAAAGGGTGTTGACGAAATAATTTGTATTGCTGTGAATGACGCCTTTGTTATGGGTGCTTGGGGTAAGGCTCAGAATGCAGATGGTAAAGTGAGCATGTTAGCAGACGGGAATGGAGACTTTTCCATAGCATTAGGTCTTGACCTGGATGCCAGAGCTCATGGTATGGGCGTTCGGGGAAAACGTTTCTCTATGGTTGTCGAGAACGGTGAAGTGAAAGTTCTGAATGTGGAAGGACCAGGTGAATTCCAGGTTTCAAGCGCAGACCATATGTTAACGCAGTTATAAATTTTACTACTGAAACATTAAAAGCCGGCTGCCCAAATGGGTCGCCGGCTTTTTTATGGGTTATTCTGTTTTTAGGGAGAGCGCGACGATTATTAGCATAAGCCACCCGGACATAGCAGACAGGCCTCCCAGTGGGATCAGGAAATGAAACGGAAACGCTGGTAATATAGCCAAGAGATAAAGCAGGCCGCTAAATAAGAGTATGCCAGATACGAATAATGCGGCGGAGATCTTCAGGAATCTTAAAGCTTTTGCAGGGTTTTTAGCATTCTTTTGAACCGTGGGCCAAAGGAGGGCACAACCCAACAAGGCCAGACTCAGTATGTGGTGATATAAACTGGCACGATTGAAAAAGCTCAAGCCTTTTTCGCTCATATAGGGGGCTAAAGCATGAGCACCCATGGCGCCAATCAAGACAGCCGTGAATCCACATATCGCGGCAATGACCAGAAGTACTTTCATTCTATCGCTCCATTTCAGCTCAAATAGTGTTTAGATTTCGAATTAAATAGCCTGATAAAGGAAAAGCAAGACCTTAGCCTGCTATTGCGGCAAAAGTCTTGCTTAACGGTGTAAACTATCTTGTATTCTTAGGTATTAATTTACCCGGATCAGTTCGACTGTGAAAATCAGCGCTGCATTGGGTGGGATGGCTCCTGGAGAACCTTGTGCGCCATAAGCCAGGTCAGATGGAATGAAGAATTTGTATTTTGAACCTTCTTTCATCAACTGAACACCCTCTGTCCATCCGCGAATAACTTGATTAAGGCCAAAGTCAATGGGTTCGCCCCGGTCATAAGAACTGTCAAATTTAGTGCCGTCAATTAAAGTGCCTTCATAATGGACCGTCACACGATCCGTTGCACTTGGGCTTTTACCGTTGCCTTCTAGCAGAACTTTATACTGTAGTCCGCTTTCCGTAGTTGTGATGCCGGATTTTTCTTTATTTTTTTTCAGAAATACTTTGCCTTCGTCTACCTCAACTTTGAATAGTTCGACAATGAATATCAGGTCGGAATTAGGGGGGATGGAACCGCCGCCCTGTTCGCCATATGCAAGCCCAGAAGGGATCGTGAATTTATATTTTGCGCCTTCTTGCATCAATTGCAGACCTTCGGTCCAGCCTTTGATAACACCGTTCAGGGGAAAACTGATGGTTTCGCCCCGGTCATAGGAGCTGTCAAATTTGGTGCCATCCATAAGAGTTCCCTCATAATGGACAGTAACACTGTCATCAGCCGTAGGTGTCGCCCCGGTTCCGGCCGTTATAATCTCGTATTTAAGACCACTCGCCGTGGTGTGAATTTCATTGGTTGATGACACTTCTTGTTCCTTTTCATTTTCTGAACATGCGGTTATTAATAATGCCAGTATGCTTGGAAACAATACTGACAATAGAGGCTTTGCGATTTTTCTGATTAGAGCAAGCATACTGAAACTCTCCGTTATTATCGATTATGAGCAAATCTATAACGTAAAGAAAATACTTTTCCAAGGTAAAAAATCAGGCTGAATATTGCCATATTTATATAAGATAGTGCTGCGTTATATGGAAACGGTGCTCCATGTAACTGTTAAATGCTTGTCCTGTTATATTTTTATGATATATCTGTGTCATAAATATGTAACTCTTGGGAAGGGAACTGACGTTCTCTTCTTTTCGTGTGCTTAATAATTCTTAAGCAGAAGAACAGAAAATAAGGTTTTTTAAGATATGTCAAAAATCAAAATAGCAATCGCTGGTATCGGAAACTGTGCCAGTTCACTGATTCAAGGTATTTATTTCTATACACCAGAACGGGTTGGTGATGCCAAACGGGTTCCCGGCCTGATGCATTGGGAAGTCGGGGGCTACCGTCCTTGTGATATTGAGGTGGTTGCTGCATTTGATATTGATAAACGTAAAGTTGGTAAAGACGTTAATGAAGCGATCTTTGAAAAACCAAATTGCACGACCGTATTCTGTAAAGACCTGCCAAAAAGCGGCACCATCGTTAAAATGGGTAATATTCTTGACGGTGTTTCTGATCATATGGCCAATTATGATGATGACCGTACGTTCCTTGTAGCTGACATTCCTTCCGCGACGAAGGAAGAGGTTGTTCGCGAGTTGAAAGAAAGCGGTGCAGAAATTTTGACCAACTACATGCCCGTTGGTTCAGAAGAAGCCGCAAAATTTTATGCGGAATGTGCCTTGGAAGCCGGCGTTGCTTTTATTAATAATATGCCTGTGTTCATTGCGTCTAACCCGGAATGGGCAGAAAAGTTTAAAGCGCGCAATCTTCCGATTGTTGGCGATGATATTAAAGCCCAGCTTGGTGCGACCATCACCCATCGTACTTTGACCGATTTGTTTGCCAAGCGTGGTGTTGTTTTGGAACGGACATATCAGTTGAATACTGGTGGTAACACAGACTTTTTGAATATGAAAAATCAGGACCGTCTGGAATCCAAGAAAATTTCCAAGACAGAAGCTGTACAGTCTGTTGCTGGACAGCGTTTGGCTGATGAAAATATCCACATCGGCCCGTCCGATTATGTTCCTTGGCAGAATGACAACAAACTTTGCTTCCTACGTATGGAAGGCGATTTGTTCGGTGGCGTTCCTATGAATATTGAACTGCGCCTCAGCGTTGAAGATTCCCCTAACTCTGCGGGTGTGGCTATCGATATGATCCGTTGTTGTAAATTGGCCTTATTGAACGGTGAAGGCGGTATTCTACACGGAGCATCAGCTTATTTCTGTAAGCATCCTCCGGTACAATATACTGATGACCAAGCCTATGAAATGACAGAAGAGTTCATCACAAGTCGTGTGAACGCGTTAAAGGTTGCAGAATAAACAAGGATTATATCCAATGAAGTGCCTTATTGCTGCTGCTGGTCAAGGAACCAGAATACGCGAGAAGGGGGAAGTAAAACCTCTGATCGAATTGAATGGTGTCCCGATAATTGAACGGGTGATTAAAAACCTTCGGGCCGGTGGCGTGGATGAGTTTTTTGTCACAACCGGGTACCGGGGGACTAAAGTCCGGGCATTTTTGGATGTTTTGGCGGAACGGGAGAATATCTCGATCACTCATGTTGTTAATGAGGAATGGGAACGGCCCAATGGTATTTCAGTATTGAAGGCCAAGGACGTGATCAAAGGTCCTTTCATCCTGACCATGTGTGATCATTTGTTTGACCCTGAAATTATCAAATCTCTTTTGGCGTACAATCATGAGCCGGGTACGGTGTCTTTATGTGTTGATTATAACATTGATAACCCTGTGGTCGACCTTGATGATGTAACGCGGGTGAATTGTACTCGCGCCCATATTGAGAATATCGGTAAAGTTATCCGGGATTATAATGCTTTTGATACAGGTATATTTTACTGCGATGATGTGATGTTCGAAGCGTTGGAACACAGCGTTAAAGAGGGTGACGAGAGTATCAGTGGGGCGATGAATGTTCTGGGTAGTTGGGATAAGGCCCGAACTTTTGATATTGAAGGTCGTTTGTGGCTTGATGTGGATGATCCGACTGCTTTTGGTAAGGCGATCGTCTATGTTGATGAAAAACGCCTGTAAACACAGAGTATAGAATATAGAAAAGCCGGACATTATGTTGTCCGGCTTTTTTTGTCCCGCATTTACGTTTTCTTTGTTCTGAAAACTGAACCTGAAACGAGATA
>JAESRB010000088.1 GCA_016764855.1 Emcibacter sp.
GCCAACAACGTTCGCATTTTCCCCCATCGGCCAAAGTGCTGATCACGGCAACATCCGCTACATCCTCATGGGTGAAAGCGCCTTCTGGTGCCGCCCCCACAACGAGTTCCGCAACCGATGTAATACTCAGTTCTGCCAGATCGATATTTTCCAGCGCATCCACATATGACTGATCCGCCACATAGACCTTCACCTGACCTTGCAGAGATGATCCGATACGTTTCTCACGCCGTTCCACTTCCAGAGCGCCGGTCACAACCTTACGCAGGCTCCTGACCTTGTCCCATTTTGCGGCCAGCGCGTCATTACACCAGTCGTCCGGGATTTCTTGGAACGTCTGAAGATGAACACTGTCCTTTGCATCGGGGAATCGTGATTGCCAAATTTCCTCGGATGTGAACACCAATATGGGGGCCATCATCTTCGTCAGGACAAAGAATATCTGATCCAACACTGTCCGGGCTGCCCGGCGACGGATGCTGGATTTACCATCACAATAGAGACAATCCTTACGGATATCGAAATAGAAAGCGCTTAAGTCCACCGTCACAAAATTATACAATGCCGTATAAATCCGGTTGAAATTGAAATCCGCGATACCCTTGCGGTTTAGCTTGTCCAATTCATACAAACGGTGCAGAATCAATTGCTCCAGCTCCGGCATTTCGGATACGGGGAGTTTCTCCTCCTCGCTGAAATCATTCAGGTTACCCAGAAGAAAACGCATTGTGTTCCGGATTTTGCGATAGGCTTCCACCTGCCCCTGTATGATATTACTTCCGATGCGGTGATCATTCATATAATCCGTCGATGTCACCCACAAGCGTAGAATATCTGCGCCAAACTGCTCAATAATTTTTTGCGGTGCCACGGAGTTATTACCAGACTTGGACATTTTCATGCCCTTGTCATCCAACGTGAAACCATGGGTCAGGACATTCTTGTAAGGCGCCCGTCCTCGCGTACCACAGGATTCCAGCAAAGATGACTGGAACCAGCCGCGATGCTGATCCGTGCCTTCCAAATAAAGGTCCGCCGGAGATTGTAATTCATCCCGTGCTTCCAGAACAAAGGCATGGGTTGATCCGCTGTCGAACCAAACATCCAGAATATCCTCGACCTTCTCATAGTCTTCTGCTTTATACGCATCGCCCAAGAAGCTTGCTGCATCACGGACATACCAAGCGTCCGCGCCTTCGGCCTCAACCGCGCTGGCGATCCGTTCATTAACGGCAACGTCTTTCAGCAAATCCCCGGTTTCTTTATGAACGAAGACCGTAATGGGAACGCCCCAGGCCCGTTGACGGGACAACAACCAGTCCGGCCGATCCCCAACCATCGCCTTCATACGATTTTTGGCCGTTCTCGGCACCCAGCGTACTTCATCTATCTCCGCGATAGCTTTGTCGCGCAACCCGTTTGTCTCCATAGAGATAAACCATTGCGGTGTATTGCGGTAAATCAACGGTGCTTTTGACCGCCAGCTATGGGGATAGCTATGGACAATGGTATCGCGGGCAAATAACGCACCAACCGTTTCCAGCTCTTCGCAGACATGGTCATGAACTTTATAGACATGTTCCCCGGCAAACATGGGGACGCTGTCATAATAAAGCCCGCCGTCATCCACGGTAAAGGGGACGGGAAGTCCAACTTCTTTACCGACTTCAAAATCTTCTTGGCCATGGCTTGGGGCAATATGGACATAACCGGTACCGGCATCTGTCGTCACATGGAAGCCCTCAACGACAGGAACATCAAAATCATAGCCTGTATCATGCCACGGGTGATGACAGATAGTACCAGCCAGATCAGCTCCCTTGAAACGGGTAATGTCTTTTACTTCTGTGATGCCTGCCCGGTCCAGAAAGGCTGGTTTAAGCATCTCACTTGTGGAGACCTTAGCACCAAGCGCCACACGACTGCCTTCCGCAACCGCCGTAACTTCAAACAGCAGGTAATCGATATCCTTACCATAGGCAAGGCCCCGGTTCCCAGGTATGGTCCAAGGCGTTGTTGTCCAGATGACAATTTTCGCCCCCTCTAGCGCGGCCAGTGGTGATGATACCACCGTAAAGCCCACGTCTATCATATGAGAGGTATGATCCTGATACTCGATCTCTGCCTCGGCAAGAGCGGTTTTTTCAATCACAGACCACATGATCGGTTTTGATCCACGATAAAGGCCGCCATTCATGAGGAATTTCTGCAATTCCCGGACAATCTGGGCTTCGCTGTCAAAATTCATGGTGAGATAGGGTTTATCCCAATCCCCGGAAACACCCAGACGTTTAAACTCTTCCCGTTGAACATCAACCCATTTAGCTGCAAAACTACGACATTCCTGACGAAACTCAATGGGGTCAATATCGTCTTTTTTGATTTTCTTTTTCTGATATTGCTTTTCGATCATCCATTCAATGGGCAACCCATGACAATCCCAACCCGGAACATAAGGGGCATCTTTACCGGACATCTGCTGTGAACGAACAATAATATCCTTCAGCGTTTTATTCATCGCATGACCAATATGGATATTGCCGTTCGCATAGGGAGGGCCATCATGCAGAATAAATTTATCCGCGTTATCACGCCCCTTCTCCCGGAGCATTTGATAAATATCCATTTCTTCCCATTTAGCGAGCCATTTTGGCTCTTGCTTGGGCAGACTGCCTTTCATGGGAAAATCCGTCTTAGGCAGGAATATAGTCGGTCGATAATCTTTGGTCATGATACTTCAATTTCTCAGAATAACAGGGAATTGATACTTTGTAGCAACTACAAGGCCTCATTGTCGAGTGTTTTGTTATGGCCCAACCCTAAAGGTGATCTCCTCGGCAGGGCGCGGGAAAAGAGTCCTGTTGATTCTTTGGATCGGATAGGACTTTTTGTGCGATTATATTGTCTTTCTCAATCTGAGATTTCAGGCTGTCCAGCCCATCAAATTTCATCTCAGCCCGGATAAAGTCAACAAATTCCACTTTGATTGGCATTTCATAAATATCAAAGGCGAAATCAAAAATATAGGCCTCAAGCATGAGTTCATTTTTATTAAACGTTGGCCTTTTACCCACATTTGCAATCCCGTCCCATAGCCCCTTCGCCGGGCCAGAGGGGATCATCACCCGAACGGCGTAAACCCCGAACTTCGGTTTGATATAACCTTCCATAGACAGGTTAGCCGTTGGAAAGTCTATGGTCCGGCCCCGTTTGTCTCCATGCAGGACATGGCCTTCCACATGCCACCAATGGCCCAACCGCTCGGCACAGAGGTGCACATCACCCGCCCGCAATGTCTCCCGAATATTGGTGGAGGAATAGATATGGTCACCTTCCATAATCTTTTCCACTATGGTAACACCGAACTTCTCCGTACGTCCCATCTCCTGTAACAGATCCGCATTTCCTCCCCGGCCTGCGCCAAAACGGTAATCATATCCGGCAAAGACATGGCTAATACCAAGACTGTTCACCAGAATTTCTGTTATGAACTCCTCCGCCGTTCGCTTTGCCAGTTTTTCATCAAAAGGCAAAACAAACAGAGTGTCCACGCCAAAGTCTTCCAAAAGATGAGTCTTGGTCCGAAAAGATGTTAGACGAAAATTATCCTGTTCCGGATTAAAATAACTCCGCGGATGGGGCTCTAATACCAAAACAGATAGCCCTACATTCATCTCCCGCGCCAATTTTCCCGCCCGTCCAATAACGGCCTGATGCCCTTTGTGAAAACCATCAAAGTTACCCAGCACGACAACGCTGCCCTTAATCTCATCCGGTATATTTTCATAATGCCTGAAAATTTTCATGGTCGTCTTCACTCTTTAATGAGTTTATGGCTAAATCTTTAAAAAACCAGAAGCAGGAATTACCCCTGACGGCGTGGCACCATAAGCTGAGCTTCCCCGGTCAAAACAACCGTATCACCCACCTTACATTCACAATTAAGGGTTACCCGCTTTCTTTTTTCATTAAGGTCTATAATGGTTACCGTTGTTTCAACAGTATCATTTATCTTTACCGGCGCACGAAATTTCAGGCTCTGAGTCATATAAATGCTGCCCGGCCCTGGAAATTTAGTCCCAAAAATTGCAGAAATATACCCCGCTGAGATCATACCATGGGCAATCCGTTCGCCAAAAATAGAATTTTTCGCATAGTCATCATCCAGATGTATAGGATTTACATCCCCGGTTACCTCAGAAAATTTTATAATATCTTCGTCCGTTACCACATTGACGGTGCTATATGACTGGCCCATTTCAAGCTCTTCCAGACAGGCTTCTTTGACGTCTGACATATTGTCTTCCTTTTTCCATATCCGATGTTTTGCATTCTGTGCGTAATACGCTGGGAAAGATAAAGCAAATAAAAAATCATATAGTCACTTACCCATTAACCTTTTTTTTAAAGGATTAGAGTAATTTGTAATTGTTACACGCAAAGACTCACAAAATACGCTTTGCACAAACTAGTATTATTAATTTAAGTAAGCAGGAAAATTATGGCCGTAGATAAAGCAATGACCATCCTTATTGTGGACGATTACAAAACCATGTTACGGATTATACGCAATCTATTAAAACAATTGGGCTTCAACAATGTTGATGAAGCCAGTGACGGAGCAGAAGCCCTAAACAAAATGCGTTCCAAGAGTTATGGTCTGGTCATTTCTGACTGGAATATGGAACCGATGACAGGCTATGAGCTTCTGAAAGAAGTCCGTTCGGATGATATCCTAAAGAAAACTCCCTTCATCATGGTGACTGCCGAATCCAAAACGGACAATGTCATCGCCGCCAAAAAGGCCGGCGTTAACAATTATATCGTGAAGCCCTTTAATGCGGCAACACTTAAACAGAAGTTATCCGCTGTACTTGGAGAATTCTAATGTCACCAGGCCTTTTGCCAGACCATATCGGTCCCTTAGTGGACAGATTACGTGCCGGCGACCATCAGGCAGTTTCTCTGCCTGATGTCGCTGCCCTGACCGAAGTTTTAATGCGGTCCCTTGAAAGCTATTTCAAGTCCATCGATCTGACCATATATCAAGAGTGTCAGGAACTTGCGGACTATATTGACGATGCGCGGCTTGAAATTTCATCCCTTTCGCCAGAGCATAGTGATTCAGTGGGCATTCCACGTGCCGGTCTCGAACTTGAGGCTATTGTACAGCAAACAGAAAGCGCTACCAATACGATCATGTCCGCTGCTGAAAAAATTATGGAAGCGGATTCTGAAGATCTGGAGGCCTATACCGCCACCGTCAACGATGCTGTTATGCAGATTTTCGAAGCTTGTTCCTTTCAGGATATTACCGGGCAACGCATAAGTAAGGTCGTCAGCACATTGGAACATGTAGAAAACCGTGTTTCCCGACTGGTTAATATTCTTGGCGTAATGGACAACCCCGAAGAAAAAGAAAATACGCCGAAAGAAGAAATTGACGAGGATGCTGCACTTTTGAATGGCCCAGCCTTAGACGGCGAAGGCATACAACAGTCAGAGATTGACGCGCTATTAAATGATAAAATTGAATTTGATTCTGTAACAGATGACGACAAGCCCAATGAGACACCGTCTCCTGCTGTCTCTGATACAGAGGCCAGTCCAGTGCCTGCAGAACCTGTTACAGAGAAAACAGAGCCCGATGTGGCTACCACTGAAACAGCCAGTTCCGAAGACATTGACTTTATGTTTGCTGAGCAATCAGATAAAACAGAAAACAACATAGCGGAAACAGCAAAAGAACCGGCTGTAGAGACCCCAGACGTCGCCACACAGGATACAGAGGTAGTCGAAGAGGCCATAGCCGCCCCTGCTGCTGATGCCTCCCCTGCAGAAGATCCTGAAGTGGTTGCTGAACAGTCTATTGAAAAACCTGCTGAAGAAGAAATTGAAGAACCTGTCAAAACAGAAGAACAAGTTGCAGATACCAGTGAAGAGAGTGCCCCCGCCGTACAAGAGCCTTCTGAGGCTGAGCCCAACCTGATAGAACAGGCCAAGCAAAAAAAGGTGGAAGCTCAAGCTAAGAAAAAAGCTCAGGCCCCTGCTCCAAAACCTGTAGCGTATGAGGAAGATGGCAATTTGGCCCTTGACCCCAAAGCAACTGGAAATACAACACAGTCTGATATTGATGCCTTATTCTCATAAGAAAGATACGGCTTATAAATCCAACCGGGTATCGCTACTTAAACGCGGTTCCCCAAATAAATACCCCTGACCATAATCCATACCATAATCCAGTATTTCTACTATCGTCTGGTCCGTCTCAATCTTCTCAACAATCAGGTCAAGATCATAGCGACTGAATGTCTCTTTTAAGTCATCGGGATGGATGTCGGCTTCCTTATCCAGGATCAATTTGGCATCGACCTTTGCATAACGGAAATAACGCGACGACAGGTCAGCTAAATCGATATTCAAGTCAAGGATACGGTCCATGGAAAAGCGGAACCCCCGCCGTCCCAAAGTGGCCAGACTGCGCTCCACAAGCGCGGTATGACGCAAGACATCTTTTTGTGAAAATTCAAAGATCAAACGATCCGACAATTCATGGTTTTCCATCATGAAATCAATAAATTGCGGGAAAAACTCCTTATCGTTTAAGGAAACAGTGGAAATATTGCAGAAAAAGCGTAGGTCCGGACGTCTCGGTCCCAATCGGCGTATGACTTGAATGCAACGGAACAATAATAAATTATCCAAAGTACCAACCAGCCCACTATCCTCGGCCAATTTCAGATATTGCGATGGAAAAATAACGTTATCATCTTCATCCCGGACCCGGCTATAGGCTTCATAATGAATGACACGACGGGATGGTAAGGCCACAACAGGCTGTAGATACAGGTCAACCCTGTTTCCTTCCAAAGCATGGTGCATGATGTTGAGAACTTCACCATCGCTACGTTCTTTTTTATCCAGCTTCTGCTGTAACTCTACCTTGTTTGACTTTTCCTGTCCGCCCAATACGCCTTCTATATTAATCCGTTCCTCTAGTGATTTTCCGGATTTCTCAATCACTTGATTGAGTAGAGTTTGCAGAACATGCATCTCTGAAATAATTTCTGTATTCTGCTGACTGTCCGCCAAATATATCTTCTCGCGAAGCGTCTCCAACTCTACTCTGGTCTCTTCAATATTATCAATACTTACCTGATAATCCTGATGCAGGGCAAGCAAACGGTTCGTCATATCTTCTTTGCCAAATTTCCAGATATACATCGTGTGCAACTGTAGACCAGCAAGAAAAACCACCCCACCAGAGATCAATGCCCCTGTACCCTTAATGGTTTCAAAGACACCGGGAAGAACAAAGGCGACAAACGCCGCAATCAAGGCATAAGTTGCCCCAATCAAAATATGTGCAAGTAACGTCATAACTACCCCGATATGCTCAATACCAAATTTATCACTTAACTTTCCGTCAAATCATTTACGGTCTGATTCCAGAATAGCCCGGTCCAACACCTGAGGGGCTACGATAGAACAGTATAAAAAAACACACAAGTCCTGTGATCCAAAAATATACCAATAAAAAAGCAGGACGATTACTTTACCGTCCTGCTTTATATCAATTATATGCTTAGAACTGCTAAGATCTAACCCAAAAACTCTTTGATCTGCTTCAAGCGTTTCTTTTCCTTAGTAAGATAAGAAATCCACTTACGTGCCTGCTTACGGCTACGCTTGTCCTTTGCAGCTATCTCAAAAGATTTCCGAGCCTTATCCAACTGGCTCAAGTTGAAATAACACATGCCTTGGTAGACCGCGGCTGTGTCCCGACGTTTCAACCCACCTTTTTTAAGAGCAGATCCCAAGTATTTTGCCGCATTCTTATAATCATCAAGCTGCATATATACTTGGCCGAGCTTTTTATAAAGCTCTCCATTCTTGGACAATTCCGCTGCAATACGCAATGGCACCAAAGACTGCCTCATATCCTGAGCATTAATCCGGGCTTGAGCAAGATTTTCATAACTCTTCTTGTTCTTCTCAATTACGCCGGATTTCATCCCTTTTTCCAGGACAACAGATGCCCAGTAGGGTGCTTCATGATACATATAAAGCTGTGACATATTTACAAGTTCACTGCCTTTGGCAAGGAAACCCTGACGATATGCGGTTTCATAGGTCGCCAGCTGTTTCTTTTCCAAAACTTCTCTGGTTTTTTCTGATTTAGCATCAGAACTCATTTCACCATACATGCCTGCAAGCTGTAACCAATAGTCCTTCTTAGGCCATTTGTTGACCAAAAGTTCCAGAATATCAACAACCTTCTGATTTTCCTTCATTTCGAAGTACATAACCCGAAGCAAAAGATACCAGTTTTCTTTTGGTTGTTTTCCAGAAGCTTTATAAAGCTCAACTGCCTGCATGATATAAGGAATACCCTTATTAAAATGCACCGCAGCCGCGGCCTCTGAAATACCGTCTACAGTACCAAGCGAATAATAGGCTTGACCCAAAAGAACCAAAGGCTGTGCTGTCGGAGCGGGTTGATACTCAAGCCAGCGCAACATCATCCTGATAGAACCGTTATAGTCCTCCTTGATGAAATATAGCTGAGCCATGGTGTATACCGTGGTATCTTCCATTGCAGAAGGCAAGTTTTCCTGCCTCAATACATCTCCATAAGCCTTTAAAGCTTCGCCATACTTTTCCTGACTATAATAAAGAAAGCCTTTAAAGTTATAATATTGGGCTCTCTCATAGCTATTCAGTTTTTGAAGCTTGTAACCAAGTCCGTCTTCCAAAACTTGCATGGCGCAAACAAAGTCATTGGCGTCCGCACATTCCTGTGCCTTACCCAAAACCTTGTAGATCTTTTCACTCAGGGCCGGAGTCCTGCGTGTTTTACGGTCTTCATACTTCCGTTTGTCTTTATCGGTCGATGCCGCAAAGGCTTGACCTGAAATACCGGTCATGACCGGGGCAATCGTAGCCGTAGCCACTAGGCCTAGCATAACACCACCAAGTGCTGTTGCAGAGACGAGAGCCTTCGTAAGTCTGGTAATTTTAATCATACGCATGCTCCTCTAGTTATCTTCCATCTCAAAAGTGATCTTATGCAGAACACCCGCTACATCAATTGGCTCGCCGTCGACTACCTTTGGTTTGTATTTAAACTTCATTGCTGCCTTAACAGCGGCACGGTTAAATACAGAGTTTGTCGTTTCGATAACCTTGGCGTCCGCAACTGTTCCAAGTCTTGTCACTGTGAATTCCACAATCACATATCCTGAAAGGCCACGTTCCTGAGCACGTCGTGGATAGATCGGTGCCACTTTCACGATGGGCAAATAGTCCCCATCACTGGCGGCAAAACCACCAGCTCCACCAACGCTGACTTCCGCAGATACCGGTGCCATGCCAATCTCGATACCTGTATTGACATTATCAACATTGGTATCCATATCCAACTCTGGAGTTTCCGGGGGCGTATCAGCGTCCTCGGGTTTATCGGGTTTACGTATGGCCTGCTCCGTTTCCTGAGCCTGCCTTACTTCGCCAATCTCCACTCTACGTCCTTCAATTTTCCCCTCAAGAGGGTTATTGCCGGTCGCAATGAGATATTGCATACCCCAAAACAACGTAAAGGTGATCAGAAGGGCGAAGATGGCTGAAAGTGTATAACGTACAATCATTTTTCTTTTGTCGCCACTATGTAGTCAGTAACATTTGCCTTACGAACGGCATCGACCACTTCCATAACAACACCGGACTTGGAATCGACGTCGGCCTGAATAACAACAGAACCTTCAGGATTTTCAGCCCGCAACCGTTCAACGTTAGCCCGGACAGCACGGATATCAACCCGTCGTTTACCCATCCAGATTTCGTTTTTCTCCGTCACAGCAATCATGATATTAGCCTTATCCGCTTTCACAGATGTGGAAGCATCAGGGCGGTTAATTTCGATACCGGCTTCCTTAAGGAAGGAAGAGGTAACGATGAAGAAGATGAGCATGATAAACACGATGTCAAGCATCGGTGTCATATCAATTTCAGCATCATCATTTTCTCTTGAAGCGTGTTTAC
>JAESRB010000006.1 GCA_016764855.1 Emcibacter sp.
CGGTGGCCAGCATATCAATACGTCCCTGTATGGGGAAAACCCAAACATTGATCAGACCGGGGATTTGAACCGCTTGATCCAGTTCCTGTTTGATTTTATCCAAAGTCATCCCCTCCCGCCAGTCGGATTGGGGCTTCAGGCGAACGGTGGTTTCAATCATGGTCAGGGGGGCCGGGTCCGTGGCCGTATTGGCGCGTCCGGCTTTGCCATAAGTGGACAGGACTTCTGGTACGGTCATGATCATGCGGTTGGATTGCTGCAACAACTGACGGGCCTTGCCGATGGAAATCCCGGGGAAGCTGTTGGGCATGTAGAGAAAATCGCCCTCGGCCAGAGGAGGCATGAATTCACTGCCCAGATTGCGCGCCGGATAGAGGGCCGACAGGGCAACGGCCAAGCATAACAGAATGGCAATTTTGGGAAAATTCAGGGTTAAGCGCAAGAGTGGTTTATAGAGGGCAATCAGGCCACGGTTCAGAGGATTTTTATGCTCTGGCCGGATATTGCCCCGGATCAGATAACCCATCAAAACCGGAACCAGCGTGATCGACAGCATGGCCGCCGAGGCCATGGCATAGGTCTTGGTAAAAGCAAGGGGTTTGAACAGCCGCCCTTCTTGTGCTTCCAGAGCAAAAACCGGCATGAAGCTGATGGTGATGATCATCAGGGAATAGAACAGAACCGGCCCGACCTCCCGGGTGGCTTCGGCCACGACCTGCCAGCGATTTTCCGGGGTCAGGGGGGTTTTCTCAATCTTCTTATGCAGAGATTCGATCATGACGATAGCAGCATCGACCATGGCACCGATGGCAATGGCAATGCCGCCGAGGGACATGATGTTGGCGTTAATTCCTTGTATTCCCATGATGATATAGGCGCATAAAATTCCCAGTGGCAGAGATAAGGCAATTACCAGAGAAGAGGACAGATGCAACAAGAACAGCGCACAGACGAGGGAAACCACGAGGAATTCTTCGATCAATTTCGTGCTGAGGCTGTCAATGGCCCGACCGATCAGGCTGGAGCGATCATAAACCTCGATCACTTCAACGCCTTTGGGCAGGCCGGGTTTCAAGCTTTCAAGCTTGTCCTTTACGGCGGCGATGACGGTCATGGCATTGCTGCCATCGCGCATGACGATGATACCACCGACGGCCTCACCTTCGCCGTTCAGGTCGGTAACACCCCGGCGCATTTGCGGCCCGAAAGAGACGGTGGCGATATGATCCACCAATAACGCGGTGCCATTCTCTCCCATGCGCACCGGAATCATACGGATGTCATCAAGGCTTTGGATATATCCACTGGCCCGGATCATATATTCTGCCTCGGCCATTTCAATGACGCTGCCACCGACTTCCCGGTTGCCATTTTGGATTGCCTTGCGTACCTCGGCAAAGGTCAGGTTGAATTGACGCAGTTTCAGGGGATCAATCACCACTTGATATTGTTTGATCATACCGCCGACGGTGGCGACCTCGGCCACGCCCTCAATATTTTGCAGCTCGAATTTCAGAAACCAATTTTGCAGGCTGGTCAGATCGGCAATATCCTGTTGGCCGGTCCGGTCGATGAGCGCATATTGATACACCCAGCCAACACCAGTGGCATCGGGGCCGAGTACGGTTTTTGCCCCCTCTGGCAGGTCGTCAGAAACCTGATTGAGATATTCCAGAACCCGGGACCGGGCCCAATAGGGATCGGTGCCATCCTCAAACAGGATATAGACATAGCTGTCGCCGAAAAAGCTGTATCCCCGGACGGTGGTGGCTTTTGGTACGGCGAGCAGGGCCGAGGTCAGAGGATAGGTAATCTGATTTTCAATGACTTCTGGCGCTTGTCCGGCATAGGTGGTTTTGACGATGACCTGCACATCCGACAGATCAGGAATGGCGTCAATGGGCGTGGTTCTCAGGGACTGGATACCCCATGCGGCAAGGACCAGCGCCAGAATGATCACCATGCCCCGGTGACGAATGGCCGATGTGATGATATAGGCGATCATGGCATTTCCTCCCTATGAAGGGACATGGGTTCTTCAGGGGATGTAGGATCTTTATGATCCATAGAGTTATGATCCATCATAGGTTTTTGAGGCTCCATCAAGGTGTGAGGGGTCATTGATCCTTCATGTGTCATCGGCTCTTTCGGTTGATCTAGAATCCTCAGGCGCGCGCCGCTAAAGCTGCTTTCGCTGTCCAGCAGAAATTGACCGGAGGTGACGACTTGTTCGCCTTTTTTAAGACCGTGAAGAACCTGAATAGTATCGCCGGATGTTTTGCCGAGCGTAATTTGGGCGGCCTCAAAATGGCCATTGCCATGGGCGAGCATGACATGATTGCCGCGGCCCAGCCGGATTACAGCCTGTCTCGGGATGATCAGGGACCTTTCCGCCGGGCCATGAATATGCACAGTGAAAAATTGACCAGGGCGTAGGTTACCGTCCGGATTGGGCAGATTAAGCCGGACCTGAATGGTGCGGGTCCGTTTGTCCAGATCGGGATAGATATGATCAATCATGGCTTGACGGTGGCTGTCATCGGACCCGATAATATCAACAGTGGCCCCCTGTTTCAGTCCGGCGGCATCATTCTCAAAAACATCAGCAATCAGCCACAGGTTCGTGGGGTCGGTAATTTCAAAGGCCACAGTATTCTTGGCTACAATGCTGCCTTCCCGAATGTCGAGCCGTGTGACAACACCGTCTCGGGGGGCATGGAAGGTGATGACCTGAGTCCCATTCCCGGATTTTAGACCCGTTTTTAAATGAGATTTAAGAGAAGCAGAAATGGTCTGGTCCGAAAGACCCAAGGCCCGTAACCGTCTTTTGGCCAGTTTTTGCAGGCCCATGGATTTTCTTTTGCGGGCATCGGCATATTCGCCTAATGCGGTGGCGATTTCCGGGGAATAGAGCGCAAATAAAGCATCGCCCTTTTTAACAATTTCACCAGCGGACCTGACATAAAGCTTTTCAACCCAGCCCTCGGCCCGGACCTGAACCCGTGAAATTCTATTATCATCATAGACAAGATGGGCCGGAGCCAGAATGATTGGCGTAAAATCACCAGAGACGACAGGCGCGGTTTTAATGCCCAGATTGGCCTGTATATTGGCGGCGATATGGATGCCGTTGGCACCACGCGCAGAATCTTTCCTGTCAGAACCAGTAGCTCCCCCATTGCTGGCCGCAGTTTCATAGACCGGGACCAGATCCATACCCATAGGCGACCTCCCCGGTTTGTCCCGACGGTAATTGGGGTCCATGGGGGCGACCCAATAGGCTATTTCTTTATCTTTTTGGGTTTCCTGCTGGAGCTTCGGCGATGGGCTGGCCGCGGCCTCTTCTTGCCGATTAAAATAAATGAGACCTAGGCCCACTGCCACGATCAGTCCAGTAAGTGACATGAATGCTGTTTGCATATTCATTGAATGTTTCCTTTGAAATAGGCGAGATCGGCCAGTGTTTTTGCCTGCATCATTTTGAGTTCTTCTATCTTGATCTTGATGTCCAACACGCCAAGAGCAACACGGATCATATGGTCATAACGGGCGTTGTCTCTGGCATAGGATTGGGCCGTGGCCTGTGCGGCGGCCTCTGTCCGGGAGAGAATCCGGGTTTCATGCAGGACCAATCGTTTTGAGGTGCGTTGCCATTTGCTATAGGCGACTTTTAGATTTCGCCGCATATCTTGCTCTATGGCCATATGAGTGAATTCAGCGGCCAGCTTTGATTTCCGGGCGGCATAGAGTTTTTTGTCTTGTCGATTGCCGGTAAAAATCGGCAGATCAAAAGTGACCATAGCGGTCAGTAAGTCAGACCGTCCTCCGCTGCGAAAACCATAGCCAATATCAATGCCCCAATTGGGTTTGTAATCTTCTTGTGCCAGACCGATGTTTTTGTTTTTAGCACGTATTTTTGCATTTTGTTGCTGCAGGGCCGGATGGTTGAGCAGGTTATCTTCCAAATTGGATAGTGTCGGGGGCATGGTAAATTGGGCATAATTCCCCACGGGTACAGCGGTCATGGCGCGGCCGCCAATATGACGGGCCAGTTTGAGCCGGGTAATATTTTCTTCCTGGGCCATCTGTTCAAGACTATCCTCCAGCAGGGCCATTTCCGCGTCTAAAAGCAACATATTCTGAGCATTTTCCCGGCCAGAGATATAATTGTCCGCAAGGGATCGGCTCAGGTCCGCCAGTTTTTCCTGTTTCTCCAATAGAAATCTTGTCGAATGGTGGGTGAATAATAATTGCCCCCATAAATATCGGACTTCCCGAATGATGAGAAGCCGTTCCGCCGTGGCCTGATGGGTGAATATCTTCGCGGATTCCAGTCCCCGTTCGCGGATTAGCCGCCGTCTTGTGCCGCTTGGGATATCCTGATGCAGGCCCAGTTTTATCTGGGTCATGGGGTCTTGATTGAAGCGTAAATCATGATAGGGCAGATTGGCCAGCCCGAGCTTGACCTTGGGGTCTGGCAGGCTGCTTTGGGACAGGCTCGCTGCGCGGATACTTTCCGCTTGTGCTCTGTGGGCGAGGAGAGATGGTTCATCGTGACTGGTGGATAACGCCACAGCTTGCGATAAGGACAGGGTGTGTTCCTCTGCCTGTAACGGGGCAGATATATGGACCGATAACAGGGCCACGGCACAGAAATAATGAAAGATGGACATCATAAAATCCCAAAAATAAACAGCAAAATTTATAGCTAAATCATCCGGCTCAAAAGATAAAAAAGAGCCGGGGTCTCACGTTAAATTAGGAGATTAGGCTTGGGGAGGGGGTTGTTCACCGGAAAGGCTAATGGCGGTCAGATGGTGTGTGAAAGGATCATAGGGAACCGCAGATAATATTCTTAAGGAGGAGAGCGGCGCCGGTGTGATCGCAACGGAAACGCCCATGCAGGAATGGTCGCAACTTCCTGAATCACAACAGGAAGGGTCGGTAGAAGGGCTCTCACCTTGATCCTTCATATCATGATGCATGGTTATGGTATTCGGGGCCATGGTCTTTGGGGACATGGGTTCAGGGGACATCATATCTGGGCAATGCTGGTCAACGGACAGCGGGGCCGACATCATAGAGGGGGCGGCCATTGTCGTCATAGGCAGACCATAGGCCATGATCGCAATACACAGAATGAGATTGCGGCAGCGGGATATGATTATGGTCCTGTATTTTGTCATTATGGCTCAAATTGTCCTTAAAAGCCGAGGAAAAGTCAAGGGTATTATGTAGCATAAACGGATTGAAGGTTGAATATAAGCGTAACAGATAAATATTAAGTCATGATTTATGGGGGCATTTTTTATTATATGTGATCGTTGAAAAGGCCTGAAAATTGAACAATAGGCTGGATTATGGTACTATATGTGCCAAAGGGCGGAAATATATGTGACATCACTCGATGAATTTAGAGGTGACAATATATGCCTGTTTTGCAAAAAATACACTGTTTCATTATTATTTTTATGGGATTTTTCCTAGGATTTTCCTTGAGCGGCTGTAGTAGCTTTCAAACGCAGGAGCCTTTTTATTCTGCGGCTGTGGTGACGCGGGCAGATTTATTGTCCGGCGAAGGTCTTTTGGGTGACGCGGCAAAGCAGATGACATTACCCGAAGATCATGTCATGAAAATCAGTGATGAAATGCGCCGTTATCTGCAACGATATGTCCCAAAAAAAACCGGCCAGAAAAAGTCTGGTGATGTGACGCGGGTCAGGCTTTTGGCCAAAATGATTTTTGAAAAAGGCATGTTAGGCATGCATTATGATGTTGCAAAAACCCATACGGCACAGGACGCTTTTCGCTTTGCTGAGGGGAATTGCCTTGCCTTCAGCTATTTATTTTTGACATTGGCGCGGGAACGGGGGCTGAAGGTGCGGTTTCAGGAAGTAGATATTCCGCCGGAATGGAACCCTGCCAGCAAAGACCTCTATTATTTCAGCCGTCATGTGAATGTGCGAATTTACCTGAAGCAAAACCGTGATTATGTCATTGATATCGACAGGGTAAATTTTAAATCACATTACCGGGTCTGGGAACTTTCCGATGATCAGGCCGTTGCACAATATTACAATAATAAAGCAACGGATTATCTGCAGGAAGGGGATGTTGCAAAGACATTTGTTTATTTGGTCAAGGCGTTGCAACTGGCCCCCAAAGATGCGGCAATCTGGTCTAACCTTGGGGTGATGTACCGGATGCAGGAGATGTATCATTATGCGGAGAAGGCATATTTTATTGCCTTGAAATATGATAAAAGACAACGGTCCGTCTTAAATAATTTAAGCGTTCTTTATGACCAAATGGGCGAGACGGAGAAATCTGAATATTATGCGCGTTTGACCAGAGAGCATCAACTCAAAAACCCTTATTACAGATACTACCGGGCTTTGAAGGCCTTTGAGGGCGGAGATTACGCCCTGTCGCTTTCTCATTTAAAGGCGGCGGTGAAGCGGCGGGATGACGAAAAGAAATTTCACGATTTGCTGGGCGCTACCTATGCCCAATTAGGCAATGAGACCAAGGCCAATAAAGCGTGGAATAAAGCAAAGAAAATACTGTCTTCCCAGAAATATTAGCCGTAATATCTCCTGTAAATCTTATATCGCGTCAATCATAGATATATTTTTCTATGATGATGTCACACAATCAGAGAAATTTTCGTATATGCCAGACAAGATAAAAGACGAACCTGACTTGCCTCAGGATGCCCGGGGGAAGATGCCGGAACCGCCGCTGGACCTTTATAACCATTTGCCGTTCCAGATTGGGATGTTGACCAATTTGATCCGTCAGGTAACGTCAGATTTTTATGTGCAGAAAAGTGGCCTGTCGGCGCGAGAATGGCGTGTCCTTGCCATGCTGGGCTGTCAGGGACCGATGATCCCGGCGCAGATTGCCACAGCAACAGGCATGGACCGGGCGACCATCACACGGGCCGTCAGTAGGTTGGAGGCGCTTGGCTATGTCTTTACCGGAGGGGATAAGGCGGACAGGCGGCGTAAAGTGTTGTATTTGACCGAAAAAGCCGTAGAAATATGTGATGAAATTCGACCGATTATGGAGGTGCAGGGGCAAGAGCTTCAGAATGTTTTGAATAAAACAGAGTTGAAATATTATTATCAGATCATGGACAAGCTGCAGGTAAAGGCTAAGCAGATGTTGGTGGAACTCTGAGGGTATTTTACAAATAAAGCGATTTACGGTAACATTCAGGCGACATCAATCATTAAAAAGGTGGGTTTCATGAATATTAAACGGTTATCTTTGGCAATTGTGATTGCCTATATTGTCATGTCTATTCTGGGTATTACGACGGATATTCTATTGGCGGAGCATATGCCACAAATGAAGGCCCTAGGGCGCATGGGTGCTGATCTTGAGGCCCATATCATGTGGATGTATCTGGGCTATTTTGTGATCACCATTATCTTTTGTTATATCTATGTCCAGAAATACGCGGGTAAGGGATGGCAAGAAGGGGCAAAATACGGTTTTCTGATCGGCCTGATGATGGCGGGAGTTACCATGGTATTATACGGCACCATGCCCATGGACGGTAAGGAATGCGCCCTGTCGGCGGTGGCGACAATCATTATTTACATGGCAGGCGGCATATCGGTGGATCTGGTCTATAAAAAAGACGCTTAAGGTTTTGCCATCTCTTGTTTATAGAAAATTTGCTGTTTCAGCTTAGCCCATTTAATATTGGCTTCTTTCCGGTTTTCCACGGTGTTTTCCTGCCATATTTTTCGGGTTTCGCCGGAATAGAACAGATATAGCTTGCCCTCTTCAATAGTCCAAAGCTCTGGCGTGGCCGGTTGGGCTGCGCCGCCCGTGGCCATGCCAAGGGGATCGTATCCACCGTATTGAGGGGCATATTTCTCTGGATCAGCAGAAAAGGCCTGTCGATTTTCAAGACTGGTGAAATACCATATGGACCCGGCCCATGTGACCTGAAAATTGGCAACGCCTTTTTGAGCTGCGCCAGCCGTGTGGTAGGCAACCGGGTCAAAGCTTTCAATGGCGACGCCCCGTGCATCGGCATGGGTCAGCGCGACTGTCTGGTTGGCCTGAAAGGTGAGGTATAGGGAAAACCCGCCGCCGATAACCAACACCAATGTGGATATCAGCATTATTGATTTGGTAAAACCATTCATGGGGAAAGATCCTATCGGGTGGGAACGGGCGTGTCGCCCCGGTAATCATAAAAACCTCGGCCGACTTTTCGTCCAATCCATCCGGCTTCTACGTATTTGACCAGCAGAGGACAGGGCCGGTATTTGGTATCCGCCAGCCCTTCATAAAGCACTTGCATGATCGACAGACAGGTATCCAGTCCAATAAAATCCGCAAGCTGTAACGGCCCCATGGGGTGGTTGGCCCCAAGCCGCATGGCTTTATCAATAGATTCGACGGAACCGACGCCTTCGTACAAAATATAGACTGCCTCGTTAATCATAGGCAGCAAAAGCCGATTCACGATAAAGGCCGGGAAATCTTCTGAATTGGCAGATGTTTTACCAAGCCGTTTGATGAATTTTTCGGCGATCTGATAGGTTTCTTCGCTGGTGGCGATCCCCCTGATCAATTCAACCAACTTCATCACCGGCACCGGATTCATGAAATGAAGGCCGATGAATTTTTCCGGGCGGTCCGTAGTGGATGCCAGACGGGTGATGGAGATGGAAGAGGTATTGGTTGCCAGAATGGCGTCGGGTTTAAGGATCGGGCAAAGGTCTTTGAAAATGGCAATCTTAACTTGTTCATTTTCCGTTGCGGCCTCAATGGCAAGATCAACTTCAGAAAATCCCTGTAACGAGGTATCGGTTTTTACCCGGCCAAGGGCCGCTTTTGCCTCTTCCTCTGTGATCGTGCCTTTGACGACTTGACGGTGAAGATTTTGCTCCACTTTCGTCAAGGCCGCTTTCAAGGCATCTTCATTAATATCGCTGAGCAGGACGTCGTATCCTGCCATTGCAAATACATGGGCAATGCCGTTGCCCATTTGACCCGCACCAATAATCCCGACATGTTGTACCATTATGGCTATCTTTCTTTATACTTAAAACGCTTCGATGGCTAAGATAGCTCTTTTTCCAGCTCAGGCAAAGCCTGAAATAAATCGGCGACAAGTCCATAGTCTGCCACTTGGAAAATAGGGGCTTCTTCGTCTTTGTTTATGGCGACAATGACCTTACTGTCTTTCATGCCGGCCAGATGCTGAATCGCGCCGGAAATACCGACGGCAATATACAGATCAGGGGCCACGATTTTACCTGTTTGTCCAACCTGATAGTCATTGGGAACAAAACCGGCATCAACCGCCGCACGAGACGCACCAACAGCGGCACCAAGCTTGTCAGCAACCGCTTCGATCAGCGCGAAATTCTCGCCACTGCCCATGCCACGACCACCGGAAATGATGATTTTAGCACTGGTCAGCTCAGGCCGTTCTGATTTGGACAGTTCAGCCCCAACAAAACTTGAAATACCTGGGTTGGCTAACGCATCAACATTCTCAATTGTCGCAGAGCCACCTTCCGTCGCCGCAGCGGGGAAAGCTGTTGTCCGCACAGTGATCAGTTTTTTAGCATCGCTGGACTGTACAGTAGCAATGGCGTTCCCGGCATAAATAGGCCGTTTGAACGTATCAGAGCTCTCAATGGAGATGATGTCTGAAATCTGTGCCATATCCAAAAGCGCCGCAACGCGGGGCATAAAGTTTTTACCCGTTGTGGTCGCGGCCACAAGAATGGCATCATAACCGTCCGCCAGTTTAACAACCAGTGGCGCAATGATTTCTGCCAGAGGATGGGCATAGTCCGCATGATCAACCACCAGAACTTTGGCAACACCAGCGACTTTGGCAGCAGCTTCGGCAGCAGCGGCACAGTTGGAACCGGCAACAAGAACGTCAACGTCACCCAACTTGGCGGCAGCGGTAATAGCGTTTAAAGTGCTGTCTTTTAGACTGTCATTATCATGATCAGCAATTACGAGTGATGTCATGTTATATTACTCCTGCTTCGTCACGCAATTTGGCGACCAATTCTGCTACATTTTCCACCATAACACCGGCTTCCCGTTTGGACGGCTCTTCCACTTTCAATGTGGTGACACGTCTTGCGGTATCCACGCCGTAGTCGGACGGTTCTTTGGTGTCCAGCGTCTTGCGTTTGGCCTTCATGATGTTGGGCAATGATGCATAACGTGGTTCATTCAGACGAAGGTCGGCGGTAACAATGGCCGGCAGGGTAAGCTTGACTGTTTCCAGTCCGCCATCAATCTCGCGGGTCACATTAACCGTGCCGTCAGCCAGAACAACTTCGGAAGCGAAGGTGCCTTGTGGCCATTCCAGAAGTGCTGCGAGCATTTGACCGGTTTGATTACAGTCATTGTCAATGGCCTGTTTGCCTAGAATGACAAGACCAGGATTTTCTTCTGCGACAATGGCTTTCAGAATTTTTGCGATGGCCAGAGGCTCAACCGCGTCCTCGGTTTTAACCAGAATAGCCCGGTCTGCGCCCATGGCCAAAGCCGTGCGGAGCGTTTCCTGTGCCTGTGCCGGGCCGACAGAAACCACGATGACTTCTTCGGCGTTGCCTGCTTCTTTGATACGAAGGGCTTCTTCGACAGCGATCTCGTCAAAAGGGTTCATGGACATCTTGACATTCGCCAATTCCACGCCTGTATTATCCGACTTTACCCGGACTTTCACATTATAATCAATTACCCGTTTAACCGGGACCAGAATTTTCATTGGGGTCGTTCTCCCATGGGTTACGCAATGATATGTTAAAAGTCAAAAGACGGTGCTTAGAAGATATCATTACAGTTTGTTGCAGCGCAATAAAGTTAACAATTACCTCATGTAAGTGCCGCTGTCAAATAATACAAAGAGGCATGATACATGAGTAGAAACAGAAATAAATGCCTGTTATCCAATTTCTTAATTTATTTTTTGACGGCGATCTTTTCAGGGGTCATTGTGACCGTAAGATAGAAAGCATGCCAAGAAGTAGAGATATAGCTGTATAAAATCGCAAAGCCAATAAAAAACTTTACTCATGGGTAACATATTGCCTATACTGCGCTGCAAAATATATAGCATTAAACATGAATACGGATATCTCTATGACGGACCATAAGCGGAAAACGATTACGGATTGGCAGACACTTGTTTCAAAAGAACTGCGGGGAAAGAAACTAGAAGACCTGACGTGGAATACGCCAGAAGGTATTGATGTTAAACCGCTCTATACAGCAGAAGATGTGATGGATATCCCTCATATTGAAAATCTGCCGGGCTTCTTTCCGTTCACCCGTGGGGTTAAAGGCAGCATGTATGCCGGCCGCCCTTGGACCATCCGTCAATATGCGGGTTTCTCCACGGCGGAGGAATCAAACGCCTTTTACCGTCGTAACCTTGCCGCTGGGCAAAAGGGATTGAGCGTGGCCTTCGATCTGGCTACTCATCGGGGCTATGACAGCGACCATCCGCGCGTGGTGGGTGATGTGGGTAAGGCTGGCGTGGCCATCGACAGTGTAGAAGATATGAAAATCCTGTTCGACCAAATTCCGCTGGATAAAATGTCCGTTTCCATGACCATGAACGGGGCGGTGATTCCCTGTCTCGCCTTTTATATTGTTGCGGCTGAGGAACAAGGTGTCAGCAAGGATCAACTTTCCGGCACGATTCAGAATGATATCCTGAAAGAATTTATGGTGCGGAACACTTATATCTATCCTCCGGAGCCGAGCATGCGGATCATTGGGGATATCATTGAGTATACCTCTCAGGAGATGCCGAAATATAACAGTATTTCCATTTCCGGCTATCATATGCAAGAAGCCGGCGCGACTCAGCTACAGGAATTGGCCTTTACTTTGGCCGATGGTATGGAATATGTCCGGGCGGCGCTGGCCAAGGGACTGGACATTGATGTTTTTGCCCCACGGTTGAGCTTTTTCTTTGCCATTGGCATGAATTTCTTCATGGAGGTGGCCAAATTGCGGGCTGCGAGAACGATCTGGGCACAGATCATGGAGAATTTCGGCGCTAAAACCCAAAAGAGCATGATGCTGCGGACCCATTGTCAGACGTCCGGTGTATCACTGACGGAAAAAGATCCCTATAATAACGTGGTACGGACCACGGTAGAGGCCATGGCGGCCATGATGGGCGGGACTCAATCGCTCCATACCAATGCACTGGATGAGGCCATCGCCCTGCCCACTGACTTTTCCGCGCGTATTGCGCGTAATACTCAGATCGTTCTGCAGGAAGAAACCGGCATGTGTAATGTGGTTGATCCTCTGGGCGGGTCTTATTATGTGGAGCATTTGACCAATGAGTTGGTACAGGAAGCCTGGAAAATAATCACCGAAGTTGAAGAGATGGGTGGCATGACCAAGGCCGTTGGAACTGGCATGCCCAAAATGAAGATCGAGGAAGCCGCCGCTCTGAAACAGGCCCGTATCGACCGGGGCGAAGAAGTGGTTGTCGGGGTGAATAAATATCGTTTGGAAAAAGAGGATGACATTGATATCCTTGATGTGGATAACGACGCGGTACGTGAGTTACAGATTGCCCGGCTTACCAAAATGAAGGCCGACCGTGACGAGGACAAATGTCAGGCCACATTGACCGCCCTCACCGAAGGCGCAAAAGGTGATGGCAATGTATTGGCCTTGGCCGTGGAGGCTGCACGGGCACGGGCCTCATTAGGAGAAATCTCAGACGCCATGGAAAAAATATTCAACCGTCACCGGGCAGAAGTTAAATCCATTTCCGGTGTCTATGGTGCGGCTTATAAGGGCGATGCCGGATTTGAGAAAATTCAAAAAGACATCGAAGATTTTGCCGAAAAAGAAGGCCGTCGCCCCCGTATTCTGGTGGTGAAAATGGGCCAGGACGGTCATGACCGGGGCGCGAAAGTGATCGCCACCGCCTTTGCTGATATTGGCTTTGATGTAGATGTGGGGCCGCTGTTCCAGACACCGGCCGAAGCCGCGCGGGAAGCGATCGAGAATGATGTGCATATCATTGGCGTATCTTCCTTGGCAGCGGGACATAAAACATTGATCCCTCAACTGATCGCAGCCCTTAAAGAAGAAGGTGCCAGCGAAATCATGGTGGTCTGCGGTGGCGTCATCCCGGCACAGGACTACGAATTCCTCTATGACGCCGGTGTCGCCGCCATCTTTGGCCCCGGCACCAACATCCCCGAGGCCGCGGCCCGTGTGATAGAGGTCCTGAGCGAGAGAAGCTAGTCCGCAGGCATAATCGCTTCCGTCATTCCTGCGAAGGCTGGAAGTCATTTTTATAAATCGAACAGGATACCTGCTTCTCGGGCGTGGCAGGTCATTTTGTCGTATATAAATAAACCTATTTTCATGTTATATTTGAGAAGTATGAACATTAAATAAGAATGGAAATAGATTTGTATGTCTTTGAAGTGATAGTGCCTGGAACGTGGTTGGATTATAAAGACCCTGATTGGTGTTGGAAAATCGAAGGAATAGTTGGAAATTTACAGTCACATTTCTTTGAGGCTAACATTTCATTGAATTTGTTTGTGGGAGAAAGACATAATAAGTCTAGAACAGATGTAGGGGAACAATGGGATAGGGATTCTAAACGAAGAAATGAAATTAGAGAAAAAATTGAGGAAAAATATAAAGGCAGTTTTAGCAGAGATAACTGGGAATTGGTTCATTTTGAAACAGAGGTAGAATTAAAAAAAGAAAAATGGAGAACGGGTGTTCAACCAAGAGAATTTGAACATAATACAGTGTTTATTTTTGCAAGATCTTTTTTATATGCGTTAGATGCGTTTAATAAAATGCTTAAGGTCTTATCTGAAGAAGAAAATGTCCCAGAAAAATTAAAACAACTTTTTCAGCAATTTACTGAAACTTTTCCAGATTTGAGTTATTTACGAAATAGTGCTCAGCACATAGAAGATAGAGTAAGAGGATTAGGCCCTCATGGAAAAGTGTTAGATTTGAAACCAATAGAAAATTCATTTATTAATGCACCTAATGGTGGGGTTTTAGTCATAAATAATTTGAATGGTACTAAATACGGATCAACTATGTCTAATGGTCATTATGGGGAGGTTGATGTCTCTGTAAAATCAATGGAATTATTACAAGTAATATTCCAAGAAGTTTTAAAGTCTTTTGAATGGAAAGGTCCCATTCAACACGAACCAAAATAGTATAAATAATTACACTACAATAATCGTCATTCCTGCGAAGGCAGGAATCCAGTGAGATAGACAATGAAAAACGGCGGATATGTCTATATTCTGGCAAGCAAGCGCAATGGCACGACCTATATTGGTGTGACGCGCAATCTAGTCCGGCGGGTATATGAACATAAAAATAATCTTGTTGATGGCTTTAGCCAAAATACGCCGTACGTGATTTGTTTTTTATGAATGACATGACCGTATAGAAGGTGCCAGTGTTCGTGAAAAGCAGTTGAAAAAATGGAAAAGAGAGTGGAAACTCAGGATTATTGAGAATTTTAATCCTGAGTGGGATGATTTATACGGGGATATTTTGTGATGGTCTGGGTTCCTGCCAGCGCAGGAATGACGGCTACGCCAGAACAATGATTTTGTAATAGCTCCGTGATATAGCTCTATCGTCAGATACCAACGAACGGGAGGACATTGCCTATGCACCTCAACCAAATCACATTACCGGTCAAAGATATGGATGCCGCGACGGCATTTTATCGGCGGTTAGGTTTTTTGCAAATTGTGGATACGCCTCATTATGCTCGGTTTGAATGCGAAGAGGGCGGATCGAGTTTTTCGTTATCACTAGAACAGAGTGACTTTAACAATGGGGCTGTACTCTATTTCGAAGAAGAAAAGCTTGATGACTGGGTGGCGCAATTGTTGAAAAAGGGCATTGAGTTTGCCCAAATGCCCACCGATATGAGCTATTTATGGCGGGAAGCGGTTCTATATGACCCGTCCGGCAACAAGATTAAGCTATATTGGGCTGGTGAAAATCGTTTAAACCCCCCGTGGCGGGTGGAGCAGCGAGACCCCTAATCAGGTAGGCTGCCACTTCCCTTATGACCTAGGGGATTATCACCTTGCATAAAATATTTCCATGCTATATCAGCAAAGATAAATTAGGACTTATTTCTTAATAACAAAATAGGTCCTTAATATATCTGTGCCTATAAAGACTTATTATGTAAATATTTAAGGCATAAAAACGCAGTATAATTTTTTTCAGGGTAAGTAACATGAATGATCAGGCAAAAGCTGTGGCGGCAAAGAAAACGTCAAATTGGCGGCAAGAATTCGGCTTAGATTCCCTCAACCGCATCAGGATTGAGAGCTTTTCCGGCCTGACAGTTGCTTTGGCGTTGGTGCCAGAGGCGGTGGCCTTTGCTTTTGTGGCTCAGGTAAACCCTCTGGTAGGGCTTTATGCGGCGTTTATTGTTGGCTTGATTACCGCGTTCTTTGGTGGGCGTCCGGGCATGATCTCCGGTGCGACCGGGGCGTTGGCCGTGGTGATGGTCTCGCTTGTGGCTAATCACGGCGTGGAATATTTGTTTGCTACCGTGGTGCTGATGGGGATCATTCAGATTGTTGCCGGGATTACCCATTTGGGCAAGTTCATCCGCATGGTGCCTCACCCGGTGATGCTGGGTTTTGTCAATGGCTTGGCTATCGTGATTTTCCTGGCCCAGTTGGGTCAGTTTAAGGACAGTTCCGGGACGTGGCTTGACGGTATACCGCTTTATCTGATGCTGGGGCTGGTGTTATTGACCATGGTGATTATCGTTGTGATGCCCAAAGTGACCAAATTGGTGCCGGGGCCGTTGGCTGCCATCATTGTGGTGACATCGATTGTGGTTATTTTCGGTCTGGACAGCCCGCGGGTTGGTGATCTGGCCTCTATCGCGGGGGGCTTGCCGGAGTTTCATGTGCCGGATATGCCGCTGACATGGGACAGTTTGATGATCATTTTGCCCTATGCGGTTATTTTGGCCTCTGTTGGTTTGATTGAATCCCTGCTGACCCTTAACCTGGTCAGCGAGATGACCGACACCCACGGTGGTACAAGTCGGGAATGTGCGGCACAGGGTGTTGCCAATGTTGTTACGGGCTTCTTTGGTGGCATGGGCGGTTGCGCCATGATCGGACAGAGCATGATCAATGTGAAATCTGGCGGTCGTGCGCGCTTGAGCGGGATTGTCGCAGCCTTGAGTCTCTTGGGCTTTATCCTGTTTGCCTCCGGTCTGATTGAGCAGATTCCTTTGGCCGCGTTGATTGGTGTGATGTTTATGGTGGTGATCGGGACGTTTGCCTGGAACAGCCTGAAACTGATTGGTAAAATTCCCCGTCATGATGTCTTTGTCATCATATTTGTGACGGCTATTACCGTGGCTTTTGACCTTGCAGTGGCGGTTGTCGCCGGGGTTATTATCGCGGCCTTGGTTTTCGCATGGGAAACCGCCAAGCATACTCATGTGACACGTAGCATTGATGAGAATGGCTCAAAGATATACAAATTGTCCGGGCCGCTGTTTTTCGGATCCGTAGCGAGCTTTATGGAATTGTTTGATCCTAAAAATGATCCCGATGATGTGATCGTTGATTTTCTGGACTCTCGTGTGCTGGATCACTCCGGCCTGCAAGCCATTGATGCCTTGGCGGTCAAATATGAGGCCGCGGGCAAGAAGCTGCATCTTCGTCATTTGAGCGCGGATTGTCGGCAGCTTTTGGACAAGGCGCGTCAAATTGTCGAGGTTTCCGTTATCGAAGACCCGGCTTATGGCGTCGCGGTAGATTATACCGGTAACTATGTCGCGCAAAAACCGGCAGAAGAATCCCAGAAATAGGCTCCAAAAATAGGGATCAGAAATAGGATTCGGAACTAAGGCAAAGAACGAGGATCGAGAAATAGAGTTTTCTGTTCTAATCCTTCAGCTCGATCTTATTCCGTCATTCGCGTATCTCGCGGCCTGATATTGCCATCCTGAGACAGAAGAATAGCCACGGCCTTGGTTTTCGGGAATTGGGAAAAGATGATCATCAGAATCACGGTGAAAGGCACGCTGAGGAACATGCCGGCAATGCCCCATATGCTGCCCCAAAGCGACAAGGACAACATAACCACTAGTGGGCTCAGATTAAGGCTGTTGCCCATGAGTTTTGGCTCGAGAATGTTGCCGACGGCCACCTGAATGGCTACCAGAGAGATGATGACTATGAAAAACGGGGTAAAGCTGTCAAATTGCACCAGGCTTAGCAAAGATGGAAACAAAACCGCGAGCATGGAGCCGACCGTGGGGATGAAGTTCAGCAGGAAGATAAAGAACGCCCAGAAACTGGCATTATTCACCCCTACCGTGACCAACACGATATAACAGGCCCCGCCGGTCAGTGCGCTAACGAAAGTTTTAACGCCGATATAGGTTTTGACGTCCGTGGAAATATGCTCCAGAATATTAAATACGGTTTCTCTATGGGCTGAGCCTTCCATGAGACGGGATAACTTGGCTGAGAAATATTTCTGTTCCAGCATTAAGAACAATACATAAATCATAATCAGGCTGGCACTCCCCGCGAGGGAGGCTAGTGTCGTGGCGAGATTGGTAATGAAGGGGGTTAGATTAACCTGATTGATGACCTGAGCCAGATTTGGTTCTTTGTCGATGCCGAGCAGCGTGAACATTTTTGACGTCAGCTTGATGAAATTCTCTTGATAAAGCGGGGCGGCTTCCCGAACCTCTGTGATATTATTGCTGATCATACCAAACAGAAAATTCATCACGAGTATGATGGTAAAAAGTGACGCGATATAGCTTAAGGTCCGGGGAATTTGCCATTTTCCAAGGGTGATCTTGTGATAATAATCGGACAGAATGCTGATTAGATACCAAATGACAACACTGATCATAAAGGGGACGAGCAAATCCCGGCCAATTACCATAATATAAACCGTTAGGGAAATTAGCCCCAATCCACCCGCATAGGATAAAACACCCATTTTTTTGACTCCAGCCTATCTTTTTCTCATATGAAATTCTTAAATTTAAGTCCGATTGTCCCGTTTTGTTATGGAAAGGTCAAGTTGTGTTTTTCACGAGCTACTTATAAAAATACAACTATAGGGAGAATGAAAGGTATATTTTTCTATAATTACTCTTGATTACTACTTATTTATGCCTATTATAGGCACTCAGATTCGACACTATAGTATCATTTTAGGGAGTATAAATATGTTTGATCAGCCAAATGAGATATGCGTACCGGAAGTTAGTAACGATGGTGAAAAACGGGTTCCAGGGCGAGGGAGTTCTTTTAAAAAGATCCGTAAATTGCGAAAAAAGATTCGTCTTGAACGGCAGCTTGGGGAAAGAAAAGGATTAGGCCATAAAAAACTGACTCTTTCCGGAATGGAAAAAGATTCTAGCGGCCCAACAAAGCAAACCGTCGCCAAATTAACCCCGGACCCCCTCATATTGTTCAGAAAGAAAAATATCCTGAATGACGAGCAAATATGGGCATTTGAGCAGATTAAACGGGCCGTGCAAATTATTACCGATGGCACACAGATCCGGACGTCCCGCTTTAATGCTGTGGTGGTGCAGAGCAGCAGATCAGCGCCACAATATGAGAGTGAGTATGAGGTCAGGGTTAAAGAGCACTATACAAATTGGATAGACCGTATGACTTATGAGCGTCAGAAGGCCGGACCGGTGCTGGATATCATCATTGATGAAATGTCTTTAACGGCTGTTGACCGTAAATGGGGTAAGCGAAAAGGTTGGGCTCGTGATCTTCTACGGACCTCATTAGACCTTTATGGTGTTTTTTCTTCAGCAAACGATAGGTATAAATAGGAATATGGAACATCCGCTATTAACAGCACATTTTAAATTAACGGAATTGACCCGCAGCAGCATTGCTCTGCGTCACGGTATAGGCAATGACCCAGGCCCGGAAGAGGTTGTGAATCTGACCCGGCTAGCACAGCATATATTGGAACCGGTCCGACAGAATTTCGCGCTCGCCTTCAGTCCGTCCAGTGGTTTCCGGTCCCATCAGGTGAATAAGCTGGCCGGATCGAATGGTAACTCACAGCATGTTACCGGCCATGCGGTGGATTTTGAAATCCCGACGATTCCTAATCGGATCTTAGCCCATTGGATCAAGGATAATCTTGTTTTCGATCAGCTGATTCTGGAATTTCACCAGGAAGAGGACTCCAGCAGCGGCTGGATACATTGTTCCTATAATCAAAATAAGAATAGAAAGGCGTGTTTGATCTTTAACGGCACGGAATACAGGGTATTTTAACATGGGATTTTTATCAAAAATATTCGGCGGGCCAGCCATTGACGCGGTATCTGCGGTGGGCAATGTGGTTGATCAGCTTTTTACCAGTGACGAAGAACGGGCACAGGCCGCCCTTCTGATGGCAAAGCTTCGGCAGAAGCCACAACTTTTACAGGCGGAAATTAATCGGGTGGAGGCCGCGCACCGTTCTTTGTTTGTGGCGGGTTGGCGGCCTTTCATTGGGTGGGTTTGTGGCGTAGGTTTTCTGTGGGCGTTCTTGCTACACCCTTTGTTTGAATGGGTTGTGGTTTTGCAGGGGTTGGATATTGTAGCCCCCAAAATCGTCACGGATAATATGATGGAGCTGGTTTTGGCCTTGTTGGGGCTTGGTACCTTGCGCAGCGTTGAAAAAATATCCGGCCGCAGCAAATAAAACCCATAAAACAATTAAAACGGGAGGGAGTGAAACGTAACTTTAGTGTTGCAATGGCTCCCTTAATGGGGGAAACTCTGCCTTAATGCTTATTTATATAAGGGGCGTAAGTCATGAAGAAATTTTTTATTGCGGTTACGGTTTTTCTTGTCATCCTTGTGGGGGTGATTATTTACGGTGCGTCACAATCCGGTAAAATTATTCGTGATGCGGTTCTGCATTATGCGCCGTCTGCGACGGGAACGGCTGTCTCTCTTGATACGGTTAAGGTCGCCTTTTTGGGCGGGGACGCGGGATTACGCAATCTTATAGTTGGCAATCCGAAAGGCTTTAAATCAGACTATGCGTTTAAGATTGGTAATATCGCGGTAAAGATTGATATGAATTCCCTGCTGGGGGATGTCATTCATATTGAGGAAGTACGTATTGAGGGTGCGGACCTGATCTATGAAATTGGCACCAAGGGCAATAACATCAGCAAGATCCAGAAAAATATTGAAGCCTATACAAAAAAAATCGGGCTGGATACTTCTGAGTCTGATACCGAAGCGCGGTTTATCATCGATAACATTTATATCACCGGAACCAAAGTAAAGCTGTCGTCTGATCTGTTGGGCGGTAAGGGCGCAGGACTGACGCTGCCGGATATTCACCTGAAAAACATCGGGACAGAAGATAAAGCCGCCACAGCAGGTGAAGTGGGTGCCACAATCTTTGGCGCTGTGAATAGGGGTTTAAGTAAAGTGGTCAGCAAAGATATGATGAATAAGGCCGTGAAGGGCGTGACAGACAAAATCGGTAATATCTTTAAATAACCGGACCCTAAGAAGAGGTCGTATCTTTTCCGACCTCATCGACCTCATCGACCTCACCCTCATCGAAAAACCATGCAGGAACAGACGTTGATCTATGACGTGGTGGATAAGTTAAGGTTGGATATTTAAATCCGGGTTTGAGGGGTTTATTGCTTCCAATGAGTTTCTAAGAATGAATATGCTTCATAGGATCCTGCTGCAAAAAATAAGTAACAAACTATAATAAGGGTTATGGAAATACCTTGGAATATGGCACCTAATTTTTTAGGGTCTTCATCCGAAAAAAATAGTTGGCTTGAAAATGTTGTGCCTGTTGCTATTGCAGTAAAAAGAATTCCAAGACAAAATAGTAGCATTGAATTTGACAGGCTGGTTGCAATAGATTTGGATATGGAAGCGTCCCAGATTTTCCCCATAAAAGCAAGCAAAGCGATAGCTGCGCCGCCGTTAATTATCATGCTGGATTTTAATGCCGATTGGCTAGCGATTACACCTGCTTTAAATGAAGCAAGGTTAGCAGACATTTGGTTATTTGTATGGGCAATATTTCTATCATTTTCTGCTATAAATTTGGCTAGTGAAATTTCATGATCTCTGGTTTGATAATGAAGGTCGGTATCTACATCTTTATCAAACAAAGAGAGGTAATTTTTCAGTGCATTAATTGAAACAGTTGAGCTTCCTTGATCTTTTGCTTGCTTAAGAGCTTCTTGGATATCTTTTATTACATCTTTTGCGGTTGTCAAAAACACTTCCTTTAAGAAAATTAATGAGTTTACTTGAACGATAGTTATTCAACTAAAAATATCAAATCAAGGTGTATTTACAAGTGAAATATAAGAATTATGTGCCATCCCTCATCGTCATTCCCGCCTACGCGGGAATGACGGTTCTGGGGACGTCGGGTAAGGTAAGGGCCATCAGAGATGATCGGTCGTGAGCAACGTTGGCAAAGCAGAAAAATAGGTGGTGATCCTGCTTTTCGCCCAGCTTTGCCTGCTATTTTTCTACGGTGTTCCTTAGTCTGATTTAGGCAATTGTTGGGCTTGGATTTTCTTGATTTGTTTGCTCCAATTTCTTGAATGCATAACGCCCCAAATCACTATTTTTTCAGAACTTTTTGTGCATTCATGGGCTTCTGCGGTTTGTTTGGCGGCTTTTTGGATCATGAAGAGTATTTTTGGGGGTTTGACTTCTTTCGCCATGGCAATATTGACCACGGCGACATTCTGCATGAATTCGACCGCCAGCGGGGTGGCGAGAAACCCGCATTTTTTGTTTAAATACCATGCACCGGCGACTTTTCCATAATCCTCAAGCGCCGCCCCCATGAGCTTTTCCGGGCTGGGTGTTTGTGCGGAAACCGATAGGGGTGATAAGAAGAGCATCACGATAGCAAGGATGTTTTTCATATTCAAAGTCCGTCTTTATTTCCGGTTAAAGGTAATATATTCAAGTCTATAGCTTATATTTAATTATCCAAATTAAATAGGGGAATTTTTCATTTTTCGGGAAGGTTAATTTCCCGCGATTTTGGCTTATGACCGTATTTCTCCCATGACCTTTTGGCTCATATATGCTAATGCCTTGCCATGAGTAATCGTGGATTAAAAAATATATCCAATCGAGCAGTACAAAGCTCCAGCCGGGTTAGGGCGATTTTGGGGCCGACCAATACGGGCAAAACCCATTTGGCGGTGGAGCGTATGCTCGGCCATGCAACGGGGATGATCGGCTTGCCGCTGCGCCTGTTGGCACGGGAAGTCTATGACCGGATCGTGGCATCACCGCAAAATCCGGGGGGCAAGAATAGTGTCGCCTTGATCACGGGGGAGGAAAAAATCATTCCCCGAAATCCCCGCTGGTGGGTCTGTACTGTGGAAAGCATGCCGATTGAGAAAACCGTGGCGTTTTTGGCCGTGGATGAAATCCAGTTGGCGGCGGATGAGACACGGGGGCATGTCTTTACCGATCGGCTGATGCGCGCACGGGGAACAGAGGAAACCATGTTTCTCGGGTCAGAGATCATCGGGCCGCTCATTCGCCGTTTCATACCGGACGTGGAATTTGTCACCCGTCCGCGCTTTTCAGAATTGATCTATACCGATCCGAAAAAACTCAGCCGTCTGCACCGCCGTACCGCCTTGGTGACTTTCTCGGCCAATAATGTTTACGGCTATGCGGAAATGTTGCGCCGGGCCAAGGGTGGGGCCGCGGTGGTGATGGGTAGTCTAAGCCCTCGGACACGTAATAAGCAGGTCGAGCTGTATCAAAATGGTGATGTGGATTTTCTGGTGGCGACGGACGCCATCGGCATGGGCTTGAATATGGATATCGACCATGTGTGTTTCGCCGCGACCGCCAAATTTGACGGTCGGCGCATGCGGTCATTAATGCCGTCAGAGGTGGCGCAGATCGCTGGTCGGGCCGGACGCTATATGAATAATGGTACTTTTGGCTGCTTATTGGATGGTAACGATATGCAGTCGGGTCTGAGCGATGAAATGATTTATGCGGTGGAAAATCATGAATTTGCACCACTCGTGGTTTTGCAATGGCGTAACAGCGCGTTGGATTACGGTCATCCGAGCGCACTGATTCGGTCCTTGGAGGTCGCTTCGGACCGAAAAGGACTCACCCGCTGTCAAGAAAACATAGATTTGACGTCATTGCGTCAATTGATAAATATGGCCGATATTCGACCGCTTTTGGGCGGGCCAGCGGGCCTGAAAAGCCTGTGGGAAGTCTGTCAGATTCCCGATTTTCCAAAGGTATCTGACGAAGAACATATTCGGCTTATATCGCAGATTTATCGGCAG
Source organism: Emcibacter sp. (assembly GCA_016764855.1). Taxonomy (GTDB): domain Bacteria; phylum Pseudomonadota; class Alphaproteobacteria; order Sphingomonadales; family Emcibacteraceae; genus Paremcibacter. Next base: position 23,396 of record JAESRB010000006.1, read on the forward strand.
ACTTCTGCGGGTAACGGCGTGTTGGACCCGGACTGGTTAAGGGCACAAATTACCCCACTTGACAAGGTGAAGGGAGAGGTGGATACATTGTCCGCCCGCATTGCGAATATTCGGACCTGGACCTATATTTCTCATCGGTCATTATGGTTCGATGATGCAAAATATTGGCAGGAATTGACAAGAGATATTGAAGATCGCCTGTCAGATGCGCTACATGAACGGTTGACACATCGCTTTGTGGACCGGAGAATATCGGTTTTGATGAGAGAATTACGCCAAAAGGGAAGTTTAATGGCCAATATTGATGACGATGGCAGTATATATGTAGAAGGCCATTTTATCGGCAGTCTTGAAGGATTCCAGTTTAAAGAGGATCCTGCTGCTTATGGTGAGGACAGTAAAATACTCCGGGCAGCCGCAGATAAGGTTCTGGGTGAAGAGATAAAAAACAAAGCCACTGAATTGGCGCAGGCAGAAGATGGCGAATTGAGTTTGATCCTGGGCGACCCCATGGTGCGCTCTACCATCAACTGGCGCGGCATCGTCATTGCCCGCGTGGAAAAAGGCAGTACGGCCCTGACACCGAAAGTGGTCGTGATACCGACCCCGGTGTTGCAGGGTGATGTTCTGGCGACTGTTCAGGTGCGTGTGGATCGCTGGCTGGCCAATCATCTGGGTGAAATTCTGGCCCCGCTCTTTGCCTTGCAAGAGGCTGTGAACGGTGCCAAGGATGCCGGGGGCAAGGATATCATCGATGGCATGGCCCGTGGTATTGCTTTTCAGATGTTAGAGAAGCTGGGCACCATTCCCCGTCGTATGATCGCCCGTGATTTTCGCGGCGTAGAACGGGAAGGCCGTTTCCAGATGAAGCAGCTGGGCATTTGGCTCGGTTCTGCCAGTCTTTATATTCCAAGTCTTTTGAAACCAGCTCCGGCCGGATTGCGGTTGTTCCTCTGGGCGTTATTTAATGACATGGAACGTCTGCCGGAAGTTCCGGTGGCGGGTCTATGTACCATTGCCATTGATCAAAATGCGCCGCGTATATTTTACGAAGTATCCGGTTACCGGGTGGTGGGTAAGAATGCTGTACGGCTTGATATGCTGGAACGGTTGGCCAATGCGGCTCGTGAAACATCTTTGAAAGGCCCGTTTCCTACGGACCCTGATCTGATGAGCCTTGTGGGAACCAGTGGCGATGATTTTGTAGAGATCATGGCGTATCTTGGTTATGTACAAAAAGAATATAGCCCGGAAGATGCGGCGAAAATCGCTGAGACCCGCGCAGAGAAAGTTGCTGCCGCCGAAGCTGCTAAACCAGTAGATACCGCTGAAACGAAAGTGGAAGATGGGTCTGAGGTAAAATCTGAGGAGAAATCCGAGCCAAAACCTCTAGAAACGCCTGAAGCACAGCCTGAAACCAAACCTGAAGCACAGGTTGCAGTACAGGCAGAAGTACAGGTTGAAGACAAGGCAGAAGTGCCGTCTGAAGATAAGGCTGAGGTTGAAGAAAAGTCTGAAGTGAAACCTGTCGAAACTGCGGATGTAAAAGCCGAAGAAAAGCCTGCAGAAACAGAGATAGAAAAATCGGCTGAAGCGGTTGATCCTGTGGTGCCTGAAAAGATATTATTATTCAGCCATCAGCCTTACCAGAAACCAACACAGCGAGGTCCTAAAAAACCTTACGGGGCCGAGGCAAAAGGACAAGCTAAATTCTCTCAGAATAAAAAGACATTTTCCAAAGGTTCCAAAGGCGGCGGTAATAAAGGTAAAAGACCGGGCCGCAAGGCCCCTGTGGCAGATCCTCATAGTCCTTTTGCCGCATTGGCCGGTTTGAAGGAACAGTTGACCTCAAAGAAATAATTTTTTAAATGGTGCATCAGATGGCAAATAGTGGGAAATCTGAGGATCAAAGGCCAGAAAGTCAAAGGCCAGAGAATCAAAGAATAGATATTTGGCTCTGGCATGCCCGCTTTTTTAAAACCCGCTCTTTGTCGACAAAGCTTTGTCGGGCGGGGAAGGTGCGGTTGAATGGTCAGAAAATTACCAAGGCAAAGACTCCGGTCGTTGCCGGGGATGTACTGACCTTTCCGCAGGCGAATAGAGTTCGTATAGCCAAAATTCTCGGGTTTAATATCCGTCGTGGCCCGGCATCGGAAGCAGAGGCACTTTACGAGGATTTGACGCCGCCTGCTGAAGAAGTGGAAAAAATTGAGAAATCAAAAGTTGCCCGCCGGGACCGGGGCGCAGGTCGGCCGACAAAAACGGAACGGCGGGCCACGGATAGGTTGAGAAATCTCTTCCCGGATTAATTCTTGTGCTTAAACTCTATTTTCGAAGTCTGTATTTAAACTTTAAGGTTTTACGAGGGGCTTGTGTCAGAGACGCAGGTGAGGAGCTGTTAATCTCCTAAAAGAGATAATTTTATCTATTGTTCAATCTCTTTTAAAGTCCTTATTCTATGCTGGGATTCCAATGGTTATAGGACGGATTAATTCACGGGATACAGGATGATCAGCCCAATAAAAATTCTTTTATATGCCTTATGCGTGGCGGGTGGTGTTGCCTATTATGGTGATAGACTTGTTGAAATTGCGGGGACAGCCGGTGTCAGTCAGAGACAGGCCGCATCTGAGTATAGGGACGAAGAGAGCTATAGGGATGATGATTATGGTGGCGACATTCATGTGGCCATGAACCGGGATGGTCATTATTGGGTGACGCTTGAGGTGAATGGTACGCCGACTCGTTTTGTGGTGGATACAGGGGCTAGTCATATTTCGTTGAGTTTTGAGGCCGCCGAAGCCGCCGGGCTGGATCCGGCGGGGCTGACCTATGACCGGGCGTTCAGGACGGCGAACGGGATAAGCTATAAAGCGATGGTTAAACTTGATCAGATATCACTGGACAGCATTGAGATATCTGATATTTCTGCTTCTGTATCTCAGCAGGGTCACATGGGGGTTTCATTATTGGGGATGAATTTTTTGAATAAATTGGCCTCTTTTAAGATGGAAGATAGAAATTTGATTCTGACGCCCTGAGACTTTCTGGCGAAATCATCTGTGTATATCCTCAAAAAATTTCCACTGAGAATTCCAATGAAAATTATTGGGGATAGCCCTCTGGAGATTTTAATATTGACAGCGTAAACATTAAAAGGGATAATTACGGGTTTTCAGGTGATTAACCTGTTGTGTAGTTTAGGAGTTTCGGGTGAATAAATGGTGTTGTCCAAAGGGCAGAAAATCATACCATCATGGGAATCTTCGGCAGACTCTTGTGGAGTCCGCATTGGATATACTGAAAGAGGGGACATTGGCTGACCTTAGTCTTCGGGCTTTGGCGCGCAAGGCTGGCGTTTCCCAGACGGCACCTTACCGGCATTTCAAGGATAAAGAAGCTTTGATTGCCGCGCTGAAAGAAGAAGGTATGCGAAAATTGGGCGAAGGCATGCAGAAGCTGATGGAAGAAGAGAAAGATCCTTTGCAGCGTCTTCAAAAACTGGGAATGAGATACGTCCAATTTGCGGAGAAATATCCGGCTCATTTCAAGATTATGTTTGAATATGAATTAGGTGACTATGATAAATATACAGAACTCCATAATGTTTCCGACAATGGTTTTTCTTGTCTACAGCGCACGGTCAATGAGTGTTTAGCCTTGCCGGGCGCGCGGAAGGTTGCACCTGCGGTGGCTCAGTTCAGCGCATGGTCCATGGTGCATGGGCTATCGGTGTTGTTGATGAATCAGTCTTTGATCAAGCATATGAAAGAAGATCATTTTGTTGATTTGGGAGACCGTAATCAAATCGCAGAGATGGTGACAAGGTCTTTTAGCGAATCTCTGGTTAAATAGCCCTAATTATACCGGTTGACTGTCGCTCACCAATAAAATATTGCCGAACGAGATGCTCTGAATTGGCAGAAAATAAGCTAAGTGAGGCGGTGCTGGTTTTTCAACTCTTGTTCTTCGCTTCGGTTTATGCCTATTTATGGGTTACGGGCGCGGCAAATTTTTATGCCTGTTTGTGCACAAGCGACAAGCAAACATAAAAATTATGCACGTGCGGGATGCTAATGATATTTATGAGTTTATGACAGATGTCTATATTGAAAAAAATACATAATATGCTGAACGGAAGTCCTGCGGCGGATGTTCAGGAACAGAATGATGAAATACTTGCGGCTGCCGTCCTGATGGTAGAGGTCGCGGCCCATGACGGGCAGGTTTCTCGTATTGAACGGGAGCATATCCTGCATCTCTTGGAACATAAACTGGGGTTGTCTGCCGCCGAAGCTCTGGAGCTTTTTGTGGAAGCCATAGCCACGCAGAATGATTCTCATCACATCTTGAATTTTACCCGAAAAATAAAGGACCATTTTGACGAGGCAGGTCGGGAACATATCATTGAATTGATGTGGGAAGTTGTCTATGCGGATGGGGAAGAGGATTCCTATGAAAGCAATCTGCTGCGTCGTATGGGCGGGCTGCTTTATATTTCTGACAAGAGAAATGGTCAGATAAAGAATAAAGTTCGGGAAAAAGCGGTAAAAAAGTAGAATAAAACTGTTTTTGGGAGAATTTTTCTTGAAAAACGGGAGTTTTAAGCGTTTTTTGGGTTGTATCATTTTTTATAAATGATATATGCAAGAATATGAACATGATATAGTTCTGTTCAGGGTGGAAAGTATAATAAAGGAGAACTCTATGACCTATTTAGTCACAGAGGCGTGTATCAAGTGTAAATATACAGATTGTGTCGAGGTATGTCCGGTAGATTGTTTTTACGAAGGTGAAAATATGCTGGTCATTAATCCGGATGAATGTATTGATTGCGGCGTTTGCGAACCGGAATGTCCAGCGGAGGCCATCGTGCCAGATACGGAAGATGGTTTGGAAAAATGGTTTGAGATCAATGAAAAATATGCTGCGGTCTGGCCAAATATTACAGAAAAAATTGATGCGCTGCCGGGTGCTGACGATGTGCAGAGTGAAGAAAATAAACTCGCTGCGTTAAGTGAAAAACCTGGTGCTGGTACCTAGTCTACTGGTATTAACAATTCAGAATTTTTTGAAATAATGCGGTCTGTTTTCCTTGGGAAGCAGGCCGCATTATTCATTACTAACCCGATATGATGCATGAAAAGCGGCCTTTTGGGCGGGGGCAGTATTTTTTGTGGGTGTATTTTATCATAAAATATGTTACAATGTTCGGATTATAACATATTTGAACATGTTTCTTTAAAACTTTGTTTCAAATGAATAGTCCCGGCTGAGGGGATATTAATGCCAGATCTTCAGGGGTCTGGCATGTAGTTTTTTGCGAGGTTTACACCTCTCTTAAGAGTAGATTAACCATAATTTTAACGTAATTTAAGTTAAAGATGGTTTGAAGTTCTAGAGTTAAAGACTGCGTATTTGTAAATTATCTCTCAGGTGTGTATCGCATAAAAATTCTTGCGGAATGTCATATTTCGCAGGCAGGTTGGAGTTGTAATTTTAAGATGGTTAAAGAAAAAAAACTGGCCTTTTCTGAGGGTGAATATGTTGTTTACCCCAAGCATGGTGTTGGCGTCATCACAGAAATCAGCGAACAGGAAATTTCCGGTATGAAGCTGGAACTTTATGTGGTTCGTTTTGAAAGTGAGAAAATGACGCTCCGGGTGCCAATCAATAAAGCAGAGCCTTCCGGTATGCGGAATCTGTCTAGCCCGGTGATCATGGATAAGGCCTATTCTACGTTAAAAGGTCGCGCTCGTGTTAAGCGCACCATGTGGAGTCGCCGTGCTCAGGAATATGAAGCAAAAATCAACTCTGGAAATCTGGTTCACCTGGCTGAAGTGGTCCGGGATTTGCACCGGGGCGGTGACCAGACAGAACAATCCTATAGTGAGCGCCAGATATATGAATCAGCTATAAAACGGTTGGCTCGTGAGGTTGCTGCGGTTGAGGAAATTGAAGAAAAAGATGCCATGATAAAATTGGCAGAAGTTCTGACAGCCGCTTGACGCATAGTTGAGCCATAAATTTATAATTAAATAAGTGAAAAAAGCCTGATAATTATGCGGGCTTTTTTTTCTTGTGATATGCTGATAGTGAACGATTAAACAGTGGGGCGATATGACTGTCTATGGAAGCAACTGACCTGTCAAATATGGATCTGGAAAAATTCGGCTGCCTCGATCAGGCCAGACGAATTTGGGCTGTGGGCGCAATTCATGGGGAAGTAAATGCTTTGGCTGCGCTGCATGCGGAGCTTATTCCCCGCTTCCAACCCGGCGACAGGCTGGTTTATCTGGGTAATTATTTCGGCAAGCGACTGACTGCTATAGAAACCGTGAATGAATTGCTCTTGACGCGACGAAAATTGATGTCGCTCGGGCAAAGTTCAAAGCCAAATGCCTTTGTCTATTTGCGTGGTGCCCGTGAGGAAATGCTGACCAAGCTCCTACAATTGCAATTTGCGCCCAACCCGGCAGAGGTTATGGACTGGCTTTTGGGCCATCATTTGGGTGCTGTGTTGGAATGTTATGGGACACGGGAACATGTGGCGCGTGCTATTGCCCGTGAAGGGACGCTGTCTATTTCCAAATGGACCAGCAGCCTGCGTCGGATCATTAATGACCATCCGGGTCATGGAAATTTTTTCAGCAATTTACGTCGGGCCGCTTTTACCAGAGAGGGTAAGATATTATTTGTACATGCCTCTTTGGATGTGTCGCGACCAGTGAATATGCAAAAGGATAATTTCTGGTGGGATAATGGTCGGTTCGATGAGATTGACAGCGCTTATTATGGCTTCTCGCGCATTGTCAGAGGCTATGATCATGCCAATAAGGGGCTTCTGTTGAATCATCCTTTTGTGGCGACGCTGGATGGGGGAAGTGGCCGGGGGGGCGCGTTAAATGCGGTATGCTTTTCCGCGGACGGGGATGTGAGGGATCACCTGTCTATTGAGCCGACCTGACGGAAATTTATCCGTTCTGTCTTAATTCTGCGATAAAAGGTCATTAATTTGAGACCAGATTAAGTTTGGTATATCGCTTTTTCTAATTTTTTTGTTATATTGATAGTCGGAAGATATCACATATATAATTGTGAACTATGGTGCCCATAGAGCTAAAAATAGACTGTGGGCTAAAGGATACTAAAATGAAAAGTGCCAAATATTTGGTCCTTTCCGTTTCTGTGATGGCTTTGGCCTCATGTGCAGCTTTGCCTGTAACGGATGAAAATCTTCCAATTTCTGACATTTCTGAAAATTGGAGCACTATGGTGCCGTCATCTACATCCGCATCCCAGGCGGTGCAGGATGGATGGTTAAGCGATCTTGAGATGGCGACTTTATCAAGTTTCGTTGATGAAGTGCTGAGCCATAACCTGAATTATCAGGCAACGGCGCATCGTTTGGCTGCTGCGGGGTTCAATGCTGACATCTCTCGGGGAAATCTCTACCCTACGTTGAATGCTTCTTTTGGCGCCCGTCGTCAGCATACGAGCAATCCGGGAGTGACCGGAAATAACTTATCATTGGGTTTTGATGCTCGGTGGGAGGCAGATGTCTGGGGCAGGTTATCCGCAAAAACCAAGGCCGCAGAGTCAGATTATCAGGCGGCGCGATCAGATCAGGAAGCTGCAAGGTTGTCTTTGGCCGCACAGGTGACGCAGACATGGTTCGACGTTGTGGAAGCACAGGCTCAGGTAACTTTGGCAGAGCGTACCGTGGAAAGCTATACTCGCGCGGTTCGGATCGTGGAAAAACGTTTTGCCCGAGGGTTGAGTACGGGGTTGGATCTGCGGTTGATCAAAAGTAATATGGCCGCCTCCCGCGCCAGTCTTAGCAGCCGGGAAGATCAGTTGAGCCGTCAGAAACGCCGGTTAGAGATCTTTGCCGGCCGTTATCCCGCCGCAGAGATAATGGCAATGGGTGAAATTCCGGACTTGAAAGGGGATGTCCCTACTGGCTTGCCCATATCCTTGCTGGAACGTCGGCCGGATTTACGGGCAGCCAAGGCCCGGTTATTATCGGTGGGATACAGCAGTCAGGCCGCGGACAAGGCTTTGTTGCCAGAATTCTCTATCACGGCCAGCGGTAATAACAGTAGTTCAAACTTCACCGACTTACTGAAATTTGACAATATCTTCTGGAATTTGCTGGGCAATATTTCTCAACCTATTTTTCAGGGCGGTAAATTGCGTTATGCGGCCAAGGCATCCCAGGAATTATTTGAAGCTGAAAAGCAGGTCTTTGCCCAAACATTACTCATCGCTTTCCGGGAAGTGGAAGATGCGTTGTCCAGTGAAAGATGGCTGAAAGAACAAGTGATGTATACGGGCCGAGCCGCGATGAATGCCATTGCCGCAGAAAAAGTGGCGATTGACCAATATGGCCGGGGTTTGATTAAAATTTCGACATTGTTGGAATCTCAACGGCAAAGTCTGTCTCAGCAAAGTCAGCTTCTTTCTGTCAGGAAACAGCTTATTAATAACAGAATTGCATTACATCTGGCCTTGGGCGGTGATTTCGAAACGGTCAAAGATGTCCAAAAAATAATAATGAATAACAGCTCCATTGAAGCTGATAAGAATGAAGGAACTATCTTGTGATTACGGCAAAAAAACTTTTCTCCCTGTTGTTGCCTACTATAATTGTCGTGGGCGCTATTGTTGTAAGTGTTATTCTGGTCATGGCGAAGCCAGAGCCAGAGAAGAAACAAGTGGCTGAAATTGCGCGGCATATTCGGGTGGTGTCCGCTCAAGCAGGGCGGGTGGCGTTGTCAGTGAAAACACAGGGAACCGTTGAAGCAAAACAAACTATTGATTTGGTACCTCAGGTTGGCGGTCAGGTGGTTTATGTTTCCGAAAAGTTTGTCGCAGGGGGCATATTCAAAAAGGGTGAAGTCATTCTTCGTCTGGACCCGCGGGATTATCAATATGCGGTAACGTCTACGGAGGCCCGGGTGACGGAAAGCCAACAGCTTCTGGTCCGGGAACGGGCCGAAGCGGCCCTTGCCCAAACGGAATGGGCACTGTTGGGACAGGGCGAAGCCTCTGACCTGACTTTACGCAAACCTCAGCTCGCTGATGCGGAAGCACGCGTGGAGGCAGCAGAAGCGGATCTCAGGGTTGCAGAGCTTAGGCTGGAGCGTACGGAAATACGGGCGCCTTTTAATGGTCTTTTGACCATGAAAAATGTTGATTTTGGTCAATTTGTCGGCGTTGGTACCAATGTGGGAAAACTTTATTCCACGGATGTGGTGGAAATCCGGCTGCCCATGTCTAATAAGGATTTGTCCCAGTTCGATATTGAGGGTTTGCAATCCGGTGCTCTTCAGCTTGATGTTGTTTTGACGGGCCGTTTTGCTGATCAGGAAAATCACTGGAGAGGCAAAGTTGTTCGTACGGAAGGGCTGGTTAACACCAAAACACGCGTCATGTATGTGGTGGCACAGCTGCGGGGAGACCAATTGCTATCTGTGGATGGGAAGCATCCGATCAGTATTGGACAGTTTGTAGCGGCAGAGGTGGAGGGCTGGGTTTATGAAGCCGTTTTCCAATTGCCCCGTGCGGTGTTGCGTCAGGGGGGGCAGGTTCTTGTGGTGGATAAGGAACATAAACTTTTGACCCGAAAGGTGAAAATTGTTGAATCCAACCGGGATTATGTCGTGATTTCTGAGGGACTTGAGGAAGGCGACATCGTGTGTAACACTCAATTAGGAGTCAATGTTGATGGTCTTCTTGTTCAGTATGAACTGGATTCAGGAGAGCCGTCATGAGCGGTATTATGAAATGGTTTGTGCATAATTCTGTCGCGGCCAATTTATTGATGGTTATGTTGATTTTTGGGGGGCTGTTCGGTCTTCAGAAGGTGGGTAAAGAGAGCTTTCCCAGTGTGCGTCCGCAGGAGATCGAGATCTCTATGGTTTATCTGGGGGCAGGCCCAGAAGAAGTGGAAGAGCGGATTATTATCCGTATCGAAGAAGCGGTATATGACCTTGAAGGTGTGAAGCGGATACGGTCCACCGCGCGGGAAGGTATTGGGTTCGTGACCATCGAAGGGATAGATGATTATGACATGCAAAAGCTTCTTAATGACGTGAAGTCGCGCGTGGATTCAATAAATACATTCCCCAAGCTTTCCGAACGCCCTCTGGTTTTCCAGCCTGTTTTTAATAATTCGGTGATTGAGTTGGCAATCTCAGCAGATATCCCGGAAGCTGCTCTTAAAGAACTGGGCCGTAAAGTACGTAATGAGATTGCAGCCCTCAAAGGCGTGAGCCATGTGAGGCTTGATGCCACACGTCCTTATGAGATTTCCATTGAAATTGATGAATTTACGTTGCAAAAATATGGTTTGAGTATTGACGATGTGGCGCAGGCCATTTCCCGAACATCGGTGAATATGCCAGCGGGTAAAGTTGATAATGACGCGGGTAATATTCAGATCATGACCCGTGGCCAAGGTTATAAAGGCGAAGATTTTGAAAATATAGTCGTGTTGCGTGATGAGGATGGAACACGGGTCTTGATCAAAGATGTGGCCAAGGTAATCGACGGCTTTGCCGAAGATAAGTTTATGGCGCATATTAACCGTAAGAATGCCGTTATGTTGACCGTAAATTCAGGTGAGAATCCCAACGTCGTTGCCATCAGTGAAGTGGTAACGGATTATGTGGAAAATACTCTGAAACCAAGTTTGCCCAAAGAGGTAGAAGCCATCATTTGGCTTGATAATTCAAAAGGCTTTAAAAGTCGGGCTAATACGTTGCTCAGTAATGGTCTTAGCGGTCTTGTTCTGGTATTTCTTGGGCTGATGTTGTTTTTGACACCGCGTCTGGCAGGCTGGGTTGTGGTGGGCATTGGCGTATCTTTCATGGGAACATTCTTGTTCTTGCCCATGACAGGTGAAACCATGAATATGATTTCCATGTTTGCCTTTATTTTGATCTTGGGCATCGTGGTGGATGACGCGATCATTATCGGAGAGAATATTCACCGGGAAAATCAACGTGGTATCACAGGCGAGAAGGGAGCCGTTCTTGGGGGCTCTAAAGTCGCGAAACCAGTTATATTCTCGGCCCTGACCACGATGATTTTCTTTGCGCCACTTGCCTTTGTGCCGGGAGATACGCGGCAATTTACCACGGTTATTGCTGTTGTTGTTATTCTGACGTTAATCTTTTCTCTTATTGAAAGCCTGTTGATCTTACCGTCTCACTTACGTCATGGGGGAGAGATCAAGCCGGGCGTTGTTGCCAAATTATTTACCCGCATCGGTCTGACAAAATATGTTAATATTGCCAGAGGCTATGCGGAGAGGTTTCTTTCAACTCTCGTGACCAAATATTATCGGCCCTTTCTGGATAAATGTTTACGTCATAAGGCGGTGACCATGAGCGTGTTTATCGGCATGCTGGTGACGGTCATTGTCGGTATTCAGATGGGCGGCCATGTTGGGTTTTCTTTTCAGCCGGCGATTCCGCAGGATTTCATCAGGGCAGAATATACTTTTCCAAGTGGTGTACCGTTCAATACGGTGAAAAAGGCCACGAAAGAATTGGAGAATTCCGCTTATAAAGTGGTGGCAGAACTGGAATCCAGATATCCAGACGACAAGATTTTTAAAGCGACCATGGCGTTTGCCAGCAGCGGCGGCGCGCGTGCTTTCTTTGTGTTGGAGCCGGGAGAAGATCGTCCTATCACCACAGAGGAAATTACAAAGATGTGGCGGGAAGCCACACCGTTTTTCCCCGATGCCAAGGAAGTTAAATTTGATAATACTTTCAATAATGGCAGCCGGGGTATGCGCATACGCTTATCATCGTCCGATGGTGACGCCATGACAGCGGCTTTAGTAAAGCTTAAAGCCAAATTGGCCACCTATGATGCGATTTATTATGTGACAGATACGGCAGATTCGGCACAAGCCGAGGCGGTCTTGTCTCTTATCCCCAGTGCAGAAAATGTAGGGGTTTCCCTTAGAAATCTTGGGAGTCAGGTACGTCAGGCTTTTTACGGCGAAGAAGTGCAGCGTGTCCCCCGCGGTATTGATGATGTAAAAGTCATGGTGCGTTACCCGGAAGCAGACAGGAAGTCTTTCGATACGTTGAATAAATTGCGGGTGCGTGTGGGGGATGGTTCAGAAGTGCCCTTTGGCGCGGTGGCCAATGTGAATTATCGTCCGGCCTATACCACAATTCGCCGGACGGACCGGGAACGGACTCTGACCGTCATCGCGTCCTTTAAGGAAGGAAAAGAGGTCGAGGTCGACAAGATCAAGACCGATCTGAAAGAGAATTTCTTCCCGGATTGGCAAGCAAAATATAAGAATGTGTCACATACATTTGGTGGCGGCGATGAGGGAGAGCAGGAGTTCATGCAATCTATCATCACTAATTTCGCCTTTGGTCTGTTCATTGTATATGTCTTATTTGCCATTGCCTTTAAGTCATATTTCAAACCCTTCATTATCTTCACGGCCTTGCCCTTTGGATATATGGGGGCCATTTTGGGTCATTTGTTCCTGGGGATGGATATCAGCATTTTCTCAATATTGGGGATCGCGGCGGCCATGGGGGTTGTGATTAATGATAATCTGGTGTTGGTTGATTATATCTGTAAGCTGCGGGATAAGGGATATAGCGTGATACAGGCGATTGAAATTTCCGCCGAGGAACGTTTTCGTCCTATTTTTCTGACATCATTCACCACCTTTATTGGGTTGCTTCCCTTAATGTTGGAAACCAGTGTCCAGGCTCAGTTCTTGATCCCGGCGGTGGTATCATTGGCCTTTGGGGTATTATTTGCCACGGCGGTGACGCTGATTTTGGTGCCGGTGCTTTATATCCTGATGTCACGGGTCAGAGACCGGATCTATGATCTGTTTGGCTGGGAATTGGAGCAAGCATTACCGGTGCCTGCGGAATAGCGGGATCAGATTGCTCATTGTCATTGGCTTCAGGCTTATTTGTTATAGGTTTTATTTGTCATAGACAATGAGCTTTACTCGTTGGCCCGCTCTCAGGCTGTTGTTGTTCTGAAGACCATTCAGCACCAGAAAACGCTTCAGTCTGTTTTTGGGGAAGGCCATCTTTTGGGCTAGATGGCTGGCGGTATCACCGGGTTGTACGGTGACGATGCGGATGATTTTACCTTTTATCTTGTTGGCCTGCCGAGGGGAGAGCTTCTGGAAGCTAGAGGTCATGCGCGTTAATCCGTCATTCAGGCTGTAAGTTTTGCTCATCGGGGTGATGGTCAGGAAAAAATAGGCCATATTGTCTGAATGGCGAATGGCGGTGATCCGAACTTGTGACGGGACATTGGCCACTTTGATATTATTCCACCCAGTGATGGCGGTCATGCCATTGATGGTCATGTCCTCCAGCCCCCGGAGCGCAGCCTCCTTGGCGAAGGTTTTCCAGATATCGGATGTGAATTCAATCATATTGCGGCTCTTCAGCCGATCATTGGAGAATATGACGATAGCACCGTCGGCCGGACCAACCCCCTTGGCATAGACCATATCACTGCTATTAACCAGGCGGAAATTTGGTGGCACGGTAAATTTGAACCGCATGGCGCCGTGAGAAAATGTCCGTCCCTTGATCAGTCCCTGTGCCGGATCATCCCCGTAAATCATGCCATCGATAGCATTTAAATAACGGTCCCGTCCGGGATCGCGGCTATTTTGCACAACGCCGGTTTTTTGGGCAGCGGCGAAGGCACGGCTGACCCGGTCCTGTGTATTGGGATGGGTGGAGAAGAATTCCGGGGGCCGTTGCTGACCCGTACGATTGGCGATGGCATCCTGTAAATTACTCTCCGCATCTAGAGAACGCAGCATATCCGCCGCCGCATAGGGGTCAAATCCGGCGCGGGTGGAATAGCGTACGCCAAGCTGATCAGATTCATATTCATTGCTTCTGGAATAGCTTTTCAGATAAAGCTGGGAGCCATAGCCTAGAACGTCATTCAGTTGCTTGCTCTTGACGGCGGCTCCGAGAAGGGCGACGCCAAGGCCGGTGAATAATTGTTGGTTATATCTCTTGGCGGAATGTCGGCCGGTGACATGGCCGATTTCATGACCAAGGACAGAGGCCATCTCTGATTCACTGTTGAATAGGGCCAAGATACCTCTGGTGACATAAATATATCCGCCCGGCAGGGCAAAGGCGTTGACGATTGGGGAATTGAGGACGGTAAAGGTAAAGGGACTGTGGTTCAATTCGGACACGGCGGCCAGTCTTCCGCCAACCACGGCCACATATCCCGCGATTTTTGGCACATCCAATACGCCGCCATGCTGTTTAAGGATCAGGGGATGTTGTTCTTTGCCGAGGGCCGTTTCTTTGGCCGGGCTCATGAAGGGGGTAAAGTCCGACCGGCCTGTTGCCGGATTGGTGGTCACACAGCCCTGAAGCAACATTGTGGCGGCAATCATTCCGGTTACAAAGATGTTTTTGCTGAATATTTTACCGGATTTCTGCGTGGGGCTATATGGCATATACTAAGTCCTTCATGGGATAATCGTGATCTGTTCAGGATGGGTGGCTTCAATCATAGGGCCATTGTATGATTTCAACCAGCCCCTGACTTCTATTTTTTTGCCCTTGTAATTTTCGGGCTGAATATTGACTTTGCGGAATTTTCTGGCGGCGCGTGACTTGATGACAATGGTGAAATCTTCCCGCCAGTCCTTGCCAAAATTTAGATAATAGGTACCGCGAATATGGGCGACAGCCCGAACCGTGCCGGTAATAATCTGGAAACTATTCTGGTATTTTTCGGATGTTTCCTGAGCTTTGGGTTGGTAATAGTCCACGGCCCAAATGCCCAGATTACGTTGCCGGGCCATCTGTTCGTACCGCATCATTTCCGGGACGATGGCCCGGTTATCGGGAAAGGTATAGACCCGCGCCATACCGTTTTTTATTATCTCGCCCTGCACCCAAAGGCCGTCATTCAGAAACAGATGGGCCAGCGCGCGGCCATATCTGTCCCGCCGCTGACCGCCGTAATAGAGCGTGACGAATTTATCCAAAACAAGATCGGACAGCAGGCTCTTTGAGGCCTGTCCCAGGGGCCATCCTTTGAAGCCCTTTCGGCCAAGGGGCAGCATGGGGGCCTGAATGCCCACCAGTCGGACGCGGGTTTGATCTTTCAGAATAACAGTATCGCCATCAATGACTTTTATGACCTGCTGGCGAGTTGATTTTTTGAGTTGTTTGCGCAGGTCTGCCAGCGCGGATGTTCCGGTCGAGGCGATCACAATCAGGGTGAGAAATAATGTAAATATCTTGCGCATGGGGGGAGCATACCTATTATGGAAAGGTATTTACAGGATGAATTTCATCCTTTGTCCCTCAAGGAAAAGGAAATATCATGCGGATTATTCACGGAACCCCCTATGCTAGAACGAATTATGTGATCTGGGCCATGAAGGAATTGGGGCTGGATTTTGAGATTAAACCGGTAAATCCTATGACGGGAGAGACAAAAAGCCCTGAATATCTGGCGCTTAATCCCAATGGTTTGATCCCTACTTTGGAAGAAGATGGATTTCTGCTGTGGGAAACGACAGCCATCAATTCGTATCTGGCGAAAAAATATGGGGATGGCCTGTTATGGTCCTCAGACCCTCAGGAAGAAGCACAGATCATGCAATGGTGTGTTTTCGGGGCAATTTATGTGGATCATCAGGCGGTGAACCACATCCTGCACAAGCAAGCCCTGCCAGAGGATATGAGGGACGAGAAGATATTGGCGTTGGCCAAAGAAGAATTACGCCCGCACTTGGAAGTTCTGAATGGTCATTTATCGGACAAGGATTATCTGGTGGCGGGGCGGTTCACGATTGCGGACCTTAACTTGGCGGCGATGTTGGATTATGCGGTGAAATCCGGATATGATTTTTCAGGTTTAGGGCATGTTCAGCGTTGGCTGACCGATTGTTTGGGGCGGCCTGTGCGGGTTGAGATGAACAAGAGATAGGCGACCCGATAAAAAGGCACGGCCAAAGACGGCATAAAAGACAGGCTATAAATCAAGGCAGGATTTAACGTTTCTTTTTTCCGGGATTAAGCAGCCGGTATTCGCCCGTGACTTTGGTAAAACGTATTGCCAGCGCAAAGGCCAGCATGACAGGGGCAATGATGACCATAATCATCTGCAATGTTGTCCGTTCCCGCTCTTTTAGGTTATCTAAATGCAGCGTCCGTTTGTCATTATATTGCGCGATACGGCGGGTGAGGATCTTCTGTTCTATGCGGGGGATGAGGGGGCCATATTGTTGCAGGTCTTCGGCACCGGTGGGGGATAATTCGGAAAATGTAGTATTGCCATTTTGCATCAGGTTTAAATCATTGATACGCCCTTCCAGCCAATTGCACAATTTATGATATTGGGTGTCTTTCAGGTTTTTATCTTTTAGGGCCTTGGCCTCGCTACAGATGAAGATCTGATAATGGCTATACCAGTTCCGAACCCCGCTCAGGCTTTGGGTTGCTTGCCATTCACTTTCATAATGGGATGTTTCTGCCTGATATTGTCTTGCTTCGCCGACCAGCCCTAGCGTGGACAGAAAGGCCAACGTCAGCCATAGGTAATCCGCCAGTTTCCATGCGCGGAGGCTTAAGGGAAACCAAACAACAAATAAGAAATGCAGCAACAGGGTAAAAAAGATAAATATGCCCACGACCCAATAGATGTTTGATGCCAGACTTAAGATGCCGTTGCCCCAGCCATTCATGTATTTTTCCCTCGCCGCTGATTTTTCATAGGGTCAGATTAGCATATTAAAGTACCGTAGGTTTAAAAAATACAGGGCTTACTCGGAATAATAGGGGTTAATTTCTATTGCACGGGCGGTTGGTTCTGTTAGGCTATTTTTTATAGAGGATAATGGAGAGGGAAAATCATGAGAAAAACACTCGTCGCGGCCTTGAGCTTTACCATGATGATGAGTTCGGCCTATGGCCTTGAGCCGATTCAAACGGCTGTGGACAAGGATTATGAGAGCCACTTGTCGGACCTGTTTGTGTATTTTCATCAAAACCCCGAACTGAGCTTGCAGGAGCATAATACGGCGGCGCGTCTGGCGCAGGAATTAAAAGCCGAAGGCTTTGAGGTCACCACAGGGGTTGGGGGCACTGGCGTTGTGGCGCTGCTCAAAAATGGCGAGGGACCATTGGTGATGATGCGGGCCGATATGGATGGGTTGCCGGTGAAGGAAAAATCCGGATTGGCCATCGCGTCAACGGCAACTCAGAAAGATCCGATTACGGGCAATATGGTGCCGGTAATGCATGCTTGCGGCCATGATGTACATATGACCAGCCTTGTGGGGACGGCCCGACGCATGGCGGCCATGAAAGATAAATGGTCCGGGACCTTGATGTTGATTGGCCAACCAGCCGAAGAGCGGGTGATGGGGGCCAGAGACATGATGAAAGATAACCTGTGGCAGCGATTCGGCAAACCGGATTATGCCATGGCCTTTCATGTGTCATCTGGTAATGAGGCCGGGGTGATCAATGTCTCGGAAGGCGCCCCCTTTGCCGGGGCGGATTCTGTGGATATTATCATTCACGGCGTTGGGGCGCACGGTGCGTCTCCCCATGCGGGTAAGGACCCGGTCTTGTTGGGCAGTCAGATTGTGGTGGCCTTGCAAACATTGGTGTCCCGTGAATTATCGCCCCGTCAGCCCGGGGTGGTTACAGTGGGGTCGTTCCATTCCGGCACCAAACATAACATCATTTCCGACCGGGCGCATTTGCAGCTGACGGTGCGCAATACCAATTTGGAAACCCGTAAAATCCTTTTGGATGGCATCAAACGTATTGCGGAAAACCTTGGTCGTGCCGCCGGTTTGCCCGAAGACATGCTGCCGGAAGTGATTGTTTCCGAGGAAAGTACACCGCCAACGGTCAATAATGATGAGCTTGTCCGGCGGTTAAGGAAGGTCTGGAAAACCAATATGGGCGATGACAAGGTGGTGACGATTGCGCCCACGGGCATGGGAGCGGAGGATTTTCCGTTTTTCACAACGGACCCGGCAATCCCCAGTGTGTATTTTGTGGTCGGTGGCACCCCGAAAGAGGATTTTGAGCGGGCCAAAGCAGGCGGTCCGGCAATCCCCAGTCATCACTCTCCCTTGTTTAAAATTACGCCAGCGCCAGCCATTAAAAGCGGCGTTGCGGCAACGGTATATGCTTTGCTAGAGTTGATGCCCCGTAAATAGACTTTAGGGGGGGGGGCTATATTCTGTCAGCGGCCTGTTTTGGACAGGCTGACACTTAGAATAATGGCGTCGTTGTCTCCGGCATTAACATAGAGATGTCCCATGGGGCTATCCAGATACAGGCTGTCGCCCTGCTCCAGATAAACGGGTTCATAATGTTCCATGACGATCTTGACCCGGCCTTCGAGGATATAGGTAAATTCCTCTCCGGGATGGCGGATAAGCTCGATATCGTTATCGTCTCCATCGATCAATTTTAAATGGGAAATAACGGGGATCATGACTTTCTTGGAAATGCTGGAACAAAGAAAGTTACTGATATAAGAATCCGTTGTGATGAGTGTCTTTTCATCTTGTCTGGTAATGGCGAGTCTTGCTACGGGCCGGGTGTCGCTATTGGAGGTGCCATCATTACCCTTTATCAGCTGGGAAATGTCGATGTCAAGAGCGTGACATATCTGCATAACCTTATCAAATCCGGGCGATATTATATCATTCTCGATTTTGGACAGCGTGGATTGAGCAATGGAACTCAGTTCAGCCATTTTTTTAAGATTCATATGGCGAGCTTGGCGTATTTGGCGTATTTTTAATCCAAGTTTGATTTTTTCATGCGGCATAACACCTGTTTCTCATCGTCTTATTTTTTAATTTCGTTACCTTATATTATACATTGCTTATAATACAATATTCAATATTTTTGATTGTCAGGACGGATTTTTCCCGTTCTGGGGTGATTTTCGGATGTAAATTTTTCATATTATAAAATAAATTTCTTATCGTAATGTATGGTTTGAAAATAGGAGGTGTTGTAATGTCAATGAGTCAGACAAATCATAATCCAATTCTTGTGGAAGTTACCCGTGGTCCGTTGGTTGAGAGTCAGCATCGGGGAGCCGTGGCCGTGGTTAATGACCGGGGTGAAGTGGTGGTAAGCGCCGGGGATATCGGGCGTTTGATATATCCACGTTCTGCGGTTAAGCCCTTTCAGGCGATGGTGGCGGTTGAAACCGGCGCGTTTGCCGCATTTGATTTGGGTGATGCGGAATTGTCTTTGCACTGTGCGTCCCACAATGGGGAAGAGCGACACGGGATTCAGGTGGAAGACTGGCTGGAAAAGATTGGTCTGGGTATAGGGGATCTTGAATGTGGGGTCCATATGCCGTTCTGGATCAGCAAAAATCCCGGTTACAGCGGGGCCTTTGCTGGGGCATGTGCCTTACATAATAATTGTTCTGGTAAACATGCGGGGTTTTTGACCACGGCGCGGCATATGGGCGGGGCGACGGCCGATTATATTGACCCCGCGCATCCCGTACAACAGGCGACAATCAAATTAATTGCGCATATGACCGGTTATGCGGCAGAGGATATGCCGGTGTCCATGGATGCCTGCCGGGCGCCCGTGTTTGGCATGCCGTTGGAACGGTTTGCTTATGGTTTGGCCCGTTTGGGCACGCAAAAAGGATTGGAGGACAGACGGGCAGAGGCGGCCATGCGGGTATGTCGGGCCATGCGGGCCTTTCCGTGGAATGTGGCGGGAACAGGTCGACCGGAGACGATATTAATGTCGGATAAAGCCTTTTCCGGTATCGCAAAATGCGGCGCGGAAGGGATCTATGCCCTGACATTACCAGACCAAGGGTTAGGCATTGCGGTGAAGGTGGATGATGGGGGCGACCGTGCCGCCCATATGGTGGCTATGTCGGTGTTGGACTATCTGGGTGTGCTTAACGCAGACGCCGTCGTGAGGTTGGCAGGCCTGACTAAAACGCCCATAGAAAATTGGGCGGGTCAAGAGGTTGGTGAGGTCCGACCCGTGGAAGGGGTCTTTCTTTCCAGCGCGTAATCTCATATCCTTATGAAGATAAAGATCCTAGGCGAAATCAATGGCATTACAGTCTTTATGGGTTCTCATGGCGCGGAGAATTTGAAATATATATCCTGATAGCACGTAGAATATTTTCAGGTTTGACGGAATAGAGGTAAAAGCATATTGGCCGTTCAGCGACACATTTCTGCTTGAAACCTCTATTCGTCATTATGGAATATCACACATCTGGCGCTCTTACTTTTGAAGGCTGCGATATAGTATGGTGCCTTCTTCTGCAAACTGATTAGCTTGGTTTACCGCGTCTGAGATAGAGGTGAGATTTTGATTGATATCCTCTACAGCAACGGTGGCCTTTTGCATGTTAGACGTAATTTCTTGTGATGTAACGGCCTGCTCTTCTACGGCACTAGCAACGGTCGTAACGCTTGATTCAACAGTCTCAACGGCGTCTTTAATACCCGCAAGCCTGCCGACAACATCTTCGGAAATGGTCTGCATATTGGTAATTTCCGTGTTGATTTGTGATATTGCATCACCTACCTGATTCGCCAATGCTTTGACCTCAGAGGCCACAACAGCAAAACCTTTTCCGGCATCGCCAGCGCGTGCCGCCTCAATTGTTGCATTCAAAGCCAGTAAGTTAATCTGGTTCGCTATTTCCTGAATAACCACCACGATCCGATTCATTTCCTGTGCGGCATTGGAGAGTTTCTGTGTTGAATGATCGGCATTCGTTGTTTCATCAATGGCCCGGGTGACTTCTAATCGTGACGTTTCCATACTTCTGGCTATTTCACTAGAGGCACTTTGAAACTCTTCTGTGGCAGCGGTCACAGCCTGTACCGTCGCCAAAGTTTCGTTTGATGCCGTTGCTGCGGTGACGGATTGTTCATTGGCTGAACTTACCGCTTTAAGAATCTTATCAAGATTTTCATCAACCAATCTTCCGACGCGTTCGGCTTCCTTTCTGGCCAGGATTTGTTCTGTGATGTCTGTCGCAAACTTTATAATTTTCAGGACATTTCCGTTTGGATCTATGATTGGATTGTAGGAGGCCTGTATCCAGACTTCTTTTCCGTTCTTGCCAATACGTTTATATTCTCCCGCCTGATAGGTGCCTTGACGTAAGGTGTCCCAGAATCTTTTATAATCGGAAGACGTCTCATAGCTTGGTTCAACAAAGATGGCGTGATGTTTGCCCTTTATTTCACTCAAACTATAGCCCAGTGTATTGAGGAAATTCGTATTGGCATCCAGAATTTTGCCATCAAGGTCAAAAGAAATGACCCCCTGTGCTTTTGAAATGGCATCGACTTGGCCTTTATAATCGGCGTTTTGTAAAACTTGC
>JAESRB010000089.1 GCA_016764855.1 Emcibacter sp.
GTTCAAACATGCGCCCCAAAACCGCATGTTTTTTTGCGACCATTTCTCTATGGCCGGGACGTATGGGCATCTTCGGATGGCCGTTTCCTTGATGCGGTAGTACCAACCTGTATGTTCCCGGTCACCAGAATTAGTACTCTAGTGCTGGCGTGAACCTGTAATCAAGCAATAATCATGGCTGAGAAACGAACCTTGGCGTACTCCAAGCCCCCTAATCTATATCTGAAAAATTCATAAATGTCATGATTGAGTTCAAAGATATGGCGCTTACCTCAGCCTCGCCGCTTCTGGTGGGCGTATTTTGTAGTTGAGGATGGAGAGGTTATCTTTTGTTTTTAGGCCTCAGGCCCGGCGCTTAACTTAGGCTTATTCTCGCATTAACTCGGGCGCGCACTCGCACTTGCCTCAGCTTGGGCAGCTTCAAAGAGGCATATTATTTAGTGAACCTTATTGGTAATGCTCAACTCATGCGTCAAATAACGAATTGACAAAGATAAGTTTTATTCTATATAATTCATATTGCATCGGCAAAATTCGGTGCCGGGATTTGCACCCCGTTTATCAAGGCGTTCAAACATGCGCCCAAAAACCGCGTGTTTTTTTTACGACCATTTCTCTATGGCCGGGACGTATGGGCATCTTCGGATGGCCGTTTCCTTGATGCGGTAGTGCAAACCTGTATGTTCCCGGTCACCAGATTTTGCACTCTGGTACCGGGGTTAACCTGTAATCAAGGAATAATCATGGCTGAGAAACGAACCTTGGCGTGCTCCAAGCCCCCTATATCTGTGTCCGGAAAATCCATAAATGTCATGATTGAGTTCAAAGATATGGCGTGTGGGTGAAGGGCCGACGTAACCTGAAAGCGGAAGATATTTCTTCCGCTTTTTTCTCTGTATTCACCTTTCATTGGAGGACGGACATGAATAATTCCGATGACTGCCTACCGGACATGAAGTCAATTAATAAACACGTTGGGGCACGTATTCTCCTGCACCGGAAATGGCTAAAGATGAGTCAGGTGACTCTTGGCAAACAACTGGGCGTTAGCTTTCAGCAGATACAAAAATACGAAAAAGGCCACAATAAGGTCAGCGCCGGACGACTATTTTATTTATCACGTATCTTTAATGTGCCCATAGAATTTTTCTATGAAAATATAGAAACCTCCGGCGGCAATAGCATTGATCAGCTAATTCAGAATAATATGCTACAAATACCAACAAAAAAGACAACCCAAGACTTTATAGGTGGATATATCCGACTCAGCCCACAACAAAAAGAAACCATCCATGACCTCGTTAAATATATCAATCACAATAACAGGCCTTCACCCCAGCCGTTTAAACCTTTAACTGCAAACCATCTGGTCCGGCAGTAACGCGGATGACATCACCATCATGCAGTTTGTCTTCCAATATCATATTGGCGAGACTATCCTGCAACGCCCTCTGGATCACTCTTTTTAACGGCCTTGCCCCATAAACCGGATCATATCCGGCATGAGCCAACCAATCTTTTGCGGTGACATCCAGCTCCAATTTCAGCTTGCGTTCCTCCAGTAATTTTTCCAGATGGCGCAATTGAATCTCAACAATACCGTGCATATCATCCCGCAACAGACGATGAAACAGAGTCACTTCATCCAGACGATTGAGGAATTCCGGCCGGAAAGCCGCCCGGACATGTTCCATGACCTGTCCCCGGACCACTTCCACATCCTGATCATCCTCCAGACCCGCTAGAACATCGCTGCCCAGATTGCTGGTCAGAATAATCAGGGTATTGGTGAAATCCACGGTCCGGCCTTGACCATCGGTTAAGCGACCATCATCCAATACTTGCAGCAAAACATTAAACACATCCGGATGCGCCTTTTCCACCTCATCAAACAAAACAATCTGGTAAGGTCTGCGGCGTACGGCCTCTGTCAAAACACCGCCTTCTTCATAGCCCACATAGCCGGGCGGCGCACCAATCAGCCTTGCGACCGCATGTTTTTCCATATATTCGGACATATCAATGCGAACCATGGCATGCTCATCATCAAACAGAAATTCTGCCAGAGCTTTGGTCAATTCCGTCTTGCCAACGCCCGTTGGTCCTAAAAACAAAAACGAGCCAATAGGCCGGTTTTGGTCCTGCAATCCGGCACGGGCACGGCGCACGGCGGCGGAAACGGCGCTAATTGCCTCATTCTGGCCGATCACACGCTGTCCCAGATGCTCTTCCATATGGATCAGTTTTTCCCGTTCGCCTTCCAGCATTTTTTCTACCGGAATTCCAGTCCAGCGGCTGACGACGGCGGCAATATCTTGTTCACGGACTTCTTCTTTTAAAAGCTGATTGTCCTCCGCCGTACCTTCTGGGGTAGAAGCCACTTCAAGCGCGGCCTCCAACTTTGGAATGATGCCATAAGCCAGCTCCCCGGCTTTAGCCAGATTACCACGCCGCTCAGCCTGTTCCAGTTCGATACGAGCCTGATCAAGCTGTTCCTTGATTTTCACATCCCCGGCAATACGGTCTTTTTCCAGATTCCACTGGACGGTCAGGCCCGATGATTTCTGTTCCAGATCACCAAGATCTTTCTCCAGCTTCTGTAATCTATCCTTGGACGCCTGATCTTTTTCTTTCAGCAGAGCTTCCCGTTCAATTTTAAGCTGGATTATCCGCCGATCCAATTCGTCCAGTTCGGTCGGTTTACTGTCCACTTCCATTTTGATACGGGCCGCGGCCTCATCCATCAAATCAATGGCCTTGTCCGGTAAGAATCTGTCATTAATATAACGGTTGGACAGCACCGCAGCGGCAACCGTCGCGCTGTCGGTAATCCGAATGCCGTGGTGAAGTTCATATTTTTCCTTCAAGCCCCGCAGAATGGAGATCGTATCCTCCACCGTAGGCTCCACAACCATCACCGGCTGAAAACGCCGTTCCAATGCGGCATCTTTTTCCACATATTTACGGTATTCATTCAGGGTCGTCGCGCCGATACAGTGCAATTCGCCCCGCGCCAATGCGGGTTTCAACAGGTTCGACGCATCCATAGAGCCTTCACTGGCCCCGGCCCCGACAATAGTGTGCATTTCATCAATGAACAGAATGATCTCACCATCAGAAGAGGAAACTTCCTGTAGCACAGCCTTCAGCCGTTCTTCAAATTCACCGCGATATTTGGCCCCCGCAATCATGGCCCCCATGTCCAGCGCCATGATCCGTTTCCGGCTCAGGCTGCTCGGCACATCGCCGCTAATGATCCGCAGCGCCAACCCTTCGACGATGGCGGTCTTGCCAACTCCCGGCTCACCAATCAGGACCGGATTATTTTTCCGCCGACGGGACAACACCTGTATCGTCCGGCGAATTTCCTCGTCCCGGCCAATGACCGGATCAAGTTTACCATCCCGCGCGGCCTGAGTCAGATCTTGAGAATATTTATTCAACGCGTCATAATTATCCTCGGCAGAGGCACTGGACGCGGTTCGGCCCTTACGCACCTCATTAATCGCACTATTCAGATTTTGCGCGGTAAGGCCGGCAGATTTTAGAATTTTTGCGGATTTTGTATTCTTGGCCAGTGTGAGCGCCAACAGCATCCGTTCCACGGTGACATAATCATCCCCGGCTTTTTTGGCAATTTCCTCTGCACTTTCGAACAACTGCGCGGTTTCCGCAGAAAGATATAATTGTCCGGCACCACCGCCGTCAACTTTTGCATAACCGAGAACTTCTTTTTCCACATCGCGGATCGCGGCCTTGGCATCGGCCCCAGCGGCGGTCATTAAATTGGCCGCAAGACCTTCTTCGTCCTCAAGAATAACTTTTAGAATATGTTCCGGGGTAAACCGTTGGTGGCCTTCGCGAATGGCGTAGCCCTGAGCCGATTGAATAAAACCCTTTGTACGGTCTGTATATTTCTCAAAATCCATGTCCCTATTCTCCTTAAATAAAAGCAACTTTCTATATATAGTGTGGTATTTTTATCACACAAGAGGTCACGCTTTTTTAAATTAACTCAAGTCACAGAATAATAGTCTCTCCCATTTAACATAATAAAATCAAGGGGAAAGATAGGATAGATCTTTTAATAGAGGGGGATTGTCTTTTGAAGTGGGATAAACCGGACTGATTGAATAGTTTCAGTCCGGTTTCCCTTAAAATTTAGGCAGAAAAGTCAAAACAAAATATGGGAAGAAGTAAAAACGCCGCCCTTAAACTGTTTCATCATCCTTTTTTTCCGTCTTGTCATCAGCTTTTGCTTTCGCTGGACGACCCCGACGTTTCTTTGGTGCCGGTTTTTCAGCAAGCTTTTCATCAGCATTGTCTTCTGACTTATTTTCTGGCTTACTCTCTGGGCTTTTCGCATCTTCCCCGCTCGGTGCGTCTACTTTTTTCGCCGGGCTTTTCCGTCTTACCGGACTCTTCCTTTTGGGCTTACTTTCAACCACAGCTTCTGAGGAAGTATCAGATGTCGTTTTTGGTGAAGCTTGATCAGCAACCGGAGCCGCAACAGGCGCTTCCGGTTTCTTGTCTGATTCGCTCGGAGCAGGCGTCACCGCCTCGACTGGAGTGTCAGATTTCTGCGCTTCTTGATGTGGTTTTTGTTCGGGTTTCTGAGCATTATTATCACGCGGATTATTATGTTTACGCGGAGCATTTTGATTTTGCCCACTGTTCTGCTCAACAGCTTGCGACTGTTGCCCGGAAGATTGTTGCCCAGAAGACTGCTCTCTAGAGGAATGCTGTTGTCCAGAAGATTGCCCCTTCTCTGCGGTACTACTAGCCCTTGCCTGACGCGCGGCCTCGGCCTCGGCTTTTCGGACCCGTTCCTGGTCCCGCTTTGCCTGACTGGCCGCCTCAATAGCAGCAAATTCGGTATGAATACGGTAATAATGGTCCGCATACTGGCTTAACGCTTCGAATTCCAACCGATCCATTGATCGTTTATCTTGAGCCAGTGCTGTATACCTCTCATAAAGCTGTTTGGCATTACCGCGCACACTTCCTGCGGGACCCCGGCTGTCTACTTGCCGGGTTGACGAGTTGGGCTGCTGATTCCGATTAGGATTAGGATTATGGCGACCCTTACCACTTCGTTTCTGATTATTATGCTGGCCAACGCGACCCTGCCTGTTATGGCGCGCATTTTGATTTGGTTTCATAAAAACAACGCTAAATAAGGGCTGTCTCAAACACGACCTGTTCACATAAATATGCGAACCATCCTGTATGACAGCGGTTACTTTTTCAAATATCTAATATATCTGGGGTTATGTTTCCGGGGGATTACTTTAAATAATACTCCGTACCCTTACACTCCCTTAAGAGTAGCTACAGTCTACCCTTATCGACTCCGAATGCCAACTTTATTTTGCACATCTTCCCATTTTTTAATAATTTAGAGCAATACAGCGGTCCCGCCCGGCCAAATCTTTAAGTATTCTGATATTTTTTGCGCCGCCTTTGCTGAAAACATCCACGATCTCAACTCCTTGCTTGTGACCAATCTCCAAAAAAACACAGGCCCCCTCTGCCACAAGATTGGGGAGAACCTCTGCCAGTCTTTTATATTCCCGGCGGCCTTCCTCCTCTGCGAACAGGGCCATATGTGGTTCGTAATCATGAACTTCCGGCGCGAGGTCCGGCTTTTCAGACTGACCGATATAGGGGGGATTACATAAAATAACGTCAAAACCAGCCGATGATGGCAATTTCTCAGCCCAGTCGCTTAAAATAAAGTCACATCTGTCCAGAAAACCAAGCCGTTCAGCATTTTCCTGCGCACAGGCCAGAGCCTTAGGCGAGAGATCAACGCCGACCCCGGTGCTATGGGGGAATTCGGACATTAAAGACAGCAGCAAACAGCCACTACCTGTGCCAAAATCCAATATTTTTAACGGCTTTGTCCGATCGGGGATCGCCTTTAGCGCGGCCTCAATCAAAGTTTCACTGTCAGGCCGCGGTGTCAGACAGTCCCGGCTAACCTTAAATGTCAGGCTCCAAAAATCCTTTTGACCTAAAATTTGCGAAATTGGTTCCCGGGCCAAACGCCGCCGGAGCAAATCCTGAAATACTTGTTCTTTTGCTTCGCTCACCTGCCGGTCCGGTTCCAACATGATATCCAAGGGGCTCAGGTCCAACGCCTGCTCCAACAATAAATCTACATCCAGCCCCGGACTGTCACTTCCTATCTCTTTAAGCTGGCCAATGGCCTTGCTTCGTATGTCTCTTAACCTAATCACATTTATTTCATTTCAGTTTATGGCCCGGAATGTTATGGTCTTGTCATATCATAATGAGAAAATCCATGAAAACCCGTAAATTTATTTTTAGCCTGTGCCCGACCATCATCGCCGTCATCCTGATGACAAGCGTTCAAATGATCCCCCAAGCCATGTCTCAGGAAGAGAGCCCCGACGGAATCCGGTTCCTTCAGGAAATTCAGGACCAGCTTACCAAGGTTAGCGGCCTAAAGGATCATACGATCACAGTTCATGTCATTACGGAGCCAAAACGAAAAATAGTTCTGACTCCCTCATCCATCAGTCTGTCTTACGGTTTCTTGCAACATGTGAAAAGCGTTAATCAGCTTATGGCAACTTTGGCCCATATGACCGCCCATATCAGCCTTGATTATGTGACGCCCCCGCCGCTTCCCGACAATATCAAAACCGCCAAAGACAAATCATCCGCAAGTGATTACCTGAAATCCGCTATCAGGCCGAAATATCCTGACCAAACTAACATTCCCCAAGCCACAGGTTCCTTTCACCGCGAAGGCCCAGAGGTGCTTGAACGGCCGCGTTATCAGAATAAAGACTATGACTATGCGGTCAATAAATCCGGCATCATCAAGGCGGAACATGAGCTGGAAGTCGATAAGATCACCAACAAAATCATCCGACATGCGGGATTTTGCCCGTCTGATTACAGCCGCATGCTGCATTTTTTCTATGAAAATCCGCAACAGATTTTGGGTAATAAACATTTTGCCCTCACGGCGGACGCATGGCAACGACTGGATGCGGTGGATCATCGGGCGGACCCGAAAACAGTCTGTGATGATGACCGGATTGCCCGGACCGTATCATATGGTCCGGCCTTTGATCACTTAACCCTCAGCATACAGCAAGCCTTAAAAAACAAGGCTGCTGCTAAAGCCAAAAGAAATTAACTGTTCATTTCTGCCAACAACGCGGCCTGATCCTCGGTGATCAGGCTGTTGATAACCTCACCCAATCCGTCTCCCGCCATGATCTGATCCAGCTTATAGAGCGTCAGGTTAATACGGTGATCCGTCACCCGGCCCTGTGGGAAATTATAGGTTCTGATGCGGCCGGAACGATCCCCGCTGCCCACCTGTTCTTTGCGTTCTGCGGCCCGAACCGCATCCCGTTTTGCCCGTTCTGCGTCATAAACACGGGCCATCAGGACTTTCAACGCCTTTTGACGGTTCTTTAGCTGAGATTTTTCATCCTGCTGCTGTACGGTAATTCCGGTGGGAATATGAGTCATGCGCACCGCACTATCCGTGGTGTTCACACTTTGACCGCCGGGACCACTAGCCCGGAAAATATCAATGCGAATGTCACTATCATTCAGCTTGATATCCACTTCTTCCACTTCGGGCATCACGGCAACTGTCGCGGCGGAGGTATGAATACGCCCGCCCGTTTCCGTATCCGGCACCCGTTGCACCCGGTGACCACCGGATTCATATTTAAGCTTGGCAAACACGCCCTTGCCCGACACGGATATGATCACTTCCTTAAAGCCGCCCACATCACTGGCAGAGGAGCTAACCACATCAAATTTCCAACCTTCGAGTAAGGCATGCCGTTGATACATGCGGAACAGGTCCCCGGCAAAAAGCGCCGCCTCATCGCCGCCGGTTCCCGCCCGGATTTCAAGAAGCGCGTTTTTATCATCATCCACGTCCTTGGGCAGGAGCATGACCTCCACCTCCCGTTCCAGCGCGGGAAGATTCTTTTTCAGGTCCGACAGCTCCATTTCTGCCAGTTCCTTCATCTCCGCATCGCTGCCATCTTCGATCATTTCTTCCAGTTCGGCCATTTCACGGGTCATGGCCAGATAATCCTGAGAGGCTTTCACAATCGGGGTCAGTTCGGCATATTCTTTGGATGTTGTGACAATCTCTTCCGATGTCATCTCCGCCGCATTGGACATGATATGTTCCAATTCTTCGTGACGGGTGATCAATTGTTCCAAGCGTTCTTTGGGTATCATTTTATTCTAGCCTCAATCGTCTGCGGTCTTACGCAGGCTTATCCTTAATCTTCATTCGGGTGCTCCCGTCATTAATCTTTAAATAACGGGTCTTGAATACAGGATGCTGATCGCTAACGATAATGGCTCAAATGATCTGTAATCTGGTCCAGAGCAACTTCCGTCTGGCTGCCCTCGTCGAAATTTTTAACCGTGACAAGACCGCGCTTAAGCTCATCTTCCCCGATCAAAATCGCCGCCACAGCCTTGGCCTTATTGGCACGTTTCATACGTTTTCCCATGTTACCCCGGTAAGACATATCCACAGTAAAACCGGATGCTCTCAAGCTTTGAGCCAGTTTTAGGGCTTCTATCTGACAATCAGCCCCAATGGGAATAATAGCGATAGGCCGGATCTCTTCTGGCACCAGATCAGGGGAAATTAATTCCGCCAGACGTTCCATGCCCCCAGCCCAGCCAATACCGGCCGTAGCCGGGCCGCCCATCATTTCAATCAAAGCATCATATCGGCCGCCGGCCAATACTGTTCCCTGCGCACCCAGCTTTTTGGTGATAAACTCAAACGCCGTATGGCTATAATAATCAAGCCCCCGTACCAGACGTTCATTGATGGTATAGCTGATACCAAGCGCGTCCAGTCCAGCACGAACCTCATCAAAAAATACTTTTGTCGCGTCATTATAATAATCGGATATGCGCGGAGCATCTGCCACCAATACGCGGTCGCCCTCGTCCTTGCTGTCCAATATACGCATAGGGTTTTTCTCTAATCGGGCCAGACTATCCTTGCTCAACTTATCCTTATGCGCCGTAAAATAGACCACCAATGCATCCCGGTAAGCGTCCCGGCTTTCCCGGTCGCCAAGGCTGTTCAGCTCCAGTGTGATATCATCCATCAAATCCAGTTCGGTCAAAAGCGTCACCGCAATAGCCAGAACTTCGATATCGGCCTGAGGCTCTGGCACACCAAGTATTTCCAAATCAATCTGATGAAATTGACGCATCCGGCCTTTTTGCGGCCGCTCATAGCGGAACATGGGGCCATAACCAAAGAATTTACACGGCAAAGATTGTTGCAGCCCGTTGGAGATAAAGGCTCGAGCAATACCCGCCGTATATTCTGGCCGCAATGTCAGGCTTTCGCCGCCACGATCCTCAAAACTATACATTTCCTTGGACACCACATCGGATGTTTCTCCCAAAGTGCGTTTGAAAACTTCAGTAAATTCGAAAATCGGTGTGCTGATTTCCTGATGACCAAAACGCATTGCTACTTGCTGGAAAGTCTGCTGAATAAACCGGAATGTCCGTGCTTTATCGCCCATGATGTCATGGGTTCCCCTTACCGTCTGCAATTTAGGCACGGATTGTACTTTCGCCACTGATTACTCCTTAATCTCAATCTTTTCAGCTTCTATTTCAGCTGCTTTTTTCTCTACAAGCTCTACGATATGATCTACTAGCCCGTCATCATCAATCTTGTGATCAGACACGCCGTTCAGATAGATCATGTGATTGCCATTACCGCCGCCGGTCA
>JAESRB010000090.1 GCA_016764855.1 Emcibacter sp.
CATTCCTATGAAAGATTTGTTTCAAATAGATCTTTCTGCCCATTTGGCGATTACTGATACCATCGTTCCCGGTCTGTTTTTAGTACCGTCAACGGTTGATTTAGTAGGCGCTGAATTGGAGCTGGTTAGTGCTGACCAGCGTACATACCGGCTCAGAAAAGCTCTTCAGGACCCTATCATTGCTGGATTTGATTATATTCTGATTGATTGTCCGCCTTCTTTGAGTCTTTTAACGCTGAATGCACTGGCAGCGGCCAATTCGGTTATAGTGCCGCTTCAATGCGAGTTTTTTGCGTTAGAGGGGCTAAGTTTGTTGTTACGGACCATAGAAACGGTAAAAGCCAATTTTAATCCAGGGCTAGAGATAGAAGGTGTGGTTTTGACCATGTTTGATGGGCGGAACAATCTTTCAGGTCAGGTGGCAAATGATGTAAGGGGGTATTTGGGTAAAAAAGTATTCAAAACCGTTATTCCCCGAAATATTAGGGTTTCTGAAGCACCGTCTCATGGCAAACCAGTTTTACTTTATGAT
Organism: Emcibacter sp.; assembly: GCA_016764855.1. Lineage (GTDB taxonomy): Bacteria > Pseudomonadota > Alphaproteobacteria > Sphingomonadales > Emcibacteraceae > Paremcibacter. Next base: position 533 of record JAESRB010000090.1, read on the forward strand.
TATAAATGTACGGGCAGTCAGGCTTATATTCGTTTGGCACGGGAATTGTTACAACGGGTACGGCAAGTGCAGCTTAACAATAAAGACATAGGATAATATATTTCAAGGGGTTTTCGTTATATGGCAGTTAAGACAAAGTCAGGTAAGAATATTAGTAAAAATCCAAGCAAAGCTAAAGGATTAGGAAGAGGCCTATCTGCTCTTCTGGAATCTACGGATAAAGAATACGCCAATATTTCTGCACCGGCTGAAATACGTGACCGGGAATTACCTATTGAATTTTTGGTCCCTAACCCCTATCAGCCCCGTCATTATTTTGATGAACAAAAGTCTGCTGACTTAATCCAGTCCGTGAAAGACCGAGGAATTTTACAGCCGTTGTTGGTTCGGCAACGTGGCGATAAAAATGAATATGAAATCATTGCCGGGGAACGCCGGTGGCGTGCGGCTCAGGCTGCGGGTTTACATACTGTTCCGGTTTTAATTCGGGAAATGACCGATGCCGAAGCTCTAGAAATTGCGCTGATTGAGAATATTCAGCGCCATGATCTGAGCCCTATTGAGGAAGGATTAGGTTATAAACGTTTGATGGATGACTTTCATCATACACAGGAACAATTGGGCCATATTGTGGGTAAAAGCCGCAGCCATATTGCCAATATTCTACGTTTATTAGTTTTGCCGTCATCTGTACGTGATCTGGTAAGTGTAGGAAAATTGAGCATGGGGCATGCCCGTGCATTGGTGACAGTAGAAGATGCAGAGGCTGTTGCTATTAGAATTGTGGAAGAAGGCCTAAGTGTCAGGCAGGTGGAAAATCTTGCAAAAATTGGTAAAAGCCGTAAAAAGCCTGTCGCAAGCATAAAAATATACAAACAAGATAAGGACGCGGATACGGTCGCTCTTGAAAAAGATCTTTCATTGGCTCTGGGCTTGGCCGTTACTATTGAATTTAACAGCGATGAAAGTGGTGAGTTACGCCTGCAATATAAAACATTGGACCAGTTAGATGATGTCTGTCAGCGTTTAAGCTCCAGAGTAGGTAATTTATAAGATACGATAATAGCTTATATCTTGTTTTCTAGACTGTATAATCTTCCAAATATTACCCTTAAACACTAATTTTCCGTCTAATATGACCGAATTAGTATGATTTTCATTGACAATTTATCTTCTGAGTACCATTTATAGAATACGAAAATGGTATGGATTGAATTGAGATGATAAAATTATCAAATCTAGCCGATTACGGAGTTGAGCTAATGTGCTGTATAGCACTGAAACCAGAAGATGTTCATTCTTCTGCGGAACTCGCCGACTTTACGCGAATTCCTTTGCCAACGGTAAGTAAAATTCTTGGTACGATGGTGCGGGCAGGGCTGCTTACATCTCACCGGGGATTAAATGGTGGCTTTACGTTGTCATTACCGGCCTGTGAAATCTCTATTACCAATATCATTGAAGCCGTTGATGGCCCGGTGCAGCTAACCAATTGTCTAGGAGATAATATATCCGACTGTGACAGGGTTAGCAATTGTGGCACCAGAAGCCAATGGTTTAGAATTAACGAAGCGGTGAAAAACGCGCTGGGCAGTGTGCTTTTATCAGATATGATCGAAAGTGTGCCTGATTTTCTTGGGGATGGGACGGTGGACGATATGCCGTTAATTGCCAAGCTTATTAATTAGGGTATAAGAGAGTAGAAAAATGGTTGCAACAGAAGAAGCCAGACAAACCGTCGAAAAAGTCGCGGAAGAGTATAAATATGGCTTTGTAACAGAAATTGAGACTGAGAAGGCCCCAAAAGGCCTGAACGAGGACGTTATACGGTTTATTTCTGCCAAAAAGAACGAGCCGTCATGGCTGTTGGAATGGCGTTTAGATGCCTATCAAAAATGGCTGAAAATGGAGGAACCGACCTGGGCTATGGTTGATTATCCTAAAATTGATTTTCAGGATATCTATTATTACGCTGCACCAAAATCTGCTGAGGATGGGCCGAAAAGTCTTGATGAAGTAGATCCGGAATTGCTCCGGACTTATGAAAAACTAGGAATTTCGCTAAAAGAACAGGAAGTATTGTCCGGTGTTGCCGTTGATATTGTTTTTGACAGTGTTTCCGTGGCCACCACATTCCGTAAAAAACTTAAAGAAGTTGGCATTATTTTCTGTTCAATTTCGGAAGCGGCCCATGATTATCCCGAATTGATGAAACAATATCTGGGATCAGTGGTTCCAGTGACGGATAATTTCTATTCCGCGCTTAATAGTGCGGTTTTCACAGATGGTACCTTTGTATATATCCCAAAAGGCGTGCGTTGCCCGATGGAGTTGAGTACCTATTTCCGTATTAACGAGGCCAATACCGGTCAGTTTGAACGTACGATCATCATAGCGGACGAAGGTTCATATGTTTCTTACCTCGAGGGCTGTACAGCACCTCAGAGGGATGAAAATCAGCTGCATGCAGCTGTTGTTGAGCTGGTTACCCATGATGACGCGGAGATCAAATATTCGACGGTACAGAACTGGTATCCGGGTGATAAAGACGGTAAGGGCGGTATTTATAATTTTGTGACCAAACGCGGTGCTTGCCGAGGTAAAAATTCAAAAATATCATGGACTCAGGTGGAAACCGGTTCTGCTATAACTTGGAAATATCCAAGTTGTTTGTTGATTGGTGATAATTCGGTAGGGGAATTTTATTCTGTTGCGATTACCAATAATTATCAGCAGGCTGATACCGGGACCAAAATGATGCATATTGGGAAAAATACGTCCAGTACGATTATTTCCAAAGGGATCAGTGCCGGACACTCCCAAGCCACTTACCGGGGTTTGGTGAAAGTGATGCCTGGTGCCGAAAATGCCCGGAATTTCACTCAGTGCGATAGCCTATTGATTGGTGATCTGTGCGGTGCGCATACGGTGCCCTATATTGAAATTAAAAACCCGACGGCTCAGGTAGAGCATGAAGCGACAACCTCTAAGATCAGCGATGAACAGTTATTTTATTGTTTACAGCGGGGACTGGAAATTGAGGATGCTGTGGCTTTAATAGTGAATGGCTTTTGCAAGGATGTCATGAAACAACTGCCGATGGAATTTGCCGTAGAAGCCCAGAAATTATTGGGTATCAGCCTTGAAGGCAGTGTTGGGTAAGACAACTTAAAGAGATTAAAAAATGTTGGAAATTAAGAATTTACGTGTAAGTGTTGGGGATAAAGAAATCCTGAAGGGTTTGGACCTTACGATTAATAATGGTGAAGTACATGCCATAATGGGGCCGAATGGTGCGGGGAAAAGCACATTATCCTATGCAATTTCTGGCAAGGATGGCTATGAAATTACCGAGGGAACCATTACCTATAATGGTAAAAATTTGCTGGATATGGACCCGAATGAGCGGGCTGGAGAGGGCTTGTTCCTTGGCTTTCAGTATCCGGTGGAAATTCCTGGCGTTTCTAATATGAATTTTTTACGGTCGGCTATGAATAGCCAACGTCGTTACCGGGGAGAGGAAGATATATCCGCTGTGGATTTCCTGAAACTCATACGGTCTTGTGCAAAAGATTTGAATATGGACCCGGAAATGCTGAAACGGTCCGTAAATGTTGGCTTTTCCGGTGGTGAGAAGAAACGTAATGAAATGCTTCAGATGGCTGTCTTAAATCCTAGCTTAGCAGTTTTGGATGAGACAGATTCCGGTTTGGATATCGATGCGTTACGTATTGTTGCAGATGGTATTAATAGATTGCGTGGGGCGGATAAATCCATTTTGATGATCACGCATTATCAAAGACTGCTGGATTATGTGGTCCCGGATTTTGTCCATGTTCTGGCTAATGGTAGAATTGTCAAAACGGGCGATAAAAGTTTGGCAGTGGAATTAGAAGAAAAAGGCTATGTCGGACTTGGCGTAGCGGAAAATGCGGCTTAGACGGGTATAAATAGATGACATTAAAATTATATCTGGATAATCCTGAAATAGGATCTGGCTTTGATGCGGTTAAGGCCTCTCTTCCCGGTGCGGACCAGGCAGACTTGAATCAGTTGCGTGGTGATGCCATGACGCAGTTTTTGGATTGTGGTATTCCAGGCCCCAAGGTGGAAGAGTGGAAATATACCAGTCTTAATTTCTTAGCTAAGGAAAATTATGCTCCTGCTTTGAGGAATGATGATCAGGATGAGATTAAAAGTCTTTTCCAACGGGCCTATATGGAAAATATTGCAGGTCCTGTGGTGGTCTTTATCAATGGTTATATCAATCGGGAATTGTCTTCATATCCTGATGAGAAAGGCTTGAGTTTTACGGTTTTATCTGAGAATACAGAGGCTTTCCGTGCAGCTTTAGAGACCAAAGAAGGGGCTAGTGCTTTAAATAATCTGAACAGAGCCTTGGCCACGGACGGCTATCATATTGATATTTCAGCGGGAACTCATTTAAAGCAACCACTGCAAATTATCCATATCGCCACATCAGCTACTGATATGCGGTCATTGCGCACCCGGACAAATATTATGGCTGGGGCCAATTGCAAGGCAGAGATCATCGAAACTTTTATCGGTGCCGAAGGTGAACGTTATTGGGGCCATATGATCAGTGACGTAAAACTGGACGAAGATGCTGACGTGACTATTTATCAGTTTCAATTGCAGGGCAAACAGGCAATTCACATGATGGAATTGCATGCGTCCGTATCGGACAGGGCCACATTTACCCATACGAGCCTGCAATTGGGTGCGGAAATCAGCCGGACGGAATTGATTAACAGCTTTACCGGTGAATATGCCCAAATTAATTTGCGCGGGGCTTATTTGGGTCGGGTCAAACAGTCCCATGATATTTTTACGCGGATCAACCATGATATGCCCAATTGTCAGAGTGACCAGCTGTACCGTGGTGTTCTGGACGAAGGCGGAAAGTCGGCTTTTCAGGGTAAAGTGGTTGTGGCGCGTGACGCTCAAAAAACCAATGCGGACCAGTCCAATAAAAATCTGCTTCTCAGCCGCAAGGCCGAGGCAAATTCTAAACCGGAACTTTTGATTTATGCCGATGATGTGAAATGTTCACACGGGGCAACGGTTGGTGAATTGGATGCGGATCAGCTTTTCTATTTACGGTCTCGTGGAATGGATGAAGTTGCTGCCAAGGGATTATTGGTTGCGGCCTTTGTGTCCGAAGTTTTTGATAATATCGCCGATGAGACTTTGCGTACAAGCTTTCGGGAAAAGACCGGAGATTGGCTAAGTCATGAGGTGACAGCATGACGTCAAACTCAGTAAGTCCTTATAATATTGAGGAAATACGAAAAGATTTCCCGATCTTTAAACAAAAAATTTACGGCAAGCCGCTAACGTTTTTGGACAGCGGTGCCTCGGCACAAAAACCGCAACAAGTACTGGATGCCATCCATACATGTTATGCGGAGGAATATGCTAACATTCATCGGGGCGTCTATTATCTGTCACAGGTCGGTACGCAGAAATATGAAGATGCCCGGACTAAGATTCAGAAATTTATCAACGCCCGGAGTCATAAAGAGATAATCTTTGTCCGTGGCGCCACAGAAGCCATTAATTTGGTGGCCAATAGCTGGGGACGGAAATTTCTTAATACCGGGGATGAAGTTGTCTTAAGCCGAATGGAGCATCACTCCAATATCGTGCCGTGGCAAATGTTGCGGGATGAAAAAGATATTGTCATTACGGTGGCCCCCATTGATGATAAAGCCAATTTTTTGTTTGATGAATTTGAAAAAATGCTCAGCGAAAAAGTCAAACTGGTGGCAATCACGCATATTTCCAATGCGCTAGGCAGCATTACGCCCCTGAAAGATATTATTAAGGCCGCGCATAAGGTCGGCGCAAAGGTTCTCGTAGATGGCTGTCAGGCTGTGCCGCATATGCAGGTAGATGTGCAGGACTTGGATGCGGATTTTTATGTCTTTTCCGGTCATAAACTCTATGGCCCAACAGGCGTGGGCGTGTTGTATGCCAAGGAAGAACTTTTGAACGCTATGCCTCCCTATCAGGGGGGCGGTGATATGATCCGTTCTGTGACTTTTGAGAAAACAGTGTATAATGAGTTGCCCCATAAATTTGAGGCCGGGACACCGCATATCGCCGGTGGCATTGCTTTGGGGGCTGCGCTTGATTATGTCACGAACTTGGGCTTTGACAAAATCAGTCAGCATGAAAATAATTTGTTGGCCTATACGTTGGAAAAAATTCAACAAGTTGAGGGCGTAAGGCTGATAGGTCAAGCGGATGATATGGCGGGGATTGTCTCCTTTGTCATGGATTTGGCCCATCCCCATGATATTGGGACCATTTTGGACCAGGACGGCATCGCCATCCGAACGGGCCACCATTGTGCTCAACCGGTAATGGATTTTTCTGATGTTCCATCAACGGCGCGTCTGTCTCTGGGTCTGTATAATACGGAACAGGATATCGACCGATTCATAGATGGATTACATAAGGTTAACAGGATTTTCTCCTGAGATAGAACCGGAAAGAGGGTCTGTGACATGAGTTTTCTGGACAGATTTTTAAAAGAAGAACAGGATAAGACAGTGAATAGTAACGAAGAGCAGCCAGTAAAAACAGTGGCGGAAGCGCGGGATTTATCCTTGCCGTTGTCTGTCGATAGCCAGAAATATGTACAGGAGCAGATCGTTGTGCGGTTGCGGGAAATATTTGACCCGGAAATCCCCATAAATATATACGAAATGGGCCTTATTTATGAAGTGAATGTGGCCGAAGATGGCAAGGTGGAAATTATAATGAGTTTGACCACGCCCAATTGTCCGGTGGCGGAAAGTATGCCAGAGGATGTGCAGTTACGGGCCATGGAGGCGGAAGGCGTTCGCAGTGTGAATGTGGAACTGGTCTGGGACCCACCGTGGAGCATGTATATGATGAGCGAAGCAGCGCGTCTTGAAATGGGTTTTATGTAGCGTAAAAGGTAAAAATTATGGATAGTGTGATCACAATAACAGATACTGCAGCGGTACGGATCAAGGAAATAATGTCCAACCGGGGTACAAGTTGTCTCGGGGTGCGCCTCGGCACATCGACCAAGGGCTGTAATGGTCTGTCCTATACGGTGAACTATGTGGATGAAATCGATCCGTCCGATGAAAAAATTGAAGATAAAGGCGTGACACTTTATGTGGATGCCATGTCTTTGATCTATTTGTTGGGCAGTGTGATGGATTACAAGGATGAAAAATTCCAGAGCGGCTTTACGTTCACGAACCCCAATGAAAAAGGGCGTTGTGGTTGCGGTGAAAGTTTCCACGTATAAAATCTGTTAAAGTTTGTTGACCTTATCCCGGAGTTCAGTGAAGAGCGCCGGGATTTCCTGTAAGTATTCTTCCTCCACATCCAAAATGGCGGTGAAGGCACGTTTTTTTAACGCGACCACGTCCATCTTATGGCCAAGGTTGGATATCTCCGCCTGATTATAAAGCAGGTCGATCAGGCGTTCGGCACTATTGAAACGTCCCCATAGATAATCATTCTCCCGGTCTGTTCTGCTGAAGAAAGCACCAAAACCAGCCATTGCCGTACCTCGTAGCGGCATGTCATCACTTTCATCCCGCAGCACAGAAACATCCTTGGGGCTGATGCGGTTGATTTTAATTTCGTTAAATTCACCCAGTTCTTTTGAGCCCATCACGGAGAAAGTTGTCACATCCCAGAAAGAAAAACCGATATAGCTGATGGCCAGATTCCGGGCCATGTCACTTTCCCAATCTATGTTATTTTGCTCTGCTATGAGCTTATCTGAGATGGCTTTATATTGGTCGAGGTGCAACATGTCTGCTAAATTTTTTAACGCAGAATCAAGTCCATATTGATGTTCTTTCAATATTTCCCCGAGGTCTTCCGTGGCCATATCATCATTGATATCAAGCTGAGAAATTGGGCAGAATGCCTTCCGTAAGGTTTTTTTCAAGCTATCAGGAATGGCGTCGGGCGTTGCACAATTGCTGATGTTTTCCAGAAGGTCATAGAGGGACCGTTTTAATTTATCCAACTTTCGGGCATCGCCGGGGTGATGGGAATAATGCGTGTTCAAGCCTTTGATGACAAACAGCAAACGTCGCCGTTGATATTTGATATCAAATTTGGTTAGAAAATATCCCCAAGACGGTAGAGGCTCTGTCGTCGCATTGTTTTTTATGAACCCCTTGACCCAATTGATTATTTTGGATTGATTATGTCTTTCTAATTGTTCTGAATAGGCGGAAAAATCAAATTTATCGCGAAAGGCTATGTGATGTAAAACGGTGAATAACCGTCTACGCTCAGTACTGCCGGTATTCAGTCCGCAAATGTCAGCGATCAGGTTGGTCAGGTTGGCAACCGTATTGCGCACTTTTAGTCTGGCATAACCGCCATAGGAAAAACCGGCGCCGGTTACGGATTTAATATTGGCAATGATCCGTAAATAGGTGATGTCCTCGGCTTGTGAAATAGAATCCAGCGTTTTGCCAGAAATTTCCGTTACTAATTGCTCAATTTCCGGTTTGGCATGATCAATAACGTTTTTGATGGTCCTGATTTGCTGATTATAAATTTGAATATTGGTCAGGTCGTCATGCATAGGCTCATTCATGGGAATGTCGGACATGGCACCTTTAATGGTATTTAGCATAGAGGGCGGTGCCCCTGTGGGGGAGACATGCATTTTTTCCGGGTTGGGATCGATATAGATAATCCGCCGATCGACCTCACGAAAAGCCGGACGTCCTTGTATGGCATTGATGGCCTGATCAAAGGGTTTGTTGTTTAAGATGCTGCCATCCAGAAAGGAGGTCATCATGGGGTCCAGCCCCGCTTTTTCATATTCTGAGAAATTCTTCTTTAAGAAGTCGTCTTTTTTAACCCAAGATCTATCTGTATCTTTCATGAAGCTGTCCATTTCCCGCAGTTGTGCCGGAGGAAAGGCGCCTGGGTAGCTGGAGGTTGCTCGGGCCGCAAAGCTTAATGCAGGAATGTCCAGATCTTTAAAATCGGATTTTACGTTATGGCTTTTATCAGCCGCGTCACCATCGGTTGAGCCGTTTTTCTTGTACAGATAGGAAAAATGAAAATTGTGGCGATGTTCGCGTTCATGAATGACCGGCGGATCATACAGAGGAACCACACGGCTAAATCCGTAATAATCGGTGACAGTAATATAAAGATCCAGCCGATGGCTATAGGGCATGAGGGAATGCCCGGTGATGTCATCCATTTCATCAAGGCCCTTATACATTATGCCTAAAAAATGTTTACCGTCAAAAGGTGGCTTTAATTTCCAGATATTCATCAGGGCGGGTAGCTTTTTCTGCACCCTGTCGGCCAATGCTGTATTGCCCAGATATTTCCGGCTCAGATAGTTGATCAATGGCTTGGATAGAATTTTATCAAGGGGGCCGGGGGGTTTTTTATCACCAACAAGCTTGCTAACATCAGCTTCTTCCAACCAATGATGGCGCAGATGATCCATGCTCAGATCATGGGCCAGCGCGCGGCCCAGAAAGATGCTGTTCATACCCCCGGCAGAAGCCCCGGCGATAACATCTACAATCACGCGCAGGTCCAGTTCCGGCGAGAGTGCTTTAAGGATGTCAAAATAAACCAGTTCCGTGTCCGGCTTATCCGTCAGGTTCTTATTGGGATAGATATATTTTTTTCGGCTCGGGGCATTAATGTCGGGATCGCTGTGAAAGGCTTTGGATGCGCGGACCAGTTTCAGAATTTCCTTGGAAGAGCCATGGATATAAATGGCCAATGATACACCGCCAAAACA
>JAESRB010000091.1 GCA_016764855.1 Emcibacter sp.
CGCCGCAACCGAACGTCCTGCAACATTAAAATCGGAAAGGTCCAGCGTATCGCTGTTCAGACGCAACAGAGTAAAATCACCCTTACCCGCCTCGGCAATCAGGTGACTGGGCCTATTGCCGCCTTCTCCGCGTAACAGTCCTGCCGGAAAATGGACGATACCCTTTCTATCACTTGTTGCAGTGGCAAGAATTTCATTATTAATCGCCACCAGTTTTAAAGACACGCCGGACCGTATGTTTGCCGTTGAGAGCTGGCGGGTCATTACAGTAAGTCCGTCCTCTCCCTTGATCGCTGTCAGGCCAGTATCACTGAACAAAATCCATTGCAGCGGCAGGTTTCGCCGCAATCTGTTGCGGTTTTCGCTTTTTTCGTCTTCTTCCCAGTCTGCTTTAATCATATAAAGGCCGGGCTTCATATCTTTCAGCATGTCACGCACAGGAATGAGCGTTGTGACCTCTTCATTGCGGTCTACCGCCAACTGAACGCTTCCCTGCCACACGGTCTCGCCAAGATCATTTCCTAAGTTATCGACCTGATAAGATTGCAAACTATTGGCGAAAATTCCCGTTTTCATGGCTTGGCTCATACCACGCTCACCAATTCTATACAGGCTGAGGTTTGCCCGATCCAAATTTACCGAATAGGCCGCAATCATTTCATTGCCCGTAATCGGCGCCAACCATTTATCGCTGTTAAAACGCAGACTGGCGGCTCTGTCCTCTACTTTGATCAGACGCCGGGCATCGGCACCAAGCACCGCGCCATTCTCCGCCATTAATCCTCGGCGGATAATCAGCTTGAAATTATCTCCGTAATTCAAACCAGACACACAAAGGGAGCGCCCTTTCACCATCACAGCCAGTTTCTTGCCATTCTCCGCCCGGACATAATCCTCTAACGGCGACGGCTGACTGTCGGCCAATATATGGGCAAAGGCGATACAGGCGCTAATGGGTCGCGCTGTCAGGTTATAAACCGGGTCCCCTGCCCGTAATGTGGCATTGGCTAGCCACAGGTCGTAATCACGTTCAAGCGCCACACGGTCAGATTTAGGCAACCGTCCCTTCAACCCCCGTTTCGCCAAATTCAAGGCATAGACCAGATTTCCGTCCTGGTAATAGGCCCGCGCCATAAACATTAAGCCTAAACCATGCGTATATCGCATTTTTTGCTGCCGCAAGCCCCATGCCAACGCTGCCCCCTCCACCTTGCCAGCATATGAAGATTGCCCCAAGTAACGGCGCCAAACCGACAGGCTTTTTTTGTAATTACGGTAAAAACGGATTTCATTGGCCGTTTCAGCCAATCGCCGTTTAAGGGCAACCCGATCTGTTTCCAAAACATCTTTCAGCGTTTTTTTCTGTTGTTTGAGTTTTTTTTCCAGCGCCAGAACTTCGGTATTTATGCCCTTTAGATAGATCAAATGCTGCTGCCATTGATATGACAAATTCGGTATCCTGAAATCAGGATCAATGATCAACATTTCTGTGCCGGAGCTTTTACCCTCGCCAGAGAAGCTGGGCGTCTCAAAACCATTTGCCATCGGCAAATTAACAAAAATCAGACAACAGAGGAAAAAGGTGCGTAAAAACATCATCAGATTGGTCCATTCAGAAGAGTGTCGAGATAAATGCCGGAGACGCCTTTAAGACGGCCAACATATCAACCCGCCCTAAGAATGCTGCGATGACTATAGTTATCCTTGGACTTGATGGCAATATTATGTCTGAAATCAGGTGATTTTGTGCCTGAACCACAAAACAGCACCCGCCAGTTTTATTAAACTGTGCGGCTGTAATGATATTCAAACTGAATGGACGAAATTTAAACAATGAATACTAAGCACATATTCAAAGTGCCTAGACGTTTCATTACCATTTAAAGGAAATGGTAGAGAGGAAGGGATTCGAACCCTCGATACCCGTGAAGGTATACTCCCTTAGCAGGGGAGCGCTTTCGACCACTCAGCCACCTCTCCGCCGCCGTTTTTAGTGGAAAGAAAAACCTACGTCAACTGTTGTTTTCAAAAGAAACATTTTATTTGACGTTATGGGTAGAATGACTGCTTTTTTTAGCACGCGCTCCGGGTATAAAAACCCTATATTAATGCGTTGCCAACCATTCCCGGGCCATACGCTGAGCCGTGGAAATTTCATTGTGTGACATATCTTCGGCGATCTCTGCACGGTCTATCTGCGCGCTCTTCATGCCACGAATCGCTGCAAGGTTAAACCACTTGTGGGCTTGGATATAATCCTGATCAACGCCCTGACCGATGGAATAAAGCAGCCCAAGGTCATAAAGTGCCTCTTTCCCGCCTGATTCCGCCTGTTCAATACGTCCTGCTACATATGAATAATCAACTTGTCCCATTGCCTTAACTCCGTTTTTTTATTTATTTTACTGTTGCCTTATCTGGCTATCCAGTTGTCTTGAGAAACAGAGTGCAACTCTTTTGGTAAATATAAAGTTAACGATAATTTTAATATTACAAGTCTTTGATTTTATTATAAATTCCAAACAAAAAAAGCGAACCTTAACAAGGCTCGCTTTTTAATATTAACTATATTTAGGTAATTATTGAGGCATACGGTTCTTTATTTCTTCTTCTGCCCGCTTTTTGGCTTCATCCATTGCGTCTTCTTTTGCATCATCAACAACTTCTGCTGCTTTTTCTTTAACTTTTTCCACAACTTCCGCAGCTTTTTCTTTTGCTTCTTCAACCATTTCATCAGCAACTTCTTTGGCGTTACCCATTGCAGATGATGTCTCAGCAGCCGAATCATCAACAGCCTTTTCCATTGCAGCAGGTGCCGCCGCCTTATCATCACCACATGCTGAAAGCCCAAAAGCAGCAATGCCGGATACTGATGTCACAAGTAGAATTTTTTTAAGTTCGTTATAAGTCATGGTTTTTCCCCTACCATCTATGTTGTACAAAAAGGGATACGGACCGCATCCCTCTGTAGTGACAATAGAGTATATGGTTAATTATGGCAAATGTATGAAATAAGGCCGGATAAACCGGCCTTATTTCATATTACCTTAGCCATCAAGTTTTGGCCTGAGCAGTTGGTTAACCACCTGCGGATTAGCCTTGCCCTGTGTCTTTTTCATCACCTGCCCGACAAAGAAACCAAACAGCTTATCCTTACCGCCGCGATATTTCTCGACTTTATCCTGATTGGCCGCCAGAACTTCATCAATCATGGCTTCAATAGCACCCGTATCAGAAACCTGTTTCAAGCCCTGTTCCTCAACGATCTTCTCGGGGCCATTACCGCTCTCCAGCATGATTTCAAAGACATCCTTGGCAATACGGCCTGAAATCGTCCCGTCAATCTGAAGCGCCAACAACTCTGCTCCATGTACAATAGATACCGGACTGTCCGTAATAGGCTTGGAGAGTTTTTTCAAAGCTCCAAACAAATCAACAATCACCCAGTTAGCGGCCTGCGTTGCTATTTTAACTTTATCCTGGCCAGTTTTACGGGCCAATTCGCCAAGTAATTCTTCAAAATAATCGGCATTTTCTTTTTCAGCGACCAAAACGCTGGCATTATATTCGGACACGCCAAATTCACTGATCAGACGCGCTCTCTTGGCATCGGGTAATTCCGGCAAACTTTTGGCCAAGTCATCGACGAATTCCTGAGTGAATTCCAAAGGCAGCAAATCCGGGTCCGGAAAATAACGGTAATCATGTGCCTCTTCCTTGGACCGCAAGCTGCTTGTCGTACCCGTTGCCGGATCAAACTGACGTGTTTCCTGAGCCACCTCGCCACCGTCTTCCAGAAGATCAATCTGGCGGCGGGTTTCAAATTCGATAACCTGCATCATAAAACGAATGGAATTGACGTTTTTGGTTTCGCTTCGAATACCAAGTTCTGCCCCCGGACGACGCACAGAAACATTCACGTCAGCCCTCATGGAACCTTGGTCCATATTACCGTCACATGTTCCGGCATAACGCACCAGCGTCCTGATCTTACGGAAATAGGCGCCAGCCTCCTCAGCACTACGCATATCGGGCATTGACACAATTTCCATCAATGCGACACCAGAACGGTTCAGGTCGACATAGGTTTGCGTTGGATGCTGGTCATGCATAGATTTACCCGCATCCTGTTCCAAATGCAGCCGCTCTATGCCAATATCTTTGGTTGACCCGTCTTCCAACGTGACCTCCATAACCCCTTCCCCAACGATCGGGTCTTTAAACTGGGAAATCTGATAGCCTTGGGGCAGATCGGCATAGAAATAATTCTTCCGGTCGAAAACGGACCGCAGATTAATTTTACAGCCCAAGGCAAGACCCGTACGGACTGCTTGACGGATACATTCTTCGTTGATCGTCGGCAACATTCCCGGCATCGCACTACAGACAAAACTGACCTGCGTGTTGGGTTCTGAGCCGAATTTTGTGGATGAACCAGAAAAAAGCTTTGCTTCGGAAGACACCTGAGCATGAATTTCCAGCCCGATAACAACTTCCCATTCGCCTGTGGCGCCCTGTATATATTTCGCCATTATTTATCTCCCCACCATACTTTGGGTTTTGCTGTGAAATTAGCCGCATGCTCTAATACATGCGCCACTCTCAATACTGTTTCTTCATCAAATGCCCGACCAATGAATTGCAGACCAAGCGGCATACCATCACTGCTCAATCCCGCCGGAACGGATATCGCTGGCAGACCAGCAAGACTTGCCGGAACCGTGAAGACATCATTCAGATACATGGCAATGGGGTCATCGCTTTTCTCTCCCATAGGAAAGGCTGCGCTGGGCGACGTTGGTGTCAGAATTACATCCACCTGTTCATAAGCCTTGGCAAAATCCTGTGCAATCAGCGTACGGATTTTCTGAGCTTTCAAATAATAGGCATCATAATATCCAGCGGACAGAACATATGTCCCTATCAGAATACGACGTTTGACCTCATGACCGAAACCTTCCGCACGGGTATTTTTATACATACCATCAAGGCTATCGCCTTCTACCCGAAGACCATATTTCACACCGTCATAACGGGCGAGATTGGAAGAGGCCTCTGCCGGTGCCACAATATAATATGTCGGCAAGGCGTATTTGGTATGGGGCAAGCTGATTTCAACAATCTCAGCCCCGGCATCTTTCATCCAGGCGATTCCTTGTTGCCAAAGCTTCTCGATCTCTTTTGGCATACCGTCCATATGGTATTCTTTGGGAATGCCGATTTTCATGCCGCGAATATCCTGCGTCAGGGCATGTTCATAATTAGGCACTGTCCGTTCAACGGATGTGCTGTCTTTAATATCATAACTGGCCATACTTTCCATCATGATCGCCGCGTCCCGAACCGTCTTGGTAATGGGGCCGGCCTGATCCAGTGAAGACGCGAAAGCAATCATGCCCCAACGAGAACACCGCCCATATGTGGGTTTCAGCCCCACAAGACCAGTAAAAGCCGCAGGCTGGCGAATGGAGCCGCCCGTATCTGTCCCAGTGGACGCAATGGCCAAATCCCCAGCAACAGCCGCAACAGAACCACCAGAAGAACCACCAGGCACATAATCTTTTGTCCCAAGCTCGCCATTTTCCTTTGTGGCGCGCCACGGATTTTTCACCGGACCATAATAGCTTGTTTCATTGGAAGACCCCATGGCGAATTCGTCCATATTGGTCTTGCCCAACATAACCGCCCCATCCTGCCACAGATTTGCCGTCACAGTGGATTCATATTTTGGCTTGAAACCATTCAGGATATGACTGGCAGAACAGCTATGCACATCTTTAGTACAATAGAGGTCTTTCACGCCGATAGGAATTCCGGTCATGCCCGTGGCATTTCCCGCCTTGATCATGTGATCGGCTTTATCCGCCATTTCCAAGGCAATCTCACCGGTTTCCACGATATAGCTGTTCAGCTCCCGTCCCTGTTCCATGGCTGTCAAATGCTGTTCCGTCAGCTCACGGGAGGTAAAGTCACCCTTGACCAACCCGTCACGGGCTTCGGCCAGTGTTAATTTGGTTAATTCAGTCATCTCTGTTCCCCTACTCAATTACTTTTGGCACGCTAAAGAAACCATGCTCTGTCTGGGGCGCATTGGCCAGGATATCATCCCGGTAACCGCCGTCCGTAACCTTGTCAGCGCGCCACGGCAGATCAACCTCGACCACACTGGTCATGGGGACGACACCATCTGTATTGACTTCGGACAATTGCTCTATCCATTCCAGGATATTATTCAACTCACCAGCCAGAGGCTCTAGCTCGTCCTCCCTGACCGCAATACGGGCCAAATCCGCGATTTTCGCGACAGTGGTTTTATCTACAGACATTTTTTCCGGTCTTTCCTGATCTTCAAATATTTGCATATATTTCTATATATTCTGGGGAAATTAACACCGGGGGCAAGCTTCTGCAAGCACAATGACAGGAGTATTTTGATTAGGCCACAAAGTCAGCCTATCACAAAAGAAAAATGACCAGAGAAGACAGGCCCTATACAGGCTAAAATACAGGCTGGAATTAAACTGAACCTTCTCTAGAAAAACCACCTGATGAGAACTTTTTTGTAAGAAGGACAACATCAAGACTCTAACTTCTTCATCCATGCGTCTATTTTAATGGATATTTTGCGGTCTTCATCACAGATTTGACGTTCAAAATGCTCATCATATTCTTTCCCCGCTGCAGCTAACTTTTCAACGCGCCCTGAGAATTCCTTACATTCGGTGACAAGGTCATCATATTGTTGCTTGAAACCATTCCCCTCTTCTGCCTCGAAAACAGGATGGTCGGAATGGTCCTCAAGATACTGTTCCCGCGTGCGCAGGCCTTCGGCTAGCTTATGCATAAAACTGGTCATGGATCGCTCCTTTTAATATCAGTAGATTAAGCAAACTTTAGCATAAGTCCCTGGCCCTCACCTTGATATCCATCAATATTCAGTTTTAGCAGAATCTGATCATAACCGGCCTCACTACGAGACCTAAACCTGTGCCAAGGCCTGTTCAATATCAAGCAGGATATCGGCGGCATTTTCCAACCCTACGGATATTCGGACCAATCCTTCACCAATGCCGTGCAGCTCACGTTCTTCTGGCGTATAAGTCGAATGTGTCATAGACGCGGGATGCTCGACCAGCGTTTCCGCGTCGCCAAGGCTCACCGCAATTTTGCATAATGTCAGAGAATTCAGGAATTTCAGTCCCGCCTCATGCCCGCCGTGCAATTCAAAGGCAACCATGCCGCCAAAACGGTTCATCTGTGATTTGGCCAGCTCATGCTGTTCGAAAGACGGAAGCCCCGGAAAGAATATTTGTCCCACTTTACGACTGTCCATTAACATCTGTGCGATCTTTTCCGCATTATCACAATGCCGCTCCATACGGAGTTCA
This sequence comes from Emcibacter sp., assembly GCA_016764855.1. Lineage (GTDB taxonomy): Bacteria > Pseudomonadota > Alphaproteobacteria > Sphingomonadales > Emcibacteraceae > Paremcibacter. The sequence continues at coordinate 7,389 of JAESRB010000091.1, forward strand.
AGTGTTTTCAAACCCCGCGTTACTAAAAAGGCATTCATGGGAGACAATACAGCCCCGGTCATATCCTTTAACCCCACATAACGAATTTGTTCCATATCCTCTGCATTGGACAGGATCACCCCCGCCATCAAATCACCATGCCCCCCCAGATATTTGGTCGCGCTATGAACCACGATATCCGCCCCAAGGGCAATGGGGTTTTGCAGATACGGTGTACAGTAAGTATTATCCACGACAACTCTGGCCCCGCTGCTATGGGCGATCTCACATATGGCCTTGATATCCACAATACGCATATTCGGATTAGCAGGCGTTTCAAAATAAACAATTTTCGTTTTGTCAGAAATCTCCCGGGCAAGATTTTTTACTTGGCACATATCCACATAACGTACAGTTATGCCGAATTTTTCTAACCCATGATGAAAATAAGCAAAGGTGCAGCCATAAAGCGTTTTATCCACCAAAATTTCATCCCCCGGCGCCACAAATGTCCAGAAAACGCTCGTAATCGCTCCCATTCCCGATGCGACCGCAAGACAGGCTTCCGCCCCCTCCAGATCCGCAAGTTTATACTCCAACTCCGTCAGGGTGGGATTACCAAGACGACTATAGATATAGCCCTCTTCTTCACCGGCGAAACGCGCAGCCCCCTGCTCTGCCGTATCGAACTCAAACGTTGATGTCATATAGATGGGAGATGTCAATGCGCCGTAAGGATCACGCTCCCCATGCCCCGCGTGAATGGCACGGGTAGCGAAACCTTTTGCTTGTTCAGGAGATGACATGGCATACCTCATAAAATGCTGCTATAATATATGAATGTCATTATACTGTAATAGATAAATTTTTCTCCAAATCGGGCTAAAACGAAATATATTGACGAAAAATTCTAAAAATTAGAAATAAAATAAAGAAATATAATGGAATTTAATAAAAATTTTTCACCTGATTATGGTCAGATCACAACAGTCAGCCCCTTGATCCGTCGACTCGTCGCCCATAACCCCTCCCCCTTTACCTTTCACGGCACCGGAACCTATATTATCGGGCGGGACAAAGTGGCCATCATTGATCCGGGGCCAGCAATTCCGTCCCATATTCACGCGTTGGAAAAATTTTTGGAGAATGTTGAAGTCAGCCATATTCTTGTCACCCATAATCATGTGGATCATTCCCCGGCGGCCCATCCCCTAAAACTGGTCACCGGCGCAGAGACATATGCTTTTGACATGGGTCATCAGGTCGATGTGGACAATCACGCCGAAGAAGGCCGGGATCAGAATTTCAAGCCGGACCATATCCTAAGTGATGGCGACGTTATAGAAGGCGACGGCTGGACATTGGATGTGATCCATACCCCCGGCCATCTGTCCAATCATTTATGTTTTGGTTTACCACAAGAAAAAGCCCTATTCACCGGCGACCATGTTATGGGATGGTCCGCATCCGTTGTATCCCAGCCGGACGGCGACATGAGGGATTATCTGGCCAGCCTTGAAAAACTTCTCGACAGAGATGATGAGACCTATTATCCGACCCACGGCGCACCGATCGACAATCCAAAACCTTTTGTCCGGGCTCTTATCGCCCACCGCCATGACCGGGAGCGGCAAATTCTGGCCGCCATTGCAGAAGGTGCCAATAGTATCCCGCAAATGGTCACCGCAATTTACAGCGACATTCCAATCTATCTCCATCCCGCCGCAGCCAGCTCCGTTCTGTCCCACCTCATCCATATGGCTAACGATAATCGCGTGATCTGTCAGGGTGAATTATCCTACGAAGGCATTTTTACGACCTCTTGATTTTTCGTATTTTGTTCATGGTTTTGACAGGCGACGGCCATACAGTAACAAGCCTGCTCGGTGGTTATCATTCTGCCACTGATATCAACAATGACCTTACCGGTAACCTGAGCACCTATGATTCAATTTTCTGGCTCAATACCTCCAAATACCTATTCCCTAAAATCTTTAATTTGTTCTTGATTTGTTCTTTTATCTGAGTTTATAATATTGCCCCTTTTGCAATGAAAGACTCGAACGCATATCATGTTGGAAATTCCCACGGCCTTACGCTGGCTTTATATTGACCTGAACAGTTATTTTGCCAGTGTTGAGCAACAGCTACAGCCGCATCTTCGCGGCAAACCAACCGTCGTCGTCCCCACGTCCGGCACCGACAGCACCTGCGCCATCGCCGCAAGTTATGAGGCCAAAGCACTAGGCATTAAAACCGGCACCATGATATATGATGCCCGCCGCATCTGCCCCGGCCTGATGATTGTTCCGGCCCGCCATGATAAATACGTCGATTTCCATCACCGGGTCATGACCGAAATTGAACGCCATATCCCCCTCACCAAAATATGTTCCATTGATGAAGTCGCCTGCCGACTGATGGGAGATGAACAGAAAAAAGACAATGCCATTGCCCTCGCTCGGCGCATCAAAAAAGGCATTACAGATAATGTCGGCATCTGTCTAGGCAGTTCCATTGGCATCGCCCCCAACCGTTTCCTGTCCAAAGTTGCCAGTAATCTACAAAAGCCCGATGGCCTGACCGTAATTGAAGGCCAAGACCTTCCGGGGTGCCTGCTTCATCTATCGTTACGGGATCTGCCCGGCATTGGACAAAAGATGGAACAACGTTTGGCCAGTGCCGGGATTACCAGCCTGCAAAGCTTTTGGGATTTGGCCCCAAAACACGCCCGCAGTGTCTGGCATAGTGTACAGGGCGAACGCTTCTGGTACGCCCTCCACGGGATCGAGGTGTCCGAACCACCGGAAACAAAACGCCATACCATCGGCCATAGCCATGTTCTTGCCCCCCGAATGCGCCCCCGGCACAAGGCGCGTATGATCGCCCGGCGCCTGACCGTCAAAGCCGTCGTCCGGCTCCGCCGACTTGGTTTTTACGCCAGCTTCTATAACCTGTACGTGCGTTACGACACCCGCCCCCAACAACACCCCCAACAAACCCGGTGGGAAGCTCATGTTAAACTCCCCCCAACACAGGATAATTTTTCCTTCCTACAGGCTCTGGACAGCTTGTGGGACGATATCCCCAAGACACAGGATGCGGCCAGAATTAAACATATCGCTATTGCCCTTTACGGCCTGACCCATGGAAAAGACATCATGCCGGATATGTTCGCTATGCTTGATGATCCCGTCTCGCGGAAACAGAAAAAAAATACCCGCCTGTCAGAAGCCATGGACCTCATCAACAAAAAATATGGTCTGGATACGATTGTGATTGGCTCCTTACCAAGCCCATTATCGCCCCATACTGGCACCAAAATTGCCTTCACCCGCATCCCGGAAAAAGCCGAATTTCATGAATGAGCCATATTAATCCCCTTGCCAAGCTTGACACCAAAGGCTAAACCACCATCTATAGCTCACAAGTTTTCATGATATCTGGAATAATAATGTCTATACCTCTGACAGCCAAGACCGCCGCCACAGATGCGGAACTTCTCGAAGAAATCAACCGGTTACGCAAAGAAAAAAATGCCGTGATCCTTGCTCATTACTATCAAGATGGCAAGATACAGGATTTGGCTGACTTCGTCGGCGACAGCCTTGATTTATCTCGAAAAGCGGCCTCGACAGACGCAGATGTCATTGTATTTTGCGGCGTGCGTTTCATGGCCGAGGTGGCAAAAATTCTCAGCCCTGAAAAAACCGTGATTCTGCCGGATATGGAAGCCGGTTGTTCCTTGGAAGACAGTTGTCCAGCGGATGAATTTGCTGCATTTCGGGCGAAATACCCCGATCATATCAGCCTGACCTATATTAATTGTTCTGCGGCGGTAAAAACTCATTCTGACATTATCATTACGTCCAGTAATGCTAAACATATCATTGACCAGCTTCCAAAAGACCAACCGATCCTGTTGGCACCGGATCAACATCTGGGTGCTTATCTGGCCAAA
>JAESRB010000092.1 GCA_016764855.1 Emcibacter sp.
ATAAATATCACGCCAATCATGATGTTTATATGAATATTGGACAGGGTTTTCGGGCACCACAAGCCACAGAGCTATATCGTTTGCAACGGGCGCAGTCCGTGGCAGACCTTGATGAGGTGCGTTTGAAAAATATCGAGCTGGGTTTCCGGGGACAGCAGGACATAGTCAGCTATAATATTTCTTTCTACGCCATGGAAAAAGATAATTATATCCTGCGGGATTCGTCATTTTTTAACGTGGATAACGGTAAATCGGATCACATCGGAGCCGATGTCATGGTGCAGCTTGAGCTAAGCGATCAGTTGAGCATCCGAAGTAATGTGAGCATAGCCCGTCATCGTTATACGTTTGATTTTATCAGCGGCGGCACCAATTTGAACGGCAATGATATTGATACCGCGCCGGGTCACTTTGGCAGCATGCAAGTGAACTGGAAATTAAATGACAAGATCACAGCCGAACTTGAATGGGTTCACATGGGATCTTATTATATGGACCCGGAAAATCTGCATAAATATGAGGGGCATAATTATCTGAACCTGCGGGCTAATGTGAGATTGGCGGATAATTACGGATTTTCCCTACGCCTGATGAACCTCACCAACCGGAAATATGGGGAAAGAGCTGATTGGACTGTCTTTACAGATGAGCGTTATTTCCCCGGTAAACCGCGGTCGTTATATGTGGGCCTGAATGTGAATTTCTAGTTTTTTTTGAGGAGCTTGAAGTGTTACGGCTCCTCAAAAACATTGCGGCATGGCGTCTTTAATTCTGTCAAACACGGCATCTGCGATAAAGTCATGTGGCCCAAGGTGAGGGGCTTTATGAAATGTAAAAGCGGGATATTTTTGGGCGGCTATATCGACCTCTGCACGGATATCAGATAATAACCGGCCGGAAAATAACAGGAATGGCAGGATCACCACATGGTGATAGTGGGATAATGCAGCTTGTCCCAATGCGCTATTTAACAGGGGTGTATTCTCGAAAGAATAACAATAGCGGCTGTCCCCGAACGCGAGGTTTTCGTGGAGTTTTTGGCACAGTTTTATTGTCTGGTCGCTGATGGCACGGTCCTTGGCACCACGGCCGACCACAAGTAGTTTGAAATCTTCCCGGTCCCCGTCGGGCATAACGGATTCCACCGCGTTGACGGCGGTTTTTATCACAGATGGGCCAAGACCCAAAGACAAGCCATAATGCAATTGGACATCGGGATGGTTTTTCTGGAAAAGAGCTAATATTTCCGGGATGTCCTTTTTTGTATGTCCCGCGTTATAAAGTGTTACGGGCTGGACGATAATCTCTTTTATGCCCTGGTCATAAATTTTCTGCAGGGCGTCTTTAATGGTGGGTTGATTAAATTCAAGAAAGCCTCCGGTCACGTGATGTGCGGGCATCTTTTTTTGAACTTTATCCGTAAGACACTGAAATTCAGTGGCGGCTTCCGTTGATCGACTGCCGTGACCACATAACAGGATGGCCGGTAATGATTTTTTTGTTTTTGTCATGTCATTAGTTTAGGCAGCAGAATTTTATATTCAACCGATGTTTTGAGAAAATTAATCGGGAACGATGCATTTATTGATATATTCCACTTTATCCTGTTGTTGACTACAGGATGACAGTAAGGCCGTGATGAGTAAGGTCACAGCCCAAAATATAGCCTTTTTCATGTCATTTTCCCAAAATTTATGAACCAGAGGTATGGATATTTTGAAGAGATATTTAGTCATCTGCGGATGAAATATATTTTTATTTTATACAGCTCGTGGGAAAATAAATCTGATGGAGATCCCCAGTCGCGCGCGGCGGCAGTGACATATGTCAGTGTGTTGTCCATAGCAGATATGAGACCCTTTCTTCTATAACGGAAATTTTTTCCTGCAAGGAGGATGTAATGGAAATATATATGCATGATGTATTGCGGTGGGCTCATGTTATTTTTGCGGCTTATTGGCTGGGGGGAGAGTGGGGTGTTTTTAATGCCTCGACCAATGTGGCCAATGCCAAGCTTGCTCTGGATGACAGGTTGCGGCATATGGAAACGGCTTACCGTATTGATATCCTGCCCCGGTCTTCAATTATCTGGATGCTGCCAGTCGGGTTTAATATGGCAGACGATCTTGGCCTGTCTCCGGTATCTGGGGTCTGGGTGACGGTTATCTGGTGTGCCACAGCCATATGGTGGTGCCTTATCTATATGGCTCTTCGGCACCGGGGGACAAAGCTTGGTATAAGAATTACCGAATTTGATGATAAAATAAGATATTTCGTCATTCCCAGCCTGTGGTTGCTCGGGGGATATACGCTCGTCACAGGAAAGCTGCTGTTTGTAGGGGATGATGTGGGAGGGATATATTGGTTTGCAACAAAGCTGACATTTTTTGGTTTTATCATGATCATAGGTTTGTTGTTGCGGTATATCATGAAAAACTGGGCGGTGGCTTTTCACAGGCTTGGCCAAGAAGGCTCCACGGTGGAAATTGAGCATATCTTTTCCTCCACATTAGCCAAGGCCCGAAAACTTGCTTATGTTTATTGGGTATGCATTGCCGCAATGGCCTTCATTGGCGTGGTGAAACCTTTTTAAGGGCGGGCAGTTATCTTTGGCCCATATGGTTGCAGAATGGTCCTTGTTAAAGACAGAGATAATATTTATACCTTGGTAAAAAAATAATAATGATATATCATCAGTTAAAATAATCGTTGATTTCCTATGAGGAATTTCAAATGAATATTGTTTTAGCCATAAGAAAAATCATCTTTACAGTCCTTGGTACAGCCCTTTGTACTGTCTTTTATGCGGTTTTTTGCATTGGCCTTGCCAGTGCGGCCTTAGCAGTAGAGGAAATTGACCTTTCCACACCGGAGGGGGCCTTGGCCGCTAACCGAAAAATTCATTGTTCGCTCAAGGATAACAAACCAATTTTCTTTGCATGGCAGGGGGCTGTTTTTTCTCAACGCATGGGGGAGCCTGATCGGAAACTGTTTAACGTGTCGGGTATGAACGTGCGCCAATGTATTCGCATTAACGGCGGTAAACAGGGGATGGGCTATCGTTTGGTCAGCCGTGAAATTATGCTTTATCTGGACCTTGAAACGGGTCAACCTCTGGACAGGTGGCAGAACCCTCTGACAGGGCGTGAGGTAGGGGTCATCCATGTGCAAAATGATCCGGTGAATGGTCGTCCGACTTTTCCCTATAACAAGAGTGGACAGCCGTCCTCAGGATGGAAAGGCCGGGAGGACAGCGGGGCATGGTTCATGTCGATGACCATTCCCTTGTTTTATCATAATGTGCTTCAGGGAGCATATCAGCAATATGTGGGCGGGGCTTACCAAGCCACAGAAATGTTTAATTTTATGGGAGAAATAGACGACCTTGTAGATGGTTCCCAAGATACGGCGCAGGTAAAAGTCGGATGGGTACGGTTGTCAGCATGGTTGCCGTGGATGGAAATGCAAGGGCGGGAGGGAAAGCTTTATACCCATGCTGCGGGTAAAAAAGTCTCCGGATTTGAAGGCTTGCCCGATGTGTTAAAGACATATATTACCACAAAAAACCCTGTTTATAAATCACCACCAGCAGGGGATGATAAACGGAAGAATGAGACCAGTTGGACCTATTTTAAAAAGAAAGTGAAGGGTCGTATATTGCCTTTCGGTGGTCAAAAATAATATGGCAGCTAGGACACTTTTCGAGAAAATCTGGAACGGGCATATTGTCGCCGAATTGGGGGAGGGGGCGGACCTGTTGTATATTGACCGTATTTTCCTTCATGAGCGTACTGGAGCAATCGCATTGAAGGGGCTGACAGAAAAAAATCGGCCTTTGCGTCATCCTGAGAATATATTTTGTACGATTGATCATATTGTGGATACCTTTCCGGGGCGGACGGATGAAACGCAGGTGCCAGGCGGTAAAGAATTCATACAAACGACCAGAAAGTCGGCTCTTTCTGCTGGTATTACGCTTTTTGATATTGATGATCCAGGACATGGAATTGTGCATGTGATCTCCCCAGAACAAGGCATTGTGCTGCCGGGACTGACGCTGATCTGTCCTGATAGCCATACCTGTAGCCAAGGGGCTTTTGGTGCTTTGGCCTTTGGGGTTGGCTCAACGGAGGTCGAACATGCCATGGCTACAAGCACATTACGGCTGGAACGGCCCCGAACGATGCAGGTCTTATTTGAAGGGGAATTGAGGAAAAATGTCACGGCAAAGGATATGATCCTATTTTTGATTGGTCAATATACGGCGATTGGAGGCAGTGGTTATGCGGTGGAATTTTGTGGCGAAGCGGTCACAAACCTAAATATGGAAGCTCGTATCACGCTGTGCAATATGGCGGTGGAATTTGGGGCTTTTACGGGTATGATCGCCCCGGATGAAAAGACCTATGCTTACCTAGAAGGACGGTCCTATGCGCCGAAGGGGGAGCATTGGCATAAGGCGCTTAAAGACTGGCAGGGTTTAAAGAGCGATGATAAGGCTATCTTTGATAAGAGAATCACGATCGCGGCAGAGGATATATCGCCGATGATTACATGGGGGACAAACCCCGGACAGGCCATGGCCATCGACGCACGCGTGCCGGACCCGGTCAAAATGAATGACAAGCACAATCGGGCTGCCGCGGAAAAAGCCCTGAATTATATGGATATCTCACCGGGAACGAAGCTTACAAATTTGGTCATTAGCGGGGCCTTTATCGGCTCTTGCACCAATAGCCGACTGTCGGATCTTCGTAGGGCCGGTCGTATTTTAAAAGGCCGAAAGGTGGCCGATGGGGTTAGGGCCATTTGTGTGCCGGGATCACAGCGCGTGAAGCAAGAGGCCGAAGCCGAAGGGCTGGATAAAATTTTTAAAAACGCGGGCTTTGAATGGCGAGAATCCGGGTGCTCCTTGTGTTTTTATGCGGGCGGGGAAAGTTTTGGCTTTCAGGAACGGGTTGTGACCAGCACTAACCGTAATTTTGAAAGTCGGCAAGGTCCGGCGACCCGGTCTCATCTGGCAAGCCCGGAAACGGTGGCAGCATCAGCCATATTGGGCCGCATTGCCGGACCTGATGACCTTAACAGTTTGAATGGTGTTATGGGCCGGAATGATATTGCGAAACCTAATGATAGGGAAGGGCAATGAAAATGCGGCCTTTTAAAATACTGAAGGGTATATCTCTTCCTTTGATGCGCATCAATGTGGACACGGATTGTATTATTCCTTCCCGGGAAATGAAGCGCGTATCAAAGACGGGATTGGGTGAGGGGTTATTCGCAGGTTGGCGGTATAAAGAACCAATAAGTCGAACACCGGATCCGGAATTTATCCTGAATAATGTCAAATATGCGGGGGCGCAGATACTTTTGTCGGGGATGAATTTTGGCTGTGGTTCAAGCCGGGAGCATGCGGTCTGGGCCATGATTGAATATGGTTTTCGAGTCATAATAGCGCCGTCTTTTGGCGGGATATTTTATAATAATTGTGTCCGAAACGGGCTTTTGCCTGTGACCTTACCAGAGAATGATATTGGACTGTTGGTAGAGTGGATCATTCAGAACCCGCGTCAAAACCAGTTAACCATAGACCTTGAAAAACAAATTGTCAGTGGACCAGAAGTCATGGCTTTTCATTTTAATATCAGTCCACAGGATAAGGATATGCTGCTTCAGGGACTTGATATGATTGACGTGACGTTGCTTTGTCAGGATGACATCATGGCTTTTGAGAAAAAGGATGGGCAAGACAGGCCGTGGGCGAAACTGGCTTAAACCATCTCATAACCTAACGGTAGCCCTGCCTCGGGAATGAAGCCGAACAATGTTTCACCGGGGAGGGCGGATTGTACGATCTGTCGGCTTGCAAGAAGCTTATTCAGATCGATCCCAGTGTCCAATCCCATTGATTCCAACATATAAACAAGATCTTCGGTAACAATATTGCCGCTAGCACCGGGGGCAAAGGGACAGCCGCCCAATCCGCCAAGGGAACTGTCCAAGGTGGTAATGCCTACCTCCAGAGCTGCAAGTGCATTGGCCAATCCCAGACCACGGGTATTATGCAGGTGCAGGCCCGTTAGCTTATCGTCCCCAACGGTGTTTTTTACTGCACAGACGAGCCTTTTAATCTGTACAGGATTGGCATAGCCGGTGGTGTCGGACAGTCCAACTTCGTCACAGCCCGCTGTCATGAGTGCAGTGGCCAGTTCAAGAATTTTCTTTTCCGGAACGGGACCCTCTAATGTGCAGCCAAAGGCAGTGGAGATGCTGCCCTCAAATTTTGGACGTTGTTCCTTTGGCAGGCTTTTTAATAGTCTTGTAATTTTTTGTATCTCTTCCAGCATTTGAGTGTGGGTTCGCTTCACGTTGGCTAAACTATGGGTTTCGCTGGCGGACAGAGGGATCGTTATTTTATGAACTCCGGCGCGTACGGCATTTTCCGCACCCTTATAATTTGGCACCAGAACAGCCACGGTCAGGTTTGTCAGCGTCAGGGCATGAGCAACGACGTCTGCTGTATCGGCAAGTTGGGGCAAAATGCGGGCCGGGACGAAAGAACCCACTTCAATTTCGCGAACACCGGCATTGGCCATAGCGGTGATCCATGCTTTTTTAGCCTTCAATGGCATGATGGCGGCAATATTCTGTAGACCGTCTCTGGGACCGACTTCGCTGATTTCTATTAGTGTTTTTCCCATTAAATTTGTCTCTGAACAGATTTTTTATTGATCAATATCTCAGGAAAATATACTATATATGTATTAATGATATATCAAAATACTTTATTGTCAAAAAAATGAGGGTTTTAATGACGGAAACTACCGATTTGCCACTTTTTGGTATCAGAGTGATTGAGTTCACGCATATGGTTATGGGGCCTGCC
>JAESRB010000093.1 GCA_016764855.1 Emcibacter sp.
CATGACAAAAATTAAACTGGTAACATGGAACATCAATTCCGTACGGGCGCGCATTGACCAAGTTGGGCAATTAATGGAAGATTACAATCCCGATGTCATCTGTTTTCAGGAAACCAAAGTCCAAGACCATATGTTTCCCGAGAAATATTTTACCGAGCGCGGCTACATCCATCACGCTATTGCCGGACAGAAATCCTATAACGGGGTTGCTATCATGTCCCGAATTCCCTTGGAAAATATAACCCGCACCGATTGGTGTGGTAAGGGCGATGCCCGCCATATTGAGGTCGAACTCCCCGGCGGTATCCAGCTGCATAATTTTTACGTCCCCGCCGGTGGTGAAGTGCCGGACCCCGTTGTGAATGACAAATTTGCCCATAAGCTGAATTTTCTCGACGAAATGACCGCATGGTCCCATGACCTGCCCAAAGATGGCAAATATATCCTGGTCGGAGATTTGAATATTGCCCCTTACGAAAGCGATGTCTGGTCCCATAAAAAACTGCTGAAAGTCATTAGCCACACGCCGCTGGAGTGCGAAAAAATGATGACACTGATGGCGGCCCATGATTGGTTTGATGTCATGCGCCATTTCGTACCGGAACCAGAACGACTTTACAGCTGGTGGTCCTACCGGGCGAAAGATTGGCGCGCCGCAGATAAAGGCCGCAGGCTCGACCACATATGGACAAGCCCTACCTTAAAACCTCATATGGAAAGCATGGCCGTCCTTGAAAAAGCGCGCGGGTGGGTGAAACCCTCGGATCATGCGCCGGTTATGATAGAGTTTTCAATCTGATTTTTTCAGGATATCTTCGGCGACATTAACCACGTCGCCTGTGAAATTGATCATTTTCTGACCACCATCCACGGGGATCGTTGTCCCATTGATGGACGGAGTCGTGATCAAAAGATAGGCCGTACTGGCAATATCTTCGACTCTCAACGGCGCACCAATAAAATTCAGATGGCTAGCCAAGGCAAAATTCTCTTCGCTCTGCGTGCTGCTGATCAGGGTCAAGCCCGGCGCGATGCCATTAACTCTGACTTTAGGGCTTAACGCCTGCGCCATCATTTCCGTCGCCCCCAACAACGCATATTTGCTTAACGTATAGGAATGGAAATCCGGATTAAGGGCAAAAACCTTGCTGTCGATAATATTGATCACGCTGCCTTTGTCCCCGTCCGGGATTAAAGCATGCAGCGCACGGGCCAATTGCATGGGCGCGCGCAGATTGACATTTTGATGGGAGACAAAACTATGCTCCGTGAAATCAAGAATATCATCATCAATGAATTGTGAGGCATTATTAATCACATGCCGCAAGGAATGATCCGGGTGATCACAGGCGGCGATCAATGTCTCCACCTGTGCGTAATCCTCAAGGTCACATTGCACCAGCATGCCGTCGCCACCCTTGTCTCGAATTGCCGACAGGGTGGCTTCGCCATCGGACCGGACCGAATGATAATGCAGATAAATGAAATAGCCCTGCGCCGCGAGACTTTCGGCCAGACATTTGCCGATACGCTTACAAGCGGCGGTAATAAGAATTGCTTCTGCCATTTTTAAAGATCCAGATCGTTGATGGACATGTCCGGCCGTTGCCACCACGGCGTATCCGGGCCGTCATACTGGTCGGTACAGATTACCTGTTCCGGGTTCCCGCTGAACGTAACACTGTTAGTGGGTGTTTCAACGACTTCTATCTTTTGACAACGCACGTCAAGCCCTTGATCCTGTAAAATAGCATTGATCTTAGACATGAAACAGGCGGCAAGTAATTCCGTAGTCGGGTCGCCCGGCGTGATCATGATATGTGGCAGATTTTCCGGTTCCGTTGTTTTGAAATATGTCAGCATCGGGTCCTGACTGGACAATTGCAGACTGTGATCCACATGGTCATCAATCCATTGATGCCAGACCTTTTTCAACAACGCAAAGGGAGCCACCATATTAACCGTACCGTCCAACGGATCATTGCCCGTGGCAACCAGCGTGACTTTAACATATTCGTTATGGCCATGGGGAACGTAACACCGGCTGTTCTTAATATTAAACAGGCGATGGCTCATGCAATATCGGCGGGTAAAACAAATTTCAAAGCTCATGAAGGCTTGATAACTCAGTCCTATGCCTGAGTCCAGAATAATGAGTCCGGCGTGATTGATTTGCCCACCGGATTAATCCCCCAGACGGTAACCACCTGCGTCCGTAATCAAAATTGTTGCAGAGGACGGATTTTTTTCTATTTTCTGACGCAGACGATAAATATGCGTCTCCAGCGTATGGGTCGTCACGCCTGCATTATAGCCCCAAACCTCATCCAAAAGTACATCTCGACTTATGGGGCTACCGTCGGACCGCTTCAGATATTTCAGGATCGCGGTTTCTTTTTCCGTCAAGCGGATCAACTCTTCTGTCTGACGGTTTATCAGGGTTTTCTCGCCCGGCTTAAAATAATAGGGACCGATGGTGAAGGACGCATCCTCGCTGATAGCATGCTGCCGCAACTGGGCACGCACACGAGCCAGAAGAATGCCGAATTTAAACGGCTTGGTCACATAATCATTGGCCCCGGCATCCAGCCCCAGAATGGTATCGCTCTCACTGTCGTTGGCGGTCAACATGATAATGGGAATTTTAATGTTGGATTTACGCATCATCCGACAGACCTCCCGGCCATCCAGATCCGGCAAACCCACATCCAGAATGATCAGATCAAACTTGCCCTCTTTAGCCGCATTCAGCCCTTCCATACCGGTCGCGGCCTCTGCGGTAACAAAGTCTTCGTGGAAGGCAAGCTGCTCTGCCAAGGTGGCCCGAATATCATTGTCATCATCCACCAGTAAGATTTTATAACTCTGATCCATGACTTAATCCTGTTATTTTTTGCTGCGCCACACTATATATGCCAATATAACATATTTTCACTGATGACCTAATGGAATTGAATATGGCGATGGTTCCGCCCACAACAATAGATCAGGACATTAAAAACCTGCTCGATCACAAAATTGTGACCGTCGAGCGAGCCGCATCGGACTTGCGGCGCGGAATTGCTGTGGTCGTCGGCGATGGTCCGGAAAATATACTTGTACAGTCCGCCGAATTATTGACGGATCAGTGGATTGACCGACTTCGCCGCCTTTCCGGTGCAGAACCCGTGGTCGGGCTGACCTATAACCGGGCCAATGTCCTGCGTGTATTGCCGCGCAACGGTGATGTGGCCCTGATCAGCCTGTCTGACCATATGAATAGCGCCGTTATCGGGTCCATGGCCGATCCTGCCGATGATTTGATGCAGCCCATGCAGGGCCCATTCCGTGTGGCAAACCAAAATGCCACTTCCGGTCATGCGGCCGGGTTGAAACTCTGCAAGATTGCCAAACTTCTGCCCGCCGCCTTATTCTCCGCCGCCCTGCCCACAGAGGATGGGGCCGCCTGGGCCAAAGATCGCAACTTCCTTTATGTTCAGGCTCAGGATATTCTGGCTTTCGACCATAATGACGCCGCGGGCTTAAGCATCATCACGTCTGCCAAAGTCCCTTTAGCCGGAGCCGAAGACACCACCATGGTCGCCTTCCGGCCAGAGCATGGCGGCACAGAGCATTTTGCCCTGATCATTGGCGATCCTAACCGCCATGACCCGGTCCTGACCCGTATCCATTCAGAATGCTTTACCGGCGACTTACTTGGCTCACTGAAATGTGATTGCGGGGAACAATTGAACGGCGCCATCAAGCATATGCAGAAATCCGGCGGTGGCGTATTATTATATCTGGCCCAAGAAGGCCGGGGCATTGGCCTGATCAACAAAATTCGGGCCTATGCTCTACAGGATCAGGGCTTTGATACGGTGGATGCCAATGAACGGCTGGGCTTCCATTCCGACGAACGTATTTTTGAGCCTGCGGCACATATGCTGTCCCTAATGGGGTTTTCCAAAGTGCGTCTTCTGACCAATAACCCGTTAAAGGTAGAGGGCCTGACCGCCTGCGGTATCCAAGTGACCGAACGGGTCAAACATGCCTTCCCCGCCAACACCCATAACGATCATTACCTGAAAACCAAAATGAAACGGTCCGGGCATTTATTGTCCTGATACCCAGCAAACCCTAGTCCTTTTGACGGCTTGCCAAAACATCTAATAGCTGATAACATACTGTTACCTTGAGATATTTTCTGAGGGTGTACTTATCAAAAGGGGTCATAAAAATAAAAAATATTATCAATTCTTCTGGTTTCCGTAATGCCCCTTCCTATGGATTTCTCAGAAACTGAAAAGCCAAACGATAGACTCTTATCGGGCCGCTTCACGAAACAGATTTAACCGTAGTAATCATTATGAGACCTGACCTTTCCCCAAGGATTCTCGCAATCCTGTTGGCGGCCCTTGTGGCATTAACGCCTTTTTCCATTGATACCTATCTGCCAGCCATGCCGGAAATGGCGCATTATTTCGGCACAAGTATTGGCATGGTGGAAATGACGATCGGCGTCTTCTTTCTGGGCTATGCCATGGGGCAACTTGTGGGCGGGCCTCTGTCCGATCATTATGGCCGTCGCCGCATTGGGGGACCGGGGGTGATTATCTTTTTTCTGGCCACCATTGGTATTATTTTTGCACCAAATATCGAAACGGTCATTGCTGGCCGCTTCGTTCAGGCCTTTGGCGGTGGTTTTATTACCGTCATTGCGCCGTCCGTTGTCCGGGATCGGTTCAGAGGTAAAGAAGCCGCACGGATGTTCGCCCTAATTGGCGTTGTGATGATGCTGGCCCCCCTTGTGGCACCTGCGGTCGGGGCGTTATTGATCAAATTCTCCAACTGGCAAATGATTTTCGCCTTTCTGGCTGGCTATGCCTTGATTTCACTGGGGATCATTTTCCTCTGCCTGCCGGAGAGACAGAAACCCCTGACGGAAAAATTAAATCTGGCCAAAGTCGGCAAGAGCTACCGCCAAGTCCTGAGCAATCACAAGGCCATGGGCTATATGGTGATCCAGACCTTCAGTTCAGCGGTCATGTTCATATTTCTGACCGGGTCGGCTTTTGCCTATATCACTTATCTTGGCGTATCAACGGATATGTTTCCGTTTCTATTCGGGGCCAACATTATCACCATGATGACATTCAATCGGCTGAACCCCATATTGCTTAATTTATTCAGCCCTCATCAGCTGATCGGGATCGGCATCACCATACAGCTTACGGCCACTATCGCGCTGTGGGGCGGACAATTCATTGACCCCCACAATATATATATGGTTGTCCCCATGATAATGGTGGCGATCGGCGTATCTGGCATCATCATGCCCAATACCATGGCCTGTTATCTGGATGATTTTTCCGAGAACAGTGGCTCGGCAACCGCCATTTTGGGAACCTGTCAATTTGTGATGGGAGCCTTGTTAAGTTCGGTTGTTGGCCTCTTTCATAGCGATAGCATACGCCCCATGACCACTATGATGCTGCTCTCGAGCATTGTTGCCGTACTCAGCTACCGGTTTTTGACCCACCGAACTAAAGCAATTCATGCTTTTTCAGCTGATGGCGGAACTGATGGTACGTCAGATTAAGAAATTTAGCCGTATCCCGTTGATTATGTTTATTGCTCTCTAAGGCATCTTCCAACATAGTGCGCTCCAAGGCGGCAATGGTCTGTCTATAATCCATAGGCTTGCCATCGAACAGGG
>JAESRB010000094.1 GCA_016764855.1 Emcibacter sp.
CTGTATTGTCCCGGAAAAACCGCAGGAATTGACCACCGAAGGCGGCCTTGATGTGGTCGGGGGCTATGATCATTTGGCCCCTTTCGTACAACGGTTGAGAGAGGCCAATATTGGTGTTAGCCTGTTCATTGATCCTGATGAACGGCAAATCAGAGCTTCAAAGGAAATTGGTGCGGATAAGGTTGAACTTCATACCGGGACCTACGTAGATAAAATCGATAGTCCAATAGAGCTGGACAGATTGCGCAGAGGGGCGGCGCTGTGTGAAAGTCTGAATATGGAAGTGCATGCAGGGCATGGGCTGAATTTTGAAACGGTGGAAGACGTGGCGGCCATACCTCAGTTCACGGAATTTAATATCGGCCATTTCCTGATTGGGGAGGCTATTTTTGTTGGCCTTGCCCAGAGTATTCAGCAGATGAAAGAGCTGATGGACCGGGGCCGCGCGGGAACAGGACAGGAATAATGCGTGTTATCGGGCTTGGTAATGATCTGGTGAATATTGACCGCATTGATCGGTCGATCTCAAAATATGGACAACGGTTCATTGATCGTATTTTTACGGATATAGAACAGAGTTATTGCGAAGGAAAAGCCTCTCGGATTTCAAATTATGCCAAACGGTTTGCCGCGAAGGAGGCCTGTGCTAAGGCGCTGGGGACCGGATTTGCCAAGGGCGTATTCTGGCGAGATGTGGGGGTTGAGCGGGATGAACACGGCCGGCCAGTTATTTGTTTGACAGGCGGTGCGCTCATCCGGTTGCAGGCAATTACCCCGGATGGCTTGGCCTCACAGATCGACTTGACCTTGACAGATGATCACCCATGGGCGCAGGCTATTGTTCTAATTACCGCGATTCAGCCACATTTGGTTGATAACTTATGATAATTACCTTATTTATGTTCAGAAATGTGAATATACCCCAATGGTGAATGGAATATATGTCTGATATTAAAACCGATGAAATGGCTCAGGGCAAAAGTGTAGAAGACAAAAAGGAAGAAAGCTGGATCAGTGTTCTGATCTGGGCCTTGCTTATCGCTCTTGTTTTTAGGACATTTTTCTTTCAACCTTTTAAGATTCCTTCCAAGTCCATGATGGATAATCTGTTGGTTGGTGATTATCTTTTGGTTTCTAAAATGTCTTACGGTTATAGCCATCATTCCTTTCCTTTTAGTCCGGAAATATTTTCAGGCCGTCTGTTCGAAAGTCCGGTGGAAAGAGGTGACGTCGTCGTATTCAGGTTGCCGCGTGAACCAGAGATCTATTATATCAAACGTATTGTCGGTCTGCCCGGTGATACCATTCAGATGAAAAAAAGCCGTCTGTATCTTAATGGTAAGATTGTGGAGCGGGAATATGTTGGTGATTTCAAGATTATCAATGAATTCGGACGGGAAGAAAGCTATCCTAAATACCGGGAAACGCTACCGGGTGGAAAATCATATATGACGTTGGATGATGGCTGGTTCCCAGGTGGATATTCCGATGATACGGCTATTTTTCTGGTGCCAAAAGGCCATTATTTTGCCATGGGTGATAACCGGGATCATTCCAAGGATAGCCGATGGAAGAAAAGCGAAGGCGTGGGCTATGTTCCCAGTGAGAATATTATTGGCCGGGCCGAAGTGATCTGGGTATCCTTTGACGATAATGCCCGTTTGTGGGAATTCTGGAAATGGTTCCCACAACAGCGCCGTGAGCGCATGTTTACGAGCATAAATTAAGATGTCAGGCGGATCGAATTCATTGGGTCAATATAGCGATTTATATAAAGTTTTTGGATATATATTCAAAGATGAAGACCTTCTGCGGGAAGCTTTGACCCATCCCAGCCTAGAAGGGGGAAAGCAGTATCAACGACTTGAATTCGTTGGTGACCGCGTTCTTGGTCTGGTTATTGCGGAATGGTTGTTTGAATATTACCCCGATGTGGATGAGGGTGGCATGGCCAGTCGTCATTCGAATATGGTGAGGCGGGAAACACTGGCAGAAGTGGCTCAAACCATGAAATTGGCCGAATTCATCCATATGGCAAAAAGCACCGAAGATAACGGTGGGCGCAACAGGCCGACGATTCTTGCGGATGCTTGTGAAGCGATCATTGGCGCGGTCAATCAGGATGGGGGCTATGAAAAAGCCCGGAAGTTGGTGCGTAAATTCTGGAAAAAGTATATTTCGCAGGATACCATTGCGCGAAGAGATGCAAAAACGAGGCTTCAGGAATGGGTGCAGGCCCGTCATATTCCAATTCCGAACTATGTGGTCGTTGACCGCACAGGGCCAGCCCATGACCCTTATTTTACCATAGAGGCCCGAATTAATGATATGATGCCGGAATTGGGCAAGGGCCGATCCAAACGGGAAGCGGAACAGGATGCCGCCTCAAAAGTATTGAGCCGTTTAGAAAATAAAAATTTAGACAAATAAAAGTTGAATGACATGACCGAGAATAAAAGCCATTGCGGTTTCGTTGCCCTGTTGGGGGCACCGAATGCTGGAAAATCAACCTTGATGAATTCATTGGTAGGTAGCAAGATTTCCATTGTAACCCACAAGGTACAGACAACCCGAACCCGTTTTATCGGTATTGCGCTGCATAAAAACAATCAAATGATCTTTGTGGATACGCCAGGAATTTTTGAGCCGAAAAAGAGGCTTGAACGGGCCATGGTATCGGCCGCTTGGGCCGGTGCGGGTGATGCAGATGTGGTTGTATTGCTGGTGGATGCGGAACGTCGTATTGATGCCAATACTCGTCGTATCATTGACGGCCTGAAAGAGGGGGGCAAGAAAGCGGTTCTGGCGATTAATAAAATCGACGCCATCCGGCGGGACAGCCTTCTCAGTCTGGTGAAGGAACTTAATGATATGGGGGACTTTTCCGAGGTCCTGTTGATTTCCGCGTTGAAAGGGGATGGTCTTGAGGACCTGAAAGATACCATTTCCAAATATCTACCTGAAGGGCCGTGGCTCTATCCCGAAGATCAAATGACGGATATTACGGAACGTATGCTGGCGGCGGAAGTTACCAGAGAGAAATTCTTCCTGCGCTTACATGAGGAACTACCCTATGCGGCAACGGTGGAAACCGAAGCTTGGCAGGAAAAGAAGGATGGCAGTGTTCGGATCGAACAGGTTATTTATGTGGAGCGGGAAACTCAAAAGGCCATCGTTATTGGCAAAGGCGGGCGTAGTTTGAAGGAAATTGGCAAATTGGCGCGTCTGGACTTGGAAGAAATGCTTGATCGCCGTGTGCATCTGTTCATTTTTGTCAAGGTCAGAAAAAATTGGGGTAATGATAAGGAACGCTACGACAATATGGGGCTGGAGTGGGTCGAATAGGTCGGGGTGTAAGCGGAGATTTTTACCAAGACCTTAGGTGTGGAACAGGCTATCGAGGATTGAACAATCCCTGCCTTTGTCATCATTGCATTGTGCGGCCATCTTTAATAATTCGGTTTCGATCTTTTTCAGGTCCGTTATCTTATCGTGGATGGTCTGGGCATGTTGGAGCGTCTTTTTCTTGATCTGTTGGCAGGTATATTTACCGCCATCCACAATATTGAGCAGGTCCCTTGTTTTTTCAAGATTATATCCAAGTTGCCGTAAGCGCAGAATGAATTTGAGACGCGCTAACAGGTCGTTGTTATAAAGCCTGTGGCCGCGAGGGCTGCGGTCGGGCTCGGGCAGAAGGCTGATCTGTTCATAATATCGAATGGTCTGAATGACACAGCCCGATAATTCTGACAATTTGCCAATTGTATATTTTTTGCCAGTTGCCATGACAGACCTTTTTGATAATTTTTTGCTTGCACCTATAGTTACTATAGCATGTATAACTATGGCATTGATTATTAAATTCCAGGAAGGGTATTTGAACGAAATACGGTTAAAAAACAAACTCGGGTTTGGTGGTATTTTGATGTCCACTGTTGGTGCCGTATCTTCTTGTATTATACCTCTAGCATTATTCTCGATCGGTTTTTTTACTGTTGCGCTTGTCAAAGTGCGGTGCGTGGTCTGTGGTTTTCCTATTCAGGGGAGAAAGGCGTTATCCGTTCTGCGGATGTAAGCGTCATCGGTACAGTCTTATCCGTAGGTGTGTTTGTTCATTTCTGAGCTAGGGGCGGTTATTATGCATAAATATATTCTCATTTCGGTTCTGATCTATGCGGGGCTTTCTAGCAGCGTGCGGGCAGAGATTGTACACACGACGTTGGAATTGGAAAATATGAACTGTATTGTCTGTCCCTATATTGTCAAAGAAATACTTAAGTCCATAGAGGGTGTTCAGGGTGTTATTGTTGATTCTACCACGAAGACGGCGGATGTCATATTTGATGACAGTAATACAAATTTAAATGCTATAATCAAGGCCATAGATGATATGGGCTATTCGTCAAAGGTGAGAAATAATTGAGCATTAGTCCGGGCATATTTCTGAAATCTGAAATAACCTGTCCCCATTGTGGTTATAAAACGCGGGAAATCATGCCCACTAATACCTGTCAGTATTTTTATCAATGCAAAGGCTGTGATATTCTTCTCAAGCCTTTAGCCGGAGATTGTTGTGTTTTCTGTTCTTACGGTGATGTGGCCTGCCCGCCCATGCAAGTGGAGGGTGGGGCTTGCTGAACTAGATTTTTAGCCAGTTTATAAACCAGTGTCTAGGCTAATTTCGTTGCTAGTTTTGTTGCAAGTTTTTGAGCTTGTGTTTTTATTTCAGCGGCGGCGGAAATAAAGTTATTATCAATCTCGCTTGAGCGTGCTGCATTTAGCGCAGCGTTAAGGGCCATAAGACCTTTTAAGCTTTGATGCTCTTGTTTTTTCACATTCTGGGCTGTGTTTTGGTCACTCATGCGGGGTCCTTTTATGTTTACGGATCATGATGACGTGACAAGGTAAATAAATCCTTAATTCTGCCGGAACGGTATAGAGGTTTTTTTGGTCACGGTGCGTAAAGAAAAATTGGATTTGATTTGGGATACACCGGGTAGGGCGGTCAACACATCCATATGCAGCCGTTCATAGTCAGAGGCATCGGAGACCACGACCCTGAGCAGGTAATCCGCATCGCCGGACATCAGATAACATTCCATGATTTGAGGACATTGCCGGACTTTTTTCTCAAATTCCGCCAGTTTTTCCTTCGTTTGTTTTTCCACGGTGATCTGGACAAAGACATTATCGGGTAGTCCGGCCGCAGATTGATGGATGAGGGCGACATATTGATCGATGACGCCATTTGACTCCAATGACTTTACCCGCCGTAGGCAGGCCGACGGTGATAAGCCTACACGTTCCGCAAGGTCATTATTGCTAATGCGGCCATTGTTTTGCAACGACTCAAGGATGGCATGATCAATCTTATCAAAGCGCATATTTCGAAATTTATGTCTCATAATACATAAAATACACAATTATCTGCGAATTATCAAGGAATATGTGGTGATCTTTGCAAGGATATTTTCTCTGTTTTTCCGTATAATTGGGGCAGAAGTTAACCCTGAATTTATAGCCCGGATTTATAGCCCGGATTTATAGAAAGAATGACAGATGATTGTTGGTGTTCCAAAAGAAATTAAGATACATGAATATCGCGTTGGCCTGACGCCGGCCAGTGCGTATGAATTTATTCGCAGCGGCCACCGTGTCATTGTGGAAACAACTGCGGGTGCAGGAATTGGTTTTTCCGATGCGGATTATGAAGCCGTAGGCGCAGAAATCATTGCCACCGCTGAACAGGTGTTCGCACAGGCGGAAATGATTGTGAAGGTAAAAGAACCTCAGCTTGTCGAATGTGAGATGCTGACTGAAAGCCATCTGCTCTATACCTATTTACATCTGGCAGTTGACCCGGCACAGACCGATGCCTTGATCAAATCTGGCTGTACGGCCATTGCATATGAAACCGTAACCAATGACGCTGGTGGTTTGCCGCTTTTGGCACCCATGAGTGAAGTTGCCGGACGGATGTCCATACAGGCCGGAGCGCATGCTCTGGAAAAAGCATCCGGCGGCATGGGGATATTACTGGGCGGTGTCCCTGGTGTAGCCCCGGCGAAGGTCGTGATCATTGGTGGCGGTGTATCGGGCATGAATGCGGCGGAAATGGCCGTAGGTCTGGGTGCGGATGTTAGTGTCTTTGACCGTAATATTGATGTTCTGCGGCGTCTTGATGCTCGGTTCCGGGGGGCTGTAAGAACGCGTTATTCTACGAGCCATGATCTGGAAGAAGCCGTATTGGAAGCGGATCTGGTCATTGGGGCAGTTTTGGTGGCGGGGGCCGCTGCACCTAAATTAGTCTCTGCGGATATGGTTAAGCGCATGAAAGATGGCGCGGTTCTGGTGGATATTGCCATAGATCAGGGCGGCTGTTTTGAGAATTCTCACCCAACAACTCATGCTGAACCGACCTTTGTTGTTGATGGTGTCGTACATTATTGCGTGGCTAATATGCCGGGTGCGGTTGCACGGACGTCTACATTTGCCTTGAATAACGCTACATTGCCTTTCGGTTTGGCGCTGGCTAACAAGGGCTGGAAACAGGCGTGTAAAGATGATGAACATCTGGCAAATGGTGTTAATATTTCTGGCGGGGCGATCACTTATGAAGCCGTTGCCAAAGACCTTGGTAAGGAATATCGTCCGCTGGACCTGTAAACTAAATCAACTGTAATTGAATCCTCCCTTCTCTATAAAAGAAGGGGGGATTTTTTAATGTCTGGGGTGATGAGGGTCATCTGGTATTACCTCCCTGATATCTAAAACTTTTCTTGATCATTTCTTTCTAATATAAAAGTCATCAATTACGCTCTTGTGTATTGCCTGTTCTCCGCTATAACTTGTGATAATCACTATAGATTGGACGCCGTATAATGCCTGATGAGAATTTTAAAGAAACTTCCCTCCGTTATCACAGAGAACCCACTCCTGGAAAGCTTGAAATAACCCCGACTACGCCGCTGTCCAATCAGCGGGATCTGGCGCGGGCCTATTCTCCTGGTGTGGCCTTTGCTTGCGAAGCGATTGTGGAAGATGTTGCGGCGGTGAATGAGATGACCATTCGTGGCAATCTTGTGGGCGTCGTTACCAACGGTACGGCGGTGCTCGGCCTGGGTAATATTGGGCCATTGGCGTCCAAACCAGTCATGGAAGGCAAGGCGATTTTGTTTAAGAAATTCGCCGGCATCAATGTTTTTGATATTGAAATTGATCAGAATGATCCGGAAAAGCTGATTGATACCATTGCTGCTCTTGAACCCACATTCGGGGCGATTAATCTGGAAGATATCAAGGCACCAGAATGCTTTATTGTTGAAAAAGCTTTGAAGGAACGTATGAATATCCCGGTATTTCATGATGACCAGCATGGGACGGCGATTGTGGTCGGCGCGGCGATCTATAACGGTTTGCGTATAGTGGATAAGAAGATCGAGGATATTAAAGTTGTGGCCACGGGCGGTGGTGCGGCTTCGCTAGCTTGTCTCGATCTGTTGGTCAGTATGGGATTGAAACGGGATAATGTCAGCCTTGTGGATGTGGAAGGCGTGGTCTATGTGGGCCGGGAAAAAGACATGAATCCTTATAAGGATAGATATGCCATCAAGACGGAAAAGCGCACATTGGGTGATGTGATCGGTGGCGCGGATGTCTTTTTGGGTCTGTCAGCACCGGGTATTTTAAAACCGGATATGGTAGAACGCATGGCGGACAAGCCGTTCATTCTGGCACTTGCCAATCCAACCCCGGAAATCTTGCCGGAAGAAGTGCGGAAAGTGCGGAAAGACGCCATCATTGCTACCGGACGGTCCGATTACCCCAATCAGGTCAATAATGTTTTGTGTTTCCCTTTCTTGTTCCGAGGCGCATTGGATGTGGGCGCGACAACCATTAATGAGGAAATGAAACATGCCTGTGTCAAGGCTATTGCCGATTTGGCTTTCAAGGAATCATCCGAGCAGGTGGCCAATGCCTATCAGGGAGAAGTGCTGAAATTCGGACCGGAA
>JAESRB010000095.1 GCA_016764855.1 Emcibacter sp.
AACCCGAAGCCCTGGAGGCTGAGGCAAGCGCAAGTGCGCGCCCGAGCTAATGCGAGGATAAGCCTGAGCGGAGCGCCGGCGCCTGAGGCCAATAAAAAAACAAAACCACCTCTCCGCCCTTAACCACAAAACCCCTGCTTATTTTTTCAAGCTGATTCTGAAATGACTGCCGGTGTCATCGGAGCGGAGCAGTTCCAGGATGCCGCCGTGGGCCTCTATGATTTCTTTTGATATGGCGAGGCCAAGGCCTGCGCCGCCATTACTGCTGCCGTGAAAGGGTTGAAACAAGCTGTCCTTGATTCGGGCTGGGATGCCGGGGCCGTTATCGATGATATCGATGACCGTATGTTTATCTGTTTGATGTGAGGTAAAGGTGATTTCGCCTTTATCTTTCATGGCTTGCAGCGCATTGCGGGACAGATTCAGCAGTACTCGAAATATTTGGTCCCCATCGGCTTCAACGGTAAAATCTTCTGAAAGTTCATTGTTAAAATAAAAATCCTTTAGCTCTGAAATACCGAGGGAGAGAGCGACATCATTCACGGTTTGTGCTGGTTGAACGGTGGAAAGTTCAGGGGTTTCAACGCCAGAACGGCCATATTTCAGGGTATTTTCACATAGCCTGATAGCCCGGTCCACGGCGGTGACAAA
The DNA here is from genome assembly GCA_016764855.1 of Emcibacter sp. GTDB lineage: Bacteria > Pseudomonadota > Alphaproteobacteria > Sphingomonadales > Emcibacteraceae > Paremcibacter. The sequence continues at coordinate 652 of JAESRB010000095.1, forward strand.
GCGGGGGGCTAGTTTTTGCACAATAGGGTTGTCAATGGTGCTCAGGTGGTCGGAAACCATCTGGGCGCTGGACAGGATATTACGCAGATCATGGTTGATTTTGCTGACGCTTTCCCCGAGCTGGGTTAAATGTTTTTTCTGAATCAGCGCTTCACGGATTTCATGCTGCATAGTGGTGAGTTCCAGCATGATGATACCAATCTCATCCGCGCGGCCATTGGTGGATAAATTCTCCGGCACTCTTTCCGGGGCGGACCGAAAGGCGACAATGCGCCGGGTCATTGTCTTGATGGGTCTGATCAACATATAGGACAGGCTGAAATAGAGCAGCCCCGCCGTAATCAGGGAGATAATGATAGAGAGCAGCATGACATTAAAGGAATAGGTCGCCATATCTTCACATAAGAAATCTTCGTATAAAATAATCTCAATGTAAGTGTCTTCATTGTCGGGGATGAAGTTGGCTTTGCCCTTTACCTGTATCAGGCTTCCGTGGGGCTGGGCATGAAACATGATTTTCATCGTATCCTGGATAGCCTTCAGGAAAGGGGTCTTGCGAATGTCGTAGTGCATGGCCACATTCAATGGCTGATCGGTATTCAGGATCAGATGTCTCTTGTCTTTTCGTTTAAGGGTGATGGCCACGACTCCGGCGTGATCCAGAAGTTTCTTTGACAGCATTTCGCTGATCATATGGTCGGGGGCGGCCTCGATGGCTAAAATTGCAATATTGGCGGCGGCGAGTCTCTCCTCCAGCCATGTTTTGCGGTAATTAACGATTGAGGGTACATAGATCAGAACCTCTGCCAGCAAGACAAAGAAAATGGTCAGCAGCAAAAGCTGCATAGAAAGGCTGGACCTGATGGACAGGCGTTTTAATGTCTCAATCATAATATAAATGTCCCCATGGCTTCCGTTGGCCAATGATCTTCAAGTGTAGCTATTTTATGATAAAAGGGGAGAAAAATTTTTTGAAGATAAAAAAATCGGAATAATGGGGTGGTTGGCGATTGACTTAACTCAAAAATGGCGATATACACCCGTTTTGAAATTGAGCGTCAGATTAAGAAGATTTGGCGGTAACTTATTTATGCCGTTTGCATTGATGATGGAACGGTGAATGGAGTATCCCAGTGAAACGTACATTCCAACCAAGTATTCTGGTTCGCAAACGTCGTCATGGCTTCCGGTCACGGTCTGCCACAGTAGGGGGCCGTCGGGTCCTGTCAGCGCGTCGTGCAAAAGGGCGGAAACGTCTTTCAGCTTAAATCCTGAGATCAGGGTTAAGATATTTTCAGAAACCGGCCCTGAGATTTCAGAGGCCGGTTTTGTTGTTCTGACTCATTTTTCTGTGATATATTCTTCTATGGCCCATTTTTCTATGGAAAGAAAAAATGACCCAAGTCGTTGATCAAGCCGTTGTCCAAGCGGTAGAATGTCAGAAGCGCAAGATTCCTATGCTCGCCAAACGGCGGGACTTTTTGCGTGTTGCTGCGACCCGGAAGAAGTGGGTATCGGGCAGCATGATTGTGCAGGTCGCCCCCGCAGAAAATCATAAGGCAGAGCATAAAAAAGATCACAGCAGCGAGCAGGAATCAGACACTGTGGCCCTGTTAACTATCCGGGTTGGCTATACGGCCAGCAAGAAAGTGGGCAATGCCGTCAGGCGGAGCCGGGCTAAAAGACGTCTGCGGGAAGTTGTACGTCGTGTCCTGTGGGACAAGGGCGAAAAAGGCCATGATTATGTGTTGATTGCCCGGACGGCTACGGTCGAAGTGCCATTCGATCAACTGATTCGCGATTTTAGCTGGTGTCTCAAACGATTAAGTGGTCATAAGAGCTCTTCGGGGCAGGGTAACGATCGGCCTGATAGACGCAGAAAGCCTGAACATGGCCGTGGTAGAGGGGGGAAAGTGTGATTCTCCTCAACTGGCTCTTGAAAGGCGTGATCACAGTCTATAGATATACTCTTTCGCCTCTTTTGGGTAAGAACTGTCGTTATTTGCCCACATGTTCTGAATATGCTGAGGAGGCCATTGACCGTTTTGGTGCTTTTAAAGGCGGTTTGCTGGCCTTACGGCGCATTGGTAGATGCCACCCCTGGGGTGGTCATGGGTATGATCCGGTTCCTGAGAAGGAAGAGGAAACAGACGAAGCCAGTGATGGGAACGGGCCGCAGAAGTAATGATAAGACCGATGGTGTCGGTCCAATTGAAGTCAAGTAACTAGAGAAGAAGTCTATGGAAGACAACCGTAATTTTATGATCGCCATTGCCTTAACGATGGCTATTTTACTGGGATACACCTATTTCTATGATGCCCCTCGGCAGCAGGAGATGGTGGAGGCTCGTCAGCAGCAGCTCATTGCAGAAGCCGCCGAAAAGGGTGAGGAACTTCCCGACTTCAATAGCAGTTCAAATATTTCAGAGGGTATGCCGGGCCAAAGTTCAATGGATACGATGCCTGTCGTTGTGGAGCGGGAAGAGCTTTTAGCTTCTCAGGACAGGATTACAATTAATAGTCCCCATGTCCATGGTTCTATCGCCTTGAAAGGCGCACGCATTGATGATCTGACCTTGGCCGATTACAAGGAAACGCTGGCCGAAGATTCGAAGGATGTGGCGCTTCTCAGTCCGTCCGGTACGTCTCAGCCTTATTTTGTTGATTTCAACTGGGGCATTGATGGGGCATCCGGGCCGGACAAAAATTCTGTCTGGACCGCGGATAATGATGTTCTGAATGCCGGTGGTGCGGTAACGCTAACTTGGGATAATGGTGCCGGACTGTTGTTTAACCGGACAATTGCTCTTGATGAAAATTATATGTTTTCCGTGACCCAGAAAGTCACGAATAATGGAGCTGCCGCTGTTAAGGTTGCTCAATATGGTCGGATTGTTAGAAGTGGCCGGCCTGCTGGTCAGGCACTTTATATCCTGCATGAAGGCCCCATGTGGTCTTTGGACGAAGGTATCGAGGAATTCAGCTATTCAGATCTGGAAGATTTGGAAGGTAACGAGAAAAATACCGCAAAGGGTACAGATGGTGGCTGGGTCGGAATTACCGATAAATACTGGCTGGTGGCGTTGATCCCCGACAGCAAGAAAAACTTCAGTGCGGAAATATACCGCCGGGGTAATGATAGTTCAGAAAAATTCTTTGCCAATTACTTTCATAGCTGGACCACATTGCAGGCCGGAAACAGTTATACGGAAACGTCTCGTTTATTCGCCGGGGCTAAGAAAGTTTCTTTGCTGGACCATTATACGGACAATGAAAATGTCAAGATGCTGAACTATGCCATTGACTGGGGCATGTTTTACTTCCTGACCAAACCGATCTTTTATCTTTTGGAAATACTTTATGCTTTCGCTGGAAACTTCGGTATCGCAATTCTGTTGCTGACGGCTATTGTTAAGCTGGCTTTGTTTCCCATCGCCAACAAAGGCTATAAATCCATGAATAAGATGAAGGTCTTGCAGCCTAAGATGCAGGCCCTGAAAGAGAAGTGTGGAGATGACAAGGCCAAACTGCAGCAGGCCACGATGGAGCTGTATAAAAAGGAGAAGGTAAACCCGATTTCTGGTTGTTTGCCCATGTTCCTGCAGTTCCCGGTATTTTTTGCGCTTTATAAGGTGCTGTATGTGACCATTGATATGCGTCATGCACCGTTCTTTGGCTGGATCAAGGATTTGTCCGGGCCGGACACCATGTTGGTGACAAACCTGTTTGGTTTGATCCCGTGGGAGCCAACCGGATTTCTGGCGTTGGGTATATTGCCGATCTTCATGGGCTTTACGATGTGGTTGCAAATGCAGATGAACCCGTCATCCGGGGACCCTATGCAGCGCAAGATCATGATGTTCATGCCGATCGTCTTTACGTTCATGTTGGCTCAATTCTCTGTTGGCTTGGTGATCTACTGGACCTGCAGCAATATTCTGGGCATTCTGCAACAATGGGTACTGATGCGTCGCTCAGACCCGGTGCCGGTAAATACTAAGGCTTAGAATGATGAGTGATTTGTCAGAAGAAGAAAAAGCGGTCAAGCAGGAACAAGAAAGGCTGGAACGCGGGCGTCTGTTATTTACCCGCCCAGCGGAATTTCTTTTGGGTGTGGTTGCTTTGAAGCATCTGCCGCCTGCTGATCGGGTGGAGGTGTCCTTTGCCGGACGGTCCAACGTGGGTAAATCAAGCTTGTTGAATGCGCTGGTCGGTCAAAAGAAGTTGGCACGCACATCCAATACGCCGGGCCGTACGCAAGAAGTGAATTTCTTTGCTTTGGAGTCAAAAGATGAAGACGGGCTTTATCTGTCTGATTTGCCGGGCTATGGTTATGCCAAGGTGTCCCGTTCACTGGTGAAAGAATGGACGAAGCTTTTGAAAAGCTACCTGCGGGGGCGGCCTAATTTACGTCGGGCGTTTGTGTTGGTGGACAGCCGTCACGGGATCAAGGATAGCGACCGGGACATCATGAAAATGATGAATGAATGCGCGGTTTCTTATCAGATCATTCTGACGAAAGTTGATAAGTTAAAGAAAACAGAGCAAGAGAAAGTACTGGCAGAGACCAAGGCGGAAATTGCCAAAAATGTTGCAGCTCACCCTGATATTATCGTCACCAGTGCGGTCAAAGGGCAAGGCCTCGCGGAATTACGTGCGGCCATTGCGGATCTTGTTTACGGAAATTAAGGTATAATTATGATGGATCAAGCGACACCAGACCTTGACGAACAAAAATCAAACTGGATAAAAAAAGCCAGCATATTGTCTGAAGCCTTGCCCTATATGCGCCGTTATAGCGGTAAAACCATAGTTATTAAATATGGTGGGCACGCTATGGGGAATGAGGCGCTTGCTCTGGATTTTGCTCATGATGTGGTGTTGATGAAACAGGTCGGCATGAATCCGATTGTGGTTCATGGTGGCGGCCCACAAATCGGCCGTATGCTGGACCGGTTAAAAATTAAAAGCTCCTTCATTGATGGTCTGCGGGTTACGGACAAGGCCACGGTCGAAGTGGTTGAAATGGTCCTGTCAGGCAATATCAATAAAGCTATTGTCGGCTCTATCAATAGTGTTGGTGGTCATGCGGTGGGCTTGAGCGGCAAGGATAATAACCTTGTGGTGGCGGAACCCTTGC
>JAESRB010000096.1 GCA_016764855.1 Emcibacter sp.
GGCGGGAGTATTAACACTTACTGCCTGTGAACCGGGATCAAAACAGGGTTTTGGTACATTGCTTGGTGCGATTGGCGGGGCGGCTGTGGGATCTGCGATTGGCGGCAATAATCATGGCACTGGTAAAGTTATTGCTGTTGCAATGGGCACATTGGCCGGTGCGGCTATCGGTAGTAGTATCGGTAAATCTCTGGATAGGGCAGACCGTCAGGCAATGGCGCAGAATCGTCAGGTTGTACTGGAAACCTATCCTTCGGGCCAGACTTCAACTTGGCATAATCCGGATTCCGGTAATTCCGGTAGCTATCGCCCTGAGCCTGCGTATCAGGATAAAACAGGGACCTATTGCCGGGAATATCAACAAACAATTACCGTTGGCGGCAAGACAGAGGAAGCATATGGCAAAGCCTGTCGCCAGCCGGACGGTACATGGAAGATTGTTACTTAAAGTATCTATAATACGTTAGGTAACCGAGCGTTTTAAGTGGTCCCGGTTTAATTTTGGACATTCCCCTCCCCACATCTGTGCATGATGCATCCGGGATCGCTTAAATCCTTAAAAATATACTTAAGTGGATTCTCTTGTGCATAGTCCACTTCCCATATCCCGCCGTATCCGGTACAGTTCATTCATTCATCCACATATTTATGAAGAGGATTGTTCATGGTTTCACTAGGTACATTCGGCATTGCATTTTTAGTCATTGGGATTGTTCTTATCCTTATGGGGGTTCAGACCGTGCGGCAGGGGTATAACTATACCGTAGAGCGCTTTGGCCGCTACACGAAAACACTTAATCCCGGCTTTCACATTATCATTCCATTCTTTGACCGTATCGGATCAAAAGTCAGCATGATGGAACGGGTATTGGATATTCCATCACAGGAAGTCATTACCAAGGATAACGCCATGGTGCGGGCCGATGGAGTGGTGTTTTTTCAGGTTCTGGACGCGGCAAAATCCACATATGAGGTCAATGATATGATCCTCGCCATTCTTAATCTGACCATGACTAATTTGCGGACGGTGATGGGGTCTATGGATTTGGACGAACTCTTGTCACAACGGGATAGAATAAACGGGCGTCTTTTAGATGTGGTAGATGATGCGACGCAGCCGTGGGGGATTAAGATCACGCGTATTGAAATCAAGGATATCGAACCTCCTCGGGATATCGTTGAGGCCATGGCCCGCCAAATGAAGGCCGAGCGTGAAAAACGGGCGAATATTCTGGATGCGGAAGGTTTCCGTCAAGCAGAAATACTGCGTGCAGAAGGTGAAAAACAAGCGGCAATTTTGGATGCAGAAGGCCGTCGGGAGGCTGCTTTTCGGGATGCGGAGGCACGGGAACGTGAAGCAGAAGCAGAGGCCAAAGCGACATCCTTGGTTTCAGAGGCCATCGTCAATGGTGACCCACAGGCAATCAATTACTTCATTGCGCAGAAATATGTAGAAACATTAGGGGAGTTTGCCCGGTCGCCAAATGAAAAACTGGTCTTTATGCCATTGGAAGCAAGTGGTATGATTGGTGCCTTAGGCGGCATGACAGATATGTTGAAAAACATCAGCAAAGCGCCGAAGCCTACCACGGGGTCTGTGCCAAGGTCCGGTGAATGAGCCCTAATATTTCATGACAGGACGGTCTTAAGCTAATAAGGAAGGGGATCATTCTCCTTCCAATGAATAAAAGGAGCAAAATATGGATTTTTTAGATGACTTTGTCTTAAATCACTGGGCATGGTTTGTGATTGCAATGATGTTGCTGGGTCTGGAGATGTTAGCGCCTGGCGTCGTCTTTATGTGGATGGCTATTGCCAGTGTGGTTGTTGGGGCAATAGTTTTTGTCTTGCCTGAACTTGGCTGGGAAACGCAATTTATTATTTTTGCTATATTGAGCGTTGTCAGCGTTCTTTCTGGCCGGATGTTTTTAGCAAGAAATCCTATTGAGACGGATGATACGACTTTAAATCAGCGTGGGCATCAATATGTGGGACAAATATATAACCTGATTCGAGATATGGAAAATGGCAAAAGCAAAATTCGCATCGGTGATAGCAATTGGAGCGTACAAGGGGATTTTGAGGCCAAGGAAAATGACAAGGTCAGAGTTATTGGCATTGATGTGACAATCTTGCTAGTAGAGAAGATATAGTGTCATGTCCTCATTGACTATCCGTGCAGGGACCGTAAATGATGTGCCGGTAATTCTTAGTTTTATCATTGGCTTGGCAGAATATGAGAATTTATCACATGAGGTTGTTGCGACAGAAGCGAGTCTAAAGGAATCCTTATTTTGTGACCAGCCGATCGCCCATGTCATCATTGGTGAAGTGAACGAAGTGCCCTCAGGTTTTGCACTATATTTTTATAATTATTCTAGTTTTTTATCGCGGAAGGGTATTTACTTAGAGGACCTTTTCGTAAATTCAGATAGGAGGGGCTGTGGTTTAGGAAAAGCCCTCCTTCTTCATTTAGCGCATAAGGCTTACGAAGAAGGATGCGGGCGCATGGAATGGGCCGTACTGAATTGGAATAAACCGAGTATTGAATTTTATCAGTCTCTCGGAGCGAAAGCGCAAGATGGATGGACGGGCTATAGGCTGGATCATTCGGACCTTTCCGCTTTGCAGACTAGGATTAAATGAAGACAATCAGCCTCCGGCTATTCTTCTTCCGTTATCATGGACAGACCTTCGGTGAGATAGTCGGGCAGTAGCGGTGTGCGGATGAGATATTCTGCGGTATGATCATTGCTGGCATCCCGGGCATCCGTAACAGCATTTTGCCATTCAGGTTTGGTATAAGTTCCCCGGCCCAGCCACATCAACGCGACAAGCTCGCTGCGTTCTTCATCGTTCATGCTATTTATGACGGATTTAAATTCCTGATAGGCGGAATCTGCGGCGAAATCTTCACTGGCGGATACGTCGGCCTTAGCTGCAAGGCTCAGTTCTGAATATTGGAGCGGTTCTTTATTGTCAGCTAACTCCCCATCAATGATCGCAGGGGATGCTTCACTCACTTCCCGCGCTATTGAAATTACGAACTCTACTTTATCTTGACTTAATGCATCCATCTTGTTTCTCCGAACTATTTTAGTCTAACACTAATCATAGAATGCGCCAAGAGGGGAATAAAAACCTTGATCAAGATCAGGAAAAATAAATGGTGTGGTCTCCTTCGTGCCAGGGGCTGTATTTTTTCATAACCGATTTAAACATGTCACTATCCAGATATTGCAATAACCACTTCTGTAGATGGGGGAAGGGGGCCGCATAGAACCAGTCCCGGTCCACATGGGCGAATTGCCGGATAAAAGGGAACAGAGCGATATCGGCCATTGTTTGACGGTTGGCCAGTAGAAAGTCAGAAGAACGTAATATATCGTCTAGTTTTTTTAAGAAAACTTCCCCTTGGGCTCGATAAAATTCCGGCGATTGTTCCGGAAATCGAGAGCTATATTTATAACGATCCAGAGCAGACTTAAAGGAACCGTCGTTTTCCGTGACTAAAATATTGGTCTGATCGGCGAATTTGTGCCAGCCATCGGGGTCATTCTGTTGGATGGCCCATTTGATAATGTCATAGCTTTCGTCAATGACCTGTCCATCTGTAAGTTGTAGCACAGGGACGGTTGCCTTGGGGGAGAGTGTACGCATCTCGGTGGGCTTGTCTCTTAAACGAACTTCGCGCAATTCACAGGTTATATTGGCATAATGAAGTCCCAATCGTGCCCGCATGGCATAGGGGCACCGTCGGAAACTATATAATATGGGATGTTGATCTGCCATTAAGCTATCTCGTTGGTTTACTGGTAGTTGTTGGAAAATTACTGTATAGTTCCCTTATATCAGAATGGGAGGGAAAAAAATGAGCAAAACATCAACGGGATTAGAAAAGAATGTTGCCGCTGGATTATGTTATGTTTTTGGCTGGATTTCTGGATTAATTTTTCTTTTAATTGAAAAGGAGGATGAGGATATTCGGTTTCATGCCATGCAGTCCATCGTGGTTTTTGCCGGACTTAATCTTCTGCAGATCATGCTGACGATTAGCCTTATCGGTATTCCACTCTTAACCATCATTGGCCTTGTGGGCTTTATTCTGTGGATATTATTAGTGATTAAGGGATTCCAGGGCGAGAAATATAAATTGCCTATTGCCGGTGATATTGCGGAAAAATGGGCTTCAAAAATCAATATATAGAGGGGGGGGTCTTTATAAAGATTATATCTTTAGCTGCATCCAGAGATGTTTGATCCCCGCGTCAAGAAATTCATCTCCGTAGCTTTCAAAACCAAGCTTTTCATAGAAGGTAACCACCTGTATTTGTGCCCCAAGCTTTAGATTTTTGATGGCAGGGTTCTTCTTGATATCTCTAATGATAAAATCCATTAGCCTTTGTCCGAGGGCATAGCCTCTCATGTTTTTCAACACCGCAACCCGTTCAATTTTCGCTACGTCCGATAAATAACGGATGCGTGCGGTGGCCGTAGATTTTCCGTCCACGGATAACAGATAATGCTCTGCCTCTTTGTCCAAACCGTCCATTTCCTCTGACAGGGAGACATGTTGTTCATGAACAAAAACGGTCTTTCGGATTTCGAAGCATTTTTCCATATCTTCTGGTGAGGTAATTCGGGTGATTTTTACATTTATCATATTTCTTTTATAAGCCTGTGGCAGATGAGAAGCAATTGTATAAAAGTCTTCCCAATACTTAATGAATTATGAATATCCACAACATAGGGTTGCCCCAAGAAGGGGAAATAGATGAAGAGCCGATATCGTATTGTTTGTGGGTATTTTATATTAACGCTGCTCTGGTTTGATCAGGCGGCGGCTGTATCTCTGTCTGGGAAACTTCACCTTAATAAGCAGGCTATATTAATCTCGGGGGAGAAAAAATATAATGGAAAATTCGATTTACGTTCCATATTGCCTATGGGCGATGAATTTGTTCTCTCCAAGGTGATTGTCAGTTTTAAATTTCAAGACGATATGGAGTGGATCAAAAAAACCGGACAGCACAGTCTGGAAAATACGGGAAAAATTATCCGTCATGGCGGCTTCTCGGTAAGAAGAAACGCGGTAGCAGGACAGACAGATCATTATTACACGGCGAAGAGTATTATTCACCTGTCTAATGAGGAAGAGGTCGCAAAATTGACCATTGGCCGAAATATCTATTTCGGCACCACCATGCGCCGCAAAGATGTTACCAGAGAAAACCTTGGGCAAAAAAATATGATGATGGGGGTTTATGAGGATGACGGTGACAATGGCCGCATAAGGCAACATAACCGGGTAACGCAGTCTATCCTTGAGACGCATTTGGATGGCTATGATGGGCTTTTTGAGATGAGGCATAAAGTTCTGGATTTGGCAACAGCACAGGACTTGGCCCATAGTGGGGTGCTTAATTTCGAACTTGCTGGCACAGGGGACTATATTTTTGTCGAGGCGACATTGCAGTATGAGGGCTACGCCGCCGAAGGGCAGGGAAAATTGGAAGGGACCAGTTTGTTGGGTAATGTATCTTGGTTTATATTATTTGGCCTAACAATAGGGGGGTTGTTCTGGTGGAAAAAGAAACAGCCCGCCCCAGGAAAACCAGAACGGAAAATAAGAACAAAAAATCAGAAGATATCAAGGCAGAGGGTCGCCAGACAGTCAGGGTTCTAACCTTTGCATAATTTATTGAACTGTTGCACGGCGGCCTTGGGTCCCTGAGCGTGATTCCACACCCCTCCACAAACCGCGATGAAGTCGGCGCCGGCCTCTATGAGAGGGGCGGCATTATCGACGGTGATGCCGCCAATGGCGACGCAAGGAGTCTCGAATATTTCTGTCCACCAAGATAGGATAGACTTGTCTGCGGAGCATGAAGTTACTTTGGTATCTGTAGAATAAAAAGCACCGAAGGCCACATAATCGGCCCCTTGTTCCGCAGCGGTCATGGAAAGATGCCGACTGTCATTACAAGTGACACCAACGATACAATCGTCACCGACGATGGCCCGTGCCTCTGCATAAGATATGTCATCCTGTCCCACATGAACGCCGTCCGCTCCGACGGTATGTGCAAGGTCAGGGCGGTCATTGATGATAAAGGCCACATCATGGGCATGACAGAGTGGCATCAGGACATGAGAAGCCGCAATGATCTCCTCATCAGCGGCCTCTTTCAGACGCAACTGTAGGCTGGCGACAGATCCCCCGTTAAGCGCATCGGCTAATTGATCTGAAAATTCATCCAGATTAAAAACGGGTGGGGTGATCAGATAGAGTTGCGTTCCGGTCATATTATTTCTCTAGTATTGTAACGCCGGGCAGTTCTTTACCTTCCATCCATTCAAGGAA
>JAESRB010000097.1 GCA_016764855.1 Emcibacter sp.
GGACTGGATCACTCATTATGTGGGCATGAGCCATTATTTTAACTTGAGCTGGGACGTTATTTCGGGACGTTATGTGGTGGACCCTGCTAAGGAAAAACTCAATAAAGCGGCGGCAAGTTGGCACAAGGACTTTTTGGAACGGGCTAAATTTTTCGGGTTCAAGGTTATTTTCTCCCTATCCTATGAGATATTGGCTCAAAATATCCCGGAAGACTGGCGACAAAAGGCGCATGATGGGGCGGAGGCCCTGACCGGGTGGGAACCACCGTCCAGCCTGATCGCACCGACCAATTCTGCGGCTCTGGATTACCTGCGCGATGTCTTTCTGGCCTTTGGGCAGATCGTAGAACAGGTGGGAACGGATCACTATTACCAAGTGGGAGAACCATGGTGGTGGATTGATCAAGCGGGCGTTGGTGTGCCTCATCTTTATGATGATGTCACCACAGCCCTGTATGTTTCCGAAACGGGAAATGCCGTACCAGTGAAGCATTTACTTGCCACGGAAACGCCGACGGCACTGCAACAGGATTATTTGGACTGGCTAGGGGGTAAATTAGGCGCATCCACATTATGGTTAAGGGACGAGATAAAAACTCAGCATGGGACAGCGCAGGTGGGCCTTCTTTTTTATAGCCCGCAAGTGTTGCTGGATAATGCGCCTTTGGCCGGAGATGTGAATTTTCCCATCAGCCAATGGCAGTATCCGGCGTTCGATTTTCTGCAAGTAGAGGATTATGATTTTGTTCTGGACGGGGAATGGGGCAAACGGACAAAGGCCATTGCAAAGATTGATCAGACCTTATCCTACCCCCGAAATCAGACACATTATTTCGCGGGATTTAATTTGCTGCCTAGTACGGTTGGAAATTGGAAAAATATCATCACAGCAGCAGGATTAGGGTTTCAGGACAGCTACGATCAGATTTTCGTTTGGGCCTATCCTCAAGTGGTTCGGGACGGCGTGATTTATACCAAAGATCAGGAAAATATAATGACAGGATTTCATGAAGTGCGCTTGGCGCAGGACATTAGTTACGGGGCCAGTGGCGGGCCGCAGTTTATGACCAATGTGGTTGAAATGGCCTCAGGTCATGAACAGCGCAATCGGGAATGGGCAGAGGCCCGGAATATTTATGATATCGGCTTGGGTTTACGTTCCGAAGATGATCTGAGTGAGCTTCTCAGTTTCTTTCGAGCGCGGGCGGGACGGGCTTATGGTTTTCGCTATAAAGATTGGCTTGATTATAAAAGCTGTCCTCCGCTTCAGGAATATACTGATACGGATCAGCAAGTGTCCTTTGGTGATGGGACCACAGTGACGTTTCAGTTGATCAAGACATATGATAGTGGCGGCACGGTACATGTTCGGGATATTGCCAAGCCGATTGCAGGAACCGTGCAAATTGCCTTGGACAGTGTAGCGCAAGGCAGTGGCTGGCAAGTGGATACGACTAATGGGATTATTACATTTGATGTGGCTCCGGCAGCGGGGGTTTCCATTACGGCCGGATATGAATTTGATGTGCCTGTACGGTTTGCAGAGGATTTTCTGGCTATCACATTAGAAAGCTATATGGCCGGGCAAATTCCGTCCATTGCTTTGATTGAAGTGAGGCTTTAAATGAAAGTAATTTCTCCAGAATTGAAAGGTCATATTGCAGAGGAGTTAACCTCTATGGTGACGTGCTGGGTTTTGACACGGCGGGACGGGGTTCGGTTGGCTTTTACCACTCATGACCGGGAAATTTATTTTGATAATCTGACTTTCCGGCCTGTGAATAGCTTTTTACCTTCTGCTGTGAGCAGTACCAACAGTTTAAATGTGGATAATTTGGAAGTCAGCGCATTATTGTCGTCGGATGGTATCGATGCTGCGGATATCAGTGCTGGATTGTTTGATCATGGGGCTATCTCAATTTTTCAGGTGAACTGGCGGGATTTGTCACAAGGGAAGCTTTATATTCGCAGCGGCTGGCTTGGGGAATTTACTTTGAAAGATCAAAATTTCACGGTTGAGATCCGAGGATTAACCCAGAAATTACAACAGGTCATCGGGGATGTCTTTTCGCCGGAATGCAGGGCGGACCTTGGGGCGGATAAGTGCCATGTTAATTTGGCGCAATATTCAAATTTGGGGTTTGTTACAGAGGTTCTAAGTCGTGAGAGTTTCACGGATGCCGCCCGGTTAGAGGCCGATGGTTGGTATGATTATGGAATGCTGCGTTGGGTGAGGGGGGCGAATGCAGGCTTTAAGGCAGAGGTAAAAATATTCTCTGCGGGGCAATTTGTTTTATATGACAAGCCGCCAAAGCCGATGCAGGTTGGGGATATGTATCTGGCTCTTGCCGGTTGTGATAAAAGATCGGCAACCTGTAAAAATAAATTTCAGAATTTCGGGAACTTTAAGGGCGAGACAGCCATACCGGGAACGGATTCCCTGTATAACTATCCCGGCCTGAAATAAGGACATTATTTTTTCGCAGCAGCTTTCTTGGCGGGTGCTTTTTTCTCGGTTGATTTTTTTGTAGCGGCTTTCTTTGCAGGTGCCTTTTTCGCAGCGGCTTTTTTGGCCGGAGCTTCTTTCTCCGCAGATTTTTTGGCTTCTTTTGCGGCTTCTTCTTCCTGCTTCCATTGATCAGGATAGAGACGCATATGAATCTGATTTACCCGGTTGCTGACATCACCAACTGCTTTCAGGAGCGCTTCGAGGTTAAAACTTACGCCGCGGAAAGTGTAGATTTTGGTGCTGACGTCAAAAGCGCGGTAAATGTTTTTGGTTTCAACATCTTTATGTTGGCTGTTGGCGATATCACCAATGAAATCATAGAGGATATATTGGTCTTTGGATTGGCCGATCCATTGGTCATTAGCCTCATCCGCATGGTCAACAAGGGTGAGTATACCTTCGTTATTGAGCGGATATTTTTCCGGTAATTCAAGAACCTGACGCATGTCTGATGCGCGTTCTTTTCCCTTTTTACGGGGTGTCCATAAGGTACGGGAAATCTGGTTTGTACCGAGCATGATATTTTGCAATGCAAAGAAAATACCAATCGAGGCCTGATTTTCAACCGATTGATTTAAAATGCCAACGCTAGCCTCGATGAAGCGGCACTGGTTTCTTAATTCGTGGATATGTAACCCAATAACATTCATGTCCATAACAGACAAATCCTTCATTTTTTTTTCCGTTAAACAGTGATAGCAAAGTTTTTTTGAAATGACCATATGTGATCTGCATAGAAAAAGAATCTTTTTAACCGCGAGAGCCTGTGTCGGACATCCTTTCCGTCATCAGGGGCGCGATCCGGAAACGGGTTTGGATTGTGTGGGCTTAATTGTTTACGTGGCAAAAACGCTTGGGTTAAGTGGTTTTGATTTGACGGATTATAAGAAAATTCCGGGACGTGAGGCCATTTCCCGTTATGCCAACGCCGCTGGTTTTGAGCCAAGGCCAAAGGCTGATATGGCGCCGGGGGATGTGGTGATCTTAAAATTTGGCAGATATATAGAACATTCCGCAATTGTCTCGGACAGAGGCATCATTCATGCTTGCGAGAAATATGGCAGAGTTGTCGAGCATAGCTTGAATGAAGAATGGCGGACTAGAATAAGTGCAGCTTACGTATTTCCAGAGTGGACATCAGATTCTGCACTAAATTCTTCATCAAACCTTTCAAATGACATTTAAGGAATAATTTAATGGCAAGTGTTGTACTTACCGTGGTCGGAACGGCTATCGGCGGACCTATCGGCGGCATGATTGGCGGTCTTGTTGGGCGTCAGATAGATAAGGCAATTTTTGGAGGCGGGACGGCTTCTCGAACCATCGAGGGAGGACGGCTGAAGGATTTGACCGTCCAGACATCGGCTTATGGGGAGCCTATTTCTCGTGTTTATGGCACCATGCGATTGCCCGGGAATGTGGTGTGGTCTTCGGGGTTAAAAGAAACCAGAACAGAACAGAATGAGGGCGGTGGCGGTAAGAGCGGCGGGTCAAGTGTTACAACAGTTACCTATAGTTATTCTGCGTCATTTGCGGTTGTTCTTTCCGGGCGCGAAATTTCTGATGTGGGGCAGATTTGGGCCGATGGGAAGCTGTTGCGCAACAGTTCGGGAGCCCTTGCCGCGGGTGGCGAACTCAGAATATATAAGGGGACGGCTTTCCAAGATGCGGACCCGATGATTGAGGCTTTGGAGGGGCAGAATAATGTAAATGCGTTTCGTAATTTGGCCTATGTGGTGTTTGAGGATCTGGAGCTTAGTGAATATGCCAACCGTTACGGGCGAAAAGCCCTGGAACATTTGCTGCGGTTAAGGGGTTGACGGAAAACAAGTCACCAGGAACATAAGTCATTTTTGAC
>JAESRB010000098.1 GCA_016764855.1 Emcibacter sp.
ACGAAAAAAGAAGGATTCATTGGTTGTCATCGCATCCGTAATTTCGCTTAACAGATCTTCCTTACGGCGTAATCTGATCTCATTGATCAGATCATCCAGTGTCTCCATGCCCTTTTTCCGGGCTATCGGCGTCAGACGGCTTTCCAAAAGATAAACTTTATCTTCTGATAGAACCAGTCCTGATCTCTCTTTCAAGATCTTGCTGAGTAGATCAAAATCTTCTTTTCTCATTTTGCAAGTCCCATCAATTTCTCTTTAATAATCGTTCCGATTTGGTTCAACGGATATACACCACTACACAAACCTGCATTACTCACCGCTCCCGGCATCCCCCAAACAATGCTGGTTTCTTCGTCCTGCGCAATCAATTTACCGCCCATTTCTACCAGTTTTCGGCTAGCTTCAAGGCCATCATGCCCCATACCTGTCAACATCACAGCGAATATTTCAGAACCATATACTTCCATAAGGCTTCTAAACATTGGCTCAACTGACGGTCGACAGAAATTCTCTGGTTCGCCCTGATTTAGGGAAACAACCTTTTTCCCTGCCCTCTCGACTATCGTCATATGATAATCACCAGGGGCCAGATAAACCTTGCCATTTTCCAGCTCATCACCCTCTTCCGCTTCTTTACACTCAAGATTGGTCGATTGGCTCAGATGTTTCGCCAGAATTTTCGTGAAAGTTGCCGGCATATGCTGTGTAATTACAATTGGCACATCCACAGAACCCATATCTTTTAACACAGAAAGCAAAGCCTGGGGACCACCTGTGGAGCTACCGATAGCCAACACAGAAGACTTGCCGCTAAGGAATTTACGTTTATTGATCTGTCCCGTATTAGTCAATGTTTGCGTAAATTGCTTATCAACAAGACTTACCTTGCCCTTATAGACTTCCCCCCCATTTCTTAAACGGCTGGCGGCGGCAATGCTGATAACTTTGCTGATCAATTCTTCCTGAAAGCCCATAGACGATGCAATTTCACGATTGCTGGTCGGCTTGGAAACATAATCGGAGGCCCCCATAGACAAGGCCCGCATGCTGATCTCTGCATTACGACCTGTCAGGGTAGAGGCCATGATAACCTTTACTTTCGGGTCTATTTCAAAGAATTTCGGCAGGGCCGTCAATCCATCCATAACCGGCATCTCAATATCAAGAATAATAATCTCTGGATCATATCGCGCCATACTATTCAGGGCAATTTCCCCGTTTCCTGCGGTTCCAACGATCTGAATAGAAGGGTCTTCTGATAACCATCTGGACATAAGACCCCGGATAACTGCCGAGTCATCGACAACCATCACCCTATATTGGCCACTTCTTACCATTTGATCTTCGTTTCCCTTATTTTTTACGAAACTTGCCTGCACTTATATGATTCCTACCTGAGAAAATTTAGACTCGATGATTTCGCGATCAAAGGGTTTCATTATATATTCATCTGCCCCTGCTGAAATCGCCGCACTAATATGGCTCATATCATTTTCCGTGGTGCAGAAAATAACCACAGGCTTGTCACCGCCACTGGAGGCCCTCAAGGCTTTCAAGAAATCCAGCCCGTTCATAACCGGCATATTCCAGTCCAAAAGAACCACATCCGGCAATGCCTCATTGCAGGAATTCAGAGCATCCTGACCATCTACAGCCTCACGGATATCAAAATCCAGTTCCTCTAGAATTCTACGGGCTACTTTTCTAATCACTTTTGAATCATCTACCACTAAGCAGGATTTCATTTCATTTCTCTCCGGGTTATTTTAACCTTACAGATAAAGGTCTATTCACTTTAAGCAGCTTCTGCCTGTGTTGTTCCAAAATTCAATAATTTTTCCACCTCAAGGATGACCATCAATTCACCTTCCATGCGATAAATACCACTGGATACTTCTTGCCAACAGGCATCCAAAGTTACCGGGTTACGCTCGAATGAATCTTCGGGAAAGGATAAGACATCCCCCACAGAATCGATCAGAAGACTATAGGGTTCGCCCTCAAATTCAACAACGATACTCATATTTTCACTATCGCTATCCAACTCACCCAACCCCAGTCGTTTTCTTAAATCAATGGCCGTTACAATACGACCGCGCAGATTCAAGACACCGGCAACCGCTGGCGGCGCTAATGGGACACACGTGATACTTTGCTCGGACAGAACATCATGCACTTCCAATACCGGAATGCCGCATAATTGGCCTGACAAACGTATCGTTACATAGTCTTTATTTCCATTTTCCATAGTCTTTAACCTTCTTAAAAAATTACGCCGCGTTCTGTTTTTTGCCAATTTGCTCTATGATCGTCGCCATCAAAGCATCCCGATCCAGCTTGACCACATAATCGTCGAAGCCAACTTCCCGTCCCCGTGCAAAGTCTTTCTGGGTTTGATGAGATGACAGGGCGATCATTGGCGTTCTTTGCCAGATACCACTCTCACGAACTTGTTCGGCAAATGTGAAGCCATCCATATTGGGCATTTCAATATCGCTGATGATAATATCAAAATCATTCCCCTTCTCACGAAGGTCCAGCGCGGCGGCGGCATTATCCACGGCCGTTATCTTATATCCTGCTGCGGACAATAAAGGTTTAATCATATTCAAGAAGAACTTGCTGTCGTCAATGAGCAGAATATGGGATTGATTTCCCCCCGCCGTATGACCGGATGTACTGGAAGACCCCAGTGACCCAAAGGCTTTCTCAATATAATAAGCCACATCGATTATTTCTGTGGCATCACCATTAATAACCGCCGTACCGACCTGTCCGTCAATCTCTGAGGAAAGCTCAATATCAATCTCGTCTTCCATGATATCGACGATTTCATCCACCACAACGCCCATGGTTTTATCACCATCCGCAAATACAAGCACTGGCTGACGACCTTCGGTCTTCATCTGATAGGATGAATTAATGGTCATCAATGGCATTAATTTTCCACGATACTGAACCACCGGAATACCATCGGCTTCCTCAATGGTCTTAACATCAATTTCTTCCAGACGAGCAACCAGAGACAGAGGAACAGCGCGACGACTGTCTTCGCCTGTGCGGAACAGAAGAATTGCTTCACGTTCCTCATTCAAATTCTGATTTGTCACTTCCTCTTCCAGACTAAAGCCTGAAGAGTCACTCACGCCATCACTAATCTGGCTTACAATACCATTTGGATCAAGGATCATAATAACCTTACCGTCTCCCAGAATAGTATTTCCGGAGAAGGTCTGTAAATGCCGCAAGATAGGCGCCACTGGTTTCACTACGATCTCTTCGGTATCAAACACCTGATCAACAACGATACCGAATGTAAATGTTCCCACTTGGGTAATGACGATATAGTCATCTTTCTTCTCGGCAACATCCTCTTCTGCACCTTCTGATGTTACTTTGGGCATTCCAAGAATTTCATCCAAACGCACCAATGGCAGCAAACGATCCCGCAAACGCAATACCGGCGTATCATTAATATGTTCGATGCTATGTTCTGAATCTGAAGATGCTCGGACCAATTCAAGTACACTGATCTGTGGAATGGCAAATCTATCCACGCCACATTTCACGATCAAGGCAGATACAATCGCCAAAGTCAGTGGAATTTTAATGCTGAAACTGGTGCCCTTACCTTCAATGGACTTCAGATCAACTGTCCCGCCAATTTTTTCAATATTACTGCGCACAACATCCATGCCAACGCCACGGCCTGATACGGCTGTAACTTTTTCCGCAGTAGAGAATCCGGCGTGGAAAATAAACCGCTGAATTTGATTGTCGGACATTTCGTCCAACTCTTCCTGCGTCGCCAAATTATTTTTCAGCGCTTTAGCTTTTAATTTCTCAACGGGGAGCCCAGCACCATCATCTGTAATTTCAATGATGATATGCCCGCCTTCATGGAACGCATTCAGGCGAACCGTACCCGTTTCCTTTTTACCGGCCGCAAGACGATCAGCAGGCATTTCAATACCATGATCCGCAGAATTACGTACCATATGTGTCAAAGGATCTTTAATCATTTCCAGAACCTGACGGTCAAGCTCTGTATCAGCCCCCAACATTTGAAGATCAATTTTCTTACCCAGTTC
>JAESRB010000099.1 GCA_016764855.1 Emcibacter sp.
TACCCCCCTCCCCATTGACGCAGTGCTACCGCAGCTCACGACAACTCTTCGCGACAACCCGTTTGCAATTTTGGTCGCGGCGCCGGGCGCTGGTAAAACCACGCGCGTCCCGCTTAGTCTGCTTGATGCTGATTGGCGGGCGTATGGTCGCATAATTATGTTGGAACCACGGCGTATTGCAGCCAGAGCGTCCGCACATTGGATGGCACAATCACGCGGTGAAAAAGTTGGCGAAACTGTTGGATATCGGGTGCGACTTGATACGCGCGTGAGTGATAAAACGCAGATTGAAGTGGTGACTGAAGGTGTTTTTACCCGCATGATCCTCGATGACCCTGAACTTAACGGCGTCGCGATTGTAATTTTTGATGAGTTTCACGAGCGTAGCCTTGATGGCGACTTGGGTCTGGCTCGGAGCATTTCAATAACGCTATTATCTGGATGCTCATGCACTTCATCAATCAGCGCACAGTGGGGACGTATCCCCGATTACCCTTTCTTGTTGGCTGCAATCGGTTTGAAGAATGAAAGCTTCTCCACGTCTGTTAATTGCCAGACCGGATTGATTCCGCTTGTCGTCAATCTGCTTTCTAATGCTGGAGATCTTTCCCGCATTGCCACAGCATCACGGAACAAAATCTGTGCCTGGTCCATATCTGTGGCAGCAGAATAAACCTCAGCCCTAATCTTTTTATCGGCGGTCAACATGTAGTGACCGATACCAGCCGCTAAAGGACTTTTCCCATTGCCCTTGCCTTGCTCTACATAAGTCCGTCTAAAACGCCTGTACCCTAGTTTATTTTTCCAGCCAAAAATCGACCCAACAATAAAACACTGCGCAGGAGCCAGTTGGAAAGGAATGGCTCGTGAAGCAACCTCACCGTATTCATCCTCATATTCTTCTTCAACAGTCAAGACATCGACAAAGAACCTGATTGCTCGGTTCGCCGCCTTCAGATCAAAATATATACCGCGTTTTTTTTCGGGCCTTTAAATCCTTAATGTGCCGCTTACATGAGTTCCGAACGTGAGGCCCGGCTATTATTGCGCCGGATAAAACATTCTTGGCATAATCTGTTGTTGGGTCATCAGTTGAAATAAGCTTCGGTCGGGTCTTCGCTTTCTTCATCCGGGACAACTACTTTCTGAATATCAGACGGGTTGCCGCCACATCGCGCTAGGTTTGAGCAATATCCGCTTAGGGCCTGAACTCCAACGTCTTGACCGGCCAATATTTTAGCACGCACAATGCACATCACTTCGATTAAAGCCCTGTCAGATTCCTTGAGCCAGCACCATTCTTTTTTGAATGCCTCGAAAGCCAATATTTGATCTTCACCCATATGGCCCGATGGCTTACCCAATAGCCTTCCTATTGGTTGTTTGCGCGTTTTGTACCTTTCAGGATGTTTATCGGCCTGTCCGGTTGCCTTAGCCTTGGCTAGAGGGGTTCTGGGTTTGGCCATTACTTTGCTTACCCCCTATTTTCTGAATTGGGTTTGTGCAAGAACGACTCCCACGCCGGTCCCATGAGACAATTGCTGTAGAGATTAGACCCGCCCCCCCTTGTTAAAGGGGTGGTGTGGGTCCACAGGCCATCCGTCACTACCAATTTCTTTTGAGTGACCGTGTATCTCTTCGGATTGTTTTGCGCTGTCGTGGCACCCCTTACAGAGGGTTTGAGTGTTGGTGAGATTGAAGAATAATTCTTCATCCCCTTTATGCGCAATAATGTGGTCACAGGTCGCCGCATCCGTCCTTGTCCGGTCCCGTGTCATCTGCGTGGGACAGTTACATATCTGGCATTTGAACAGATCCCGCTTAAAGCAAGCCAGCCTTATCTCTCGCCATTTAGCTGTCTTATACCATGCTCTCCACGGTTTAGGTTTACGCCGATGGGTCTGCAATTTCGATATCCCAAGCCCCAAGGGTCAGCGTACTACCTGATGTCAGGCCAAGTGACGTGGCCGTGGTCACATAAAGCAACACGCTATTTGCTGTATCGAGCAAAGCCACATGATTACCAGTCCCTGTATTATCCACATTAATCCCCGACTTACTGGCCACGGCAATCTTGCGACCACTCACATCTCCATTACCAACGATTAAATCCGTATCAGCCATAGCAACATCAGCGAGGAAGTTCCCACCACCCACATTAGCCGCTGCGTAATTGGCAGGCTCTCCGGCGCAAACCGTCATAAGGTTGCAGTTGTTTTTAATTTCATTCAGCGCGCTATCAAGAACGCTATCGTCTACTTTTTTTCCCATGATTAAATCCTTAGTGTTCGGTTTTCTGTCGGCAGACGGTAGGTGCGGTTTTCCGCCGGCAAGGTAAGTGTCCGTTCCGGGCTGACCATCAAATCAGCAGGGTTGAAAATACTGGCCTGACCGCTGGTAAAACCGTGTGTCACATTATCAGCAGCCAACCCCATCAACTGCGACAGAGTGACCTCATCGCTGTCAATGCTATGACTGGCATGATCCGCATCTAACATCTGCCCTTGAGTCAAACTGACCTGATCGGATAACTGTGAGAGCGTATCTGAATTTGGGCTCAGTGATAGAAACTGACTTAACGATACCTGGTCCGAGGAAAGCCCGTTGATGGCATTGGTCGGCCCGAGTATTTGAAAATGTGTCTGATCAACAACATCTGACTGTAATGAATGCCCCACTTCACTGATAGATAACGTCAAACCTTGCTCGATCGCTGCATTATCCACCACATGCTCATGCGCCGCATCAGCAACAGACATATTTTGTAAGTGACTTAAATTCAGTTGATTACTGATTACCGCGTTATAAGCAGGATCAACATTGATTAACTGGTTTTGTGTGATCGTTGGGCTATCAGTGACATGCGTATGATCACTACCGCCAATGACCAGATTTTGACCTTGTGACAGTGAAACTACATCGGCGGCATGACCACAAATGCCATTTTGAACCGCCAGAACAGCCACACTAATTGCATCCTCAGGCGTCCCAACACTAAAGAATGGCACGATGCTGGTTTTGTTATTTTTTTCAGTCTCTACCCAACCAGTGGACCTTGCTGTTTTCCAGACAATCGCCTGGTCAATATCGCCGTTGAAATTCTGACCCGGCCAGCCGCCCACATAAAACCTTGAAAAAGGGCCAGCGGCGCCCGTATTACTGCTTGTTCCTACAGACGTGCCGTTAGTATAGGCCTCATGATCATCACTGGCCCGTGTTGTAAAGCTGGTATGCACCCAAGTATTAGCTAATGCTTCAGAATTTATGTCGATGATATTCTTGCCAAGGTCACGCCAGAAAAGCCGCGGCCCATTTCCTGAACCCGTATCCATCGGTAATATTATCAGATCGTCGGTCCCATCCCAAGACAGTACCGTGCTGGCTGTCCCAGAATATGCCGATCTTCTGGAAATTATAGATACCGTCGTGTCATAGGTTGATAAAATATCCCTTAGAGTGGGATCTTCGTTCCATAATCGATCACTGTCTGAGAATTGATTAGCCCGTCCATACAGCCCCGCAATATTGGTCAAGGCACCGATTAAATTAAAAACATGGTTTCCCGTCCGGTCAATCGGAGTAGCAGACTCCATAACCAGTGCAGATTGGGCCGCAGACCAAGCAGCATTGCCACCAAAAGGGGCTGATACAGTAGGCTGAGTTTGCCCTGATTTGCCATACCAGAACCAAACCCCCCTATTTATATCTTCAATTAAATCAGGAAATTTAACATACATCTCAACGTACGGAATGCCACCTGTAACAAAGGCGACAACATCAAGATCAAGTCGAACAAGGCCATCAGGATCAAACGTGGCAACAACGTCACCACCGCCGTTAAGGGCTGAATTCACACCACCATCCAACATCTCTGCCGGGAGATCATCGTGCGTGATCAGAGCAAGGAAATTTGAATTACTGCCGATTATTTGAGAACCACGGGCCGTAATTTTACATTTTCGAGACCATCCGTCTGGAAATGCCATATTCTATTCCTCATACGTAAATTCATTATCGGTCAGGTATGATTTGTAACAGTGGCCGCTAGTTAGGGAGGAAACCCTTTTTAAGTTTGCAGAAATTGCAGAAAGTCCAAATTTTCCAACACTATTGACTCAACGATGAAACAGCCGCAAACTGTATCTACTTTTACGCGAGTTGTTTGCTAGTGCAATAACCATAAAAGACGGAGAAGTTATCATGCACGCGACCCATTTCTTAAACATCCGAGCAGCGTTGGCGTTCATGGTGTTCTTGGAAAGCTCATACCTTTTCTATTCAGGCATTGAATTAATTAAATCAGGGATGGGAACCAATAAAGAAACCTCAGTTATTAAAATATTAGGCATGGAATTAACTACCAGAACTATTGGCGGTTTAGTATTTATATGTGGGTTAGTTTCTCTTTATTTTGTATGGAAGTTAGCTCCCAAGGAATTAGAGGTCATCAATACCAAAACCACTCAAGAAACTTCCCCCACCCCTAAAATATCTGAAGAACTAGCCGATGTGCCCCCCCAACCCGCTGTAACCATGAAAACATCTTATACTGATTTTATTAAAGTTAATGCAGCTCCAGAAGAAGTCCCCATCAACCCTCAACTAATAGATTTTTCATATACCCCTGTTAGTACTCTCCCGGATATTGATGTTTTCCACGACATTGATGTTCTTGGAGAAAACCCTAATTCATTGAAAAATCCATTTTCAGATGATGAAAAATAATTTTGGGAAATTCCATAAAAAAAACTGCTACTCCGGGGGTGGAATTTGCGGCTTAATATTTTCTTAACGGAATTTGACCGTTGAGAGAATCATAGTTAAGTATAGCTGGCTGTCAAGTTTTTTTCTTTGGCTGGAAAGTTCCGCAGTATAATTTTAGCCCCCGGACCAAATGATCCCTTGTCCAACCGTCGGCCTTGCCCCATGCTCTGTCCGTCTCTTTAAAACTCACTGGCTCCATCAATATATCTATAATTGGCATCGTCTGTATCCGTGGTTTTTCAAACACGCACAATTGCATCCACAGCGAATATTGTTCCTGCACCCGTATTGACCATTCACTCTCCGATTCCGTCCACTTCTTGCCAACGATATCTACGCGACTTTCAATTGATGCGCATTTAACCCCTAGCCCTGCTATCCTTATCTGAATGGCTGAACGGATCATATCAGCGGCCAACAAATGATATTCATCCAACAGACCACGACTTTCCAGATTTTTAAGCGGATCACGTTTTAATTTTGACGTAGTTTCCGGCGTTGCCACATCGTTGTAATCTTTTCGGATATACCATAATTGTTCCTCGCTGATTTTCTCAGCCGACAGGATTTTATCCTCATGTTCCCCACGATTGATGCGGACGCGGATAGCTTTGATCTTCTGCTTCGTGAGGAGTTTAACCATAGACGCAGTTCCTTACTCTGTGGGGTTCTGGTTATCAATTCCGTGAAATAATAGTCATTTCAATGAGCCTTTAAAATTCAATGAGAAATTTAGTTTTGAGCAATACTTACATTCGGCATACCCATCATCACCGTTTGAATTTAAAGCGTAGAAGATCGACCGTGGTGTAATCCAAGAGTGGAAGTGAAGTTTACATTTAACCCGTTGCCACACACTCATTCTCTTTCCTTTCAACATTCCTCAACTTTAAAAACGCCCTAACCTCGGCTATTTCCTGTTCACGGATCATGGTTTCTCCTCAATGTGTTGGGGCTATCATCCTGTGAAATTCATAGCCGTATTCGTTTAACGTTTTTTCCGGCGCCATGCAGCCGATTTCGCCCGGTTCGATGCCCCAGAACGAATTCCATCGGTGGCCTGCCTTAAAATTCTTTACCCGCGCTTCCCACTCATCCTCCTCTTTCTCCCACCATGTTTTTTTATCAATCTCCGCCAAAATTTCATCCGTGAAAAATCCCAAGCTGTGGATTGCCTGCTTCGTCTTGGCTTTCATTCGCCGGATAACCGGGTAGATATGCTTGTCAGGGTTTGCTCCCGCATCTACCCATCGTCTGACCTGTCGGGTCCACTTGCCGATATCTTTCGGGTTATGGCTTGGCAGGGATGCTAATTTTAAACAATTCTCAAACACCTCTTGGGCCGTGGCTCCTTTTTCCAAATTCTTTTCAAAATCACCTTGGCTCCCTTGGGGGTTTGGGGGTTCTTTCTTCTCTCCTGCCCCCCTGTATGGCACTACTTTCGCAGGACGGTTCGCTAAGCGTCTGCTCTGCGTTCGCAGGGCTCTGGTC
Source organism: Emcibacter sp. (assembly GCA_016764855.1). Lineage (GTDB taxonomy): Bacteria > Pseudomonadota > Alphaproteobacteria > Sphingomonadales > Emcibacteraceae > Paremcibacter. Next base: position 6,256 of record JAESRB010000099.1, read on the forward strand.
GTTATTTTCCAATGACTTAGGTGTTTTCTCGAGAAGTTTAGTTTGATATTTCGCGGCCTTTATCTTCGCGGCAGTTGAGTTTTTCGCTGACTTTTCATTGATGTAATCTAATTCTTTCAAAGTTTTAATATTCAAAAGAAGGCCATTTCCAATGTAAATTTTACGCGTTTTGAGCAGTTGAGTTTTCAAGGTTTTGTATTTTCTCTTAGATAAAAATACCTTGTGAGAGATTAAATCATCGTCATCTGGCAGGAATCCGTCTTGCTGGTACATCAAGTTAATCAGCCTTAAGTATAATGCCTCCAACTCTAAAGAGAGACCTTCGGTGCCTTCCTGCCATGATTTAATATGCATGAAATACTTCTCAGCCATGCGCCATATCCCTTACCACGTTGTTTTCAATGCTACTGAAAAAATACCGCGTCCGAGTTTCCCCGTTCTGCTGTTTGGCGATAATCAATTCCATTTTGTTCTCCGCCGCCTCAATCTTGGCTTGATGCACTTCTGCTTGGTCGTCAGAAGGCTTTTCCATTTTCAGATAATACTCATCCCGATAGATAAAAATCACGGTATCAGCGTCCTGCTCAATCTCACCTATGTCTCTGAGGTCAGACAAGATAGGTCGCTTATTCTCTCGCCCCTCCACCCCCCTGTTAAGCTGTGCCAAGACCACGACAGGGACAGCGAGGCGTTTAGCAAGCTCCTTGATGTCTCTGGATAGCTCACCCACTTCCTGAACACGGTTGCCCTTATGGTTGCCCGATGATTTCATAAGGCCTAAATAATCAATAAAAACAATATCCAGTGAGTGTGGGGTATTTTTGAGCCGGTGACGTAACTCCTGACATCTGGCATAGATCCCGGCAACGCTCATGGAGGATTGATCTTCAATAAAGAGAGGCCAATTTTTGATATTGTTTACACCCTCTTTAAGGCGAAATTTCTGATATTCGTCAAGCAAAAAACTGTTGACGCTGTGCCGCATAATATCCCTATAAGGGATAGGTGCCGTGCTGGACCAAATAACGTCCGATAACAGACGCTGGCTTAAATCTTTACGAGGCATCTCTTGAGAAAAAAACGCCACCCCATGCCCTGCTTTTGCCGCTCCCTTGGCCATCCCTAAGGCCGCTGCCGTTTTTCCCATTCCGGGGCGACCAGCAAGAACAATTGATTGTCCAGGTCGGAGCAGCCCTAATGAATCATCTAAAGCCCTCAAACCTGTTGTGACACCTGTGGTGTCTGGTTCATCACTAGCAATAGAGTCCAACACTTCCCCTAACGTGTCAGATATATGGACAAGCCCACGCCCCACTTCGGCACTTTGAGACACACTATGCAGGGCAGATGTTAAACCGTTTAAAACATCATCAAGGTCATTGTCCTCACCAGCCCCCTCTATCGATTCACGGGCGATCCGAATGATCTCCCTTCGTTTCCATAGCTCTATTATAATTTCCGCATACTGAGGTGAGTGGATAATTGACACCGCCGCCCCGGCAAGGCGCGCAAGGTATTTTGCGCCACCGATATCCTGCAAGCTCGGTTCATCATCCAATAGTTGATTGAGTGTAACGGGGCTGACCGTTTTCCCCGCTGCCATTTCCCGACACATGATCATATAAATATTTTGATGAGAGGCATCGTAGAAATGAACCGCCTGCAGTGGCTCAAAAATAGCCGCGTTATTACTCAGGCATGCCCCGAGATATGCTTGCCCGGACTCTAAATTATAAAGCAGCATGATTATCTCCCCCGATGCCCATAAACCGCATCCACGCTTGTCGTGCGGCTTGTCCATCATTAAAATTATGGGATTTTTGGGCCACAGTTGATTTTTCAACGAAGTCTTGCCAGAGGGCTTCTTGGCTTTCTTCGGTGTTGAGGGTTATATTATGACTCATCCTACCACCGCCTGACTGATTTCGTACTTCCCAACTTCATCGCCAGAACTGTCCCACCCTTCCCGTTCATTCCGGGCAAACATTTCTAGACAGTATCCACACGGCACCAACTGCTCCATGATATCATATTGCTGGTTTGGTTTTTGACTATGCTCCCGTCTCAAAGCCTCAATTTCATTACCAAATATTTCACAGGTTTCTATTACATTCCTAACGGATCGACTATGGGTTTTGACATCATTCAATTTACCAATCAGGAACGGCTCACAACTGGACCGAAGGACATATCCCGTGCCAAATGCGGATTTCCCATGCTTGGTTTTTTTATGCCAAGAACCACCTGTGACATATTTAAACCCCCAGGCATCCATCAGGGAAATAGCCTGTTTCATATGGGGCCACGTAGACCACATAATCATTAAAGCACCTTGCCCGCAAAGATCCGCCACGCGCAGAGATTTTAAGTCATCTAAACTCATGCAATCATAGTGGGCGTGAGGGGATTTCTCGTGCCCCTTTTCCGAATACATTTCATAATTCCATGGAGGATCAACGACTATCCCCTCATATTTAAAAAGCGGAATCTTGTTGAAATCAGTATAAATCATACGACTTCCCCCATTTCTTTATAAAAGTCCTTCACACGCGCCGCATATGCCGCCGGGATACCACCCCGATTTATCAAACCTTGCACTTGTTCAAGGCCCAGGTCTGTCAGATCAGCGATATCATGCAAACTGGTGCCGGTGTTGTCCATGGCACGGATAAGCCGACCTGTTTTAACCACAGCGGGACCAAAGGGAATTAAAACAGCCATAGACGCACAGACGGGAACGTTTTTTACGTTACGCCGGGACAAATAAGCGCAAATTGTGCCTGTAGTACGGGACACCTCAAATATACCCAACATCTGTTTGCTCAGTTCCCTATGCTTCATTGTGCCGCCGTGAGTATCGATATAGTTTTTTTCTGCTTGTGAGAGAGGTTTAGCCATCACACCACCTTTATGGGCTTATCTATTAGACGACCCATCCAAATGATACCCCACCCGTCCAAAGCCCTTGCGACCTCATTGATTGACCGACACACAGCATACCTGTCTTTGCGGTCCGTCAGATCTTCAAAATCCTTATGAAAAACTTTCTGTTCTTTACTTTGATAGGATTTTGCGTGGTGAGGGGTTTTCTCCAACTTCAATTCAATGAAGCCGATTGAACAATCCGGCAGAATAAAAATATAATCTGGGACACCCTTTAAAACGCCCATTAATTTTAACCGCGCCGCTTCTTGTTTGTTCCGGGTGCCGCCATTAGGGCTATGCCACCACATGCACCCCGGCTCAGCCCTCCGCAGGAAAGCAGCAACAGCTACAGACAAATTGTCTTCAAAATGATTTCTGCTCATCCCCGCACCATGCCGAGCGCATGAGAATATAAATCAACCAGCGCTTCCTGCTCTTGCCGCTCATGATCTTCCATTTTACGCATTTTAACGATCTGACGCAGAATCTTCACGTCAAACCCGGTTGATTTTCCCTCTGCATAGACGTCTTTAATATCGTCTGCGAGGTTCTTCTTTTCTTCTTCCAGACGCTCAATACGCTCTACGAAAGAACGCAATACGTCCTGTGCAATACCACCAACATCGGTCATAATTTTCTCCATTAAATTTAATTGATATAAATACA
>JAESRB010000100.1 GCA_016764855.1 Emcibacter sp.
AAAAGAAGTGGGTGTGTTGGTAAATTTATTAATCAAACGTGTATGATATAGATACTACTTTAACCATCGGGTCAACGTAATTCGCAAATAGCTGCGATATCTTGTTGTCTTTATAATTCTCAATATAATTATTACAGGTATTTTTGAGGGTTTTTATCAGTTTTCGGCATGACTATGAATAAGGGTTTTGTAAATGCAGAAAGATCAGAAAAGATCATAATAAATGCAAGTTTTTACAAAATACCGCAATCTTCCACAACTTTAAATGTCTTATTTTTTCATTACAATCATTAGCTTACGGTCCTAATAGCAAAGAACAAGCTTCAAAAGAACTATTTTTGGCCCAAGATTAAAAAAATATAAAATTGTAAGAATTTTCTGATTATTGGGTAATAAAATAAATAACTTATATATTTATAAGTTCTAAGAATTTTAATTTCCACACCGCACTTGCTAAATGAATTTTAACAATGTGATTTTCTAATTGTTGCCAAAATTTGATCTAGAATCTAATAATTTACTTCGCTGAATAGTACAAGATTACCTTTTCTGATTCATTAGGCCTCAATAAACTGAAAATCTCTCAAACCAAGGTTCCTTCATATATTAGTAAATCCCCTTACCCTTAAGAAATACATAAATCATAAGTGTAACCGCCTCTCTTTCCTTTTTTCCGAATATAGGCTAATGTGCGCATTAACCGAAAAGAGAGAGAGCCGTCAGATGAGTAAAGCCAGAGCACGTGAGCGCAAGAAAAAAAGATTAGCCCTAGCGCATGAGACAGGCACAGCTCCTACCCCCCATGCCGTTGCAGAGCAAAAACATAATCCGGGTAAATTTAACCCACAATTAAACAAAGGCGGCAAAGGTAGAGGCGGCAAGAATATTCCAAACTTAGCAGCCTCTAGCCGTGGCGCTGCCCGGTCTGGTTAAGGACGCGACCACCGTCACGCATTATTGGGTTGATTTGTGCTGAAAGTCTTTCAGTCGAGACCCATTTTTCCAAAAACCTTTGTAATCTGCCACAGATTACAAAGGACCATATTAGAGTTTTTTGTCACAGTAGGTTAACACCTTGAGCAATCCACAACAAAAACATCCAGCCAAATAAATTTTATCCAACCTTATTGGCCCATGCTCCCCTGCCCGGACCATCATATTTTTACCGGTCACAGGGCAACATTCCCGAAATCTCCGAAGGGCATTTACAACAGCCCAGCATGATGCCGGATATGGTCTTCCATGAATGTTTCAATGAAGAAATATCCATGATCATAACCATCATGTCGGCGCAGGGTGAGTTTCTGGCCTACGCTTGCACAGGCTTCCTCAAATAAATGCGGCTTAAGTTGCTCGTCCAGGAACGGGTCTTCCAGCCCCTGATCGATCAAAATCACCGGCGCCGCACCATCAGACACTTTCATCAGTTCGACCGCATCATGAGCTGCCCAAAGTTCTGGAGCATCCCCAAGATAATTTCCAAGCGCTTTATGCCCCCACGGACATTGAGTTGGCGCGACGATGGGTGCGAAGGCGGAAACGGACTTATATATATCCCGATTTTTAAGATAGATCGTTAACGCACCATGCCCTCCCATGGAGTGACCAAAAATACCCTGCCGTGCTACGTCAACGGGGAAATTTTCAATGACCAGCTTATTGAGCTCCTGAGTAATGTAGCTGTACATGCGGTAATTCTTGTCCCATGGGCTCTGCGTTGCATCCACATAAAACCCGGCCCCTTTGGCAAAGTCCCATGCATCCTCATCGGGGACATGATCACCGCGCGGTGAGGTGTCCGGCGCAATCAGAACAAGACCACATTCCGCCGCAGTTGCATAGGCTCCGCCTTTGACTGTGAGATTTTCTTCGGTACAGGTCAAGCCCGCCAGATACGTTACGACAGGCAATTTCTTGCCTTCAGCGCCCGGCGGCGTAAAAACCGTAAAACGCATGTCACAACCAAGTGTTTCCGAGGCGTGCTTATAATAAGCTACCCGCCCTCCAAAACAGCCATGTTCAGATAATTTTTCCATGATTAATACAACACCACGCTACGGATACTTTCGCCGCTATGCATCAAATCAAAGGCCTTATTAATGTCATCAAGCGGCATTGTGTGAGTGATCAGATCATCAATATTGATCTTGCCATCCATGTACCAGTCAACAATTTTTGGCACATCCGTACGACCGCGCGCACCACCAAAGGCACTCCCCCGCCAAACGCGTCCTGTAACCAATTGGAAAGGCCGTGTTGAAATTTCTTTACCCGCACCTGCAACGCCGATAATGATGCTCTCGCCCCAGCCTTTGTGACAACATTCCAGCGCTTGGCGCATGGTATCCACGTTACCAATACACTCAAAGCTGTAATCCGCGCCGCCATTAGTCAAATCCATAATGGCTTCCACCAATTCCGGTGATTTTTTCGGGTTAATAAAGTCGGTCATGCCAAATTTCTTGGCCATTTCCACTTTACTTTCATTGATATCAATACCAATGATTTTATTGGCCCCGACCATACGGGCCCCCTGAATAACATTCAGACCAATCCCACCCAAACCAAAGACAACCACATTGCTGCCGGGTTCAACTTTGGCATCAAAAGCCACCGCCCCTACGCCAGTGGTGACGCCACATCCGATGTAACAGACTTTGTCAAACGGTGCGTCTTTACGAATTTTTGCCAAGGCAATTTCCGGTAAAACCGTATGATTGGAAAAAGTTGAACAGCCCATATAATGCAAAATCGGCGTCCCATCCAAAGAAAAACGGCTGGACCCATCAGGCATAAGGCCCGCGCCCTGAGTTTCGCGGATACATTGGCACAGATTGGTTTTAGGATTCAGACAATAATCGCACTCCCGACATTCCGGGGTATAGAGCGGGATAACATGATCACCGGGTTTAAGTGACTTTACGCCTTCGCCGACTTCCAAGACAATGCCTGCGCCTTCATGTCCTAAAATCGCAGGAAAGGCACCTTCTGGATCATCACCAGACAATGTAAAAGCATCGGTATGACAAATTCCTGTGGCTTTCAATTCCACCAGAACCTCACCGGCCCTTGGACCTTGAAGATCGACTGTTTCTATACTAAGCGGTTGTCCAGCTTTAAACGCCACAGCAGCACGTGTTTTCATGATTATCTTCCTACGTTAAAATTCAATATAACCAACTTTTATATTGAACATCTCTTAGTGACAATATATTTATATATTCACATAGTGTTTCTATATGGAAATAATAATGCAAATCTGGAATGGCATAGAAGAATTCGTACGTGTGGTTGAGAATGGCTCTTTCTCTGGCGCGGCAAAAGCAATGGGACTGTCCAAGTCCCATATATCCAAACATATTAAAAAACTTGAGAACCGTCTTGGGGTTACACTCATCCACCGAACCACGCGCAAGTTAAAACTCACCAATCAGGGCCAGGAATTTTTCCTAAAATGCCAAACAACCATTCATGAAATGGAAGAGGCCCAAGCACAGCTTGCCAATGAAATTACCAACCCTAGAGGACATATCCGCCTTACGGCTGCGGGAGCATTCGGGGAAGATTTCCTCAGCCCTGTCATCGCCGATTTCCTACAGGATTACCCAGATGTCAGTATAGATATAACCTTTACCAACAGAATAGTGGATCTGTTAGAAGAGCAATATGACCTTGCCATTAGGTCTTACGTGGATGGTGAAGACACCGTTCATGGGGAAAGGCTTTTCTCTCATCACCTGATCACGGCCGCCAGTCCTGAGTATCTTGCGAAACAGGGTGTGCCGAAGAATATAAATGACTTAAAGGCTCATAACTGCCTTTGCGGCACCCTGCCCCAATGGCGGTTTCGCACTGGTAGTCATATTCGGAAGATTACGGTCAACGGCAATTGGCATTCCAACAATGGCCGCGCCCTTGTTCATGCGGCCAAGGCCGGGCTTGGAATCACGCAGGTTCCTGATTTTTATATCATAAACGACCTTGCCGACGGCCTGTTAACCGAGGTACTTACACCCTTCCGGGTCACCAGAAACAGTTTCTGGGCGGTTTACCCCAAAAGTCACCATATCCCCATAAAATCACAAATGCTGGTGAAATATATCCAAGATAAGTTTAGCAAACTTAAAATGCCCGAAATAGGCAAAAAATAAGCAAAAAAATAGCGTTTAATCTGAATTTATTTTTCAGGTAAATTTGACGGCAAGCACATACCTGCCGTCAAAAATAATATCATCTTCAACCGTTATTAAAATTTATAACCGGCTATAATTCCCCATGTTCTTGGCGGAAGTAATGTTTTCACGATAATCCGTCCTGTCGCCAGTGCAAAGTTACCTGATTCAACCAATTCGTTGGACAGGTTTTTACCCCAAAGTTCCACACTCCATTGCTCACTGGGAGATGTGTATCTAATTCTGGCATCAAACAAAGTATAGGCGCCTTGATGCAAGATATTATTATTGAACTCACTGAAGAAATGATCCCCTTTATAAGAGACGTCACCGGACAAGGTCAGCGTACCATCATTACTCAAGGGGAAAAGATAGTCTCCATGAAGATTCCACGCCCATTTTGGCGCCTGACGGGCTTGATTTCCAAGTATATCAACATTGTCAACGCCTGTAAGGTTAAGCACATTGGTCGGGTCCGCAGTTGTGAAGCTACCGAATTCAGTATCTTGATAAGCCACAGTTGCACTGAACCGTAATTGATCCGTTGCCGCCCAGGTTGCTTCAAGCTCCACACCCTTGGCTTTCTGTGTTGTTGCATTCTCAAAGACATTCATAAAGCCCGTCGGTCCACCCGGAATAGTACGGTCCAGTTGGATACCATCCACCTTGTAATAATAGGCGGCCAAATTCAGCATCAGGCTACTCTCCAGCCACATGCTTTTCAGACCAACTTCATGGTTGATGATTGTTTCAGGATCAATGATATTTGCCCCGGTTACCGGATTCAATATACCCGAGGAAAGTTGACCACTCCCCGCTTTAAAGCCCTCAGAGAAGGTGTAATAAAGCATCATATCATCATTAGGGCGCCACTCGATACCGACTTCATTATTATAGTCTGTAAAAGTTTCCTCATCGGTAAAGACCGCATCAAGCCGAACCGCACCACCAGCCACCCAAATGATATTGTCATTGGAGATATTGCGCGTGTCCTTGGTATAGCGACCGCCACCTTTCAGCGTGATCTTTTCGGTTACATCAAACGATGCATTCCAGAATAATGCCCAAGACCTTGTCTGCCCTGTACCTGACAGATCAACACGTTTTTCAGTATCTCCTGCAACGGATGTGAAACTACCGCCCAGTTTTAAAGTATCCACTTTATTGGTATGAAAGAGGTCTTCCTTGAAATAATAAAAACCGGCAATGGCGCGGAACCTGTCATCGGTATAGACAAATTGCATCTCTTCGGAGAATTGCTCACTATCAAACGTGAATTCCTGTATAGAGCTATTCACGATGCTTGAGGCATCAAGATCCTGATAGTTCGCAATATCGGTTTTTCTGTAATTCATGATATTTTTGAAGGAAAGTTTTTCGTTGATTTCCCAGTCAACCGTCCCTGTTATAGAGAATGTTTCACGGTCGTTTTCAGGATCAATATTAGAAGCAAAGTTGCGTTCCCCTACGGCGAAACCACCATCACCCGGTGCGATAGCTTGGGGTAATGTGCTGCCAGGGAATGTTTTGCGTTTGAAAAGAAACGCATTAGAGGCATCATTTTCAACACCATATTCCGCTGCCAACAAGACATCAACTGTATCAGAAGCCCGGTAGAGCAATTGCCCCCTGAAGGCTTTCCGATTGGAATCATCAATATCATTCCCCGTGACTTCATTAATGCCGTAGCCGTTACGGTCGATTGTCTGGAAGGCAAAACGAGCCGACAAACGTTCTGTCAGAGGTCCACCAATGCCCCCCTCTGTCTGGAACAAATTATAATCGCCACCTGTTACACGAAAGAAACCTTCTTGTTCGTCCGTTGGTTTCTTGGCAAGCAGATTGATCGTGCCGCCCGTCGCATTACGTCCATAAAGCGTTCCCTGAGGTCCCCGAAGAACTTCCACCCGTTCCAAATCGAAGAAAGAAAATAGTTGCGCACTCGGCTGTGAAATCACAGCTCCGTCAACATACAGCGTAACAGAAGGGTCAACATTGGCAAACGCGGTGTTCAGCCCCAAACCGCGCATGAAAAGATTAGCATAGCCAAATGTGGTCCCGATCGTAAGACTGGGGGAATAAAATTGCAGTGACGTAATATCAGAAACGCCGGCATCCTGTAGCCGGTCGGATGTCATGGCTGTAACCGCCGTAGAAACATCCTGCAAGCTTTGTTCACGCTTTTGAGCCGTAATAACGATCTCTTCTAACGCGCCTTTTTTCTCTTCTGCTGCATAAGCTTCCCCCATAGGATAAACTAATGCTGTGAGATCTCCCCCCATAGCCATTATTTTACGGCTTTTATTTGTAAATATTTTATGTTTCATAAAAAGCTTCCTCTTACATTTAAATATTATAGTTCAGTCGTATTTTAGTTTCAGTAATTAGGGCGCATTATATTTAGACCAGAGCCGCCTCGTTAAATTCGAAAGCTCTGCATTCCCTCTTTGCCCTGACAATATGAGGGTATTTCTGGTGGTTTTTTGATCTCATCAAAGGGTGCGGTTCTTTAAAACGCCACATTTCCCACATGAGATAATTACGGTGGTCCAAAGATATTCGAGATACCCTCAGGCCATCTATTCGTTTATTATTTACGCGTAAATGTTATGGGAAGGCTATCAAGCGCATGGACAGCATTATTTGGCCGCCACACTGCTTCTCCCGCAAGTTTTATGGTATCCACTTTATTGGCAATCGCGGTAAAGATCGCTTGCACTTCGGCCCGGGCCAGATTTTGCCCCACACACCCATGCACCCCGGCACCCATGGCCATATGACCAACAGGCTTGCGGCTAATATCAAATTTAGTCGCCCCCGGCCATTGGTCTTCATCCATATTAGCCGCACCAAGTACACATAGAATCTTTGTACCTTGCTTAATCTTAATGCTGCTGACTTCCGTATCAATATCAGCCGTACGACAGAAAGAATGCACTGGGGAAGTATACCGTAACACTTCCTCAAACGCGGGCCGCAACAACTGCATATCCGACTTCAATAACTCAAATTGATCGGGATTGGTCGCAAGGCACCATAACGCACTGCCCAAGCCCGTCACAGTTGTATCAACTCCCGCAGACAATAAGGACCGCGCCAACATGCCGGCTTCTTCTTCTGTAATTTCGCCCTCATCCACAGCGGCATAAATTGCAGCACCAAAACCATTCGGCTTAAGATTTTCCCGAAGACATTGCTCTGTGATCCACGGTACAATGTCCGGCGCAGTAGCCATCGCTTTACGACGCAAATCATTATCAGGACCAAGAGCATTAAAAACCATTGCGCCATAATCAATTAACCGCCGTTTATCACAGGCCCGCAAGCCCATTGCATCTGGAAAAACTGTTGTCGGATAGACTTCGGCCAATTCGGTAACGGCTTCGAATGTCCCTTTTTCAAGCAATTCATCAATAAGACGGTCGGCCGCCAGTTGAAAATCGTCGGCAAGTGTCCTCATTACTTTTGGCGACATTAACCGCATGAGTATCTTACGTGTTCTCCCATGCTCTGGCGGATCAACTTCCAGCACAATACTCGGGTCGCGCCAAGGCTTGCCAAGTTTAAAGTCTTGCAGGCCCACGCCACGCGAAGATACAAAACGTTCCCAATCAGAAAACACCTCTTTGTTTTCTTTATGACGACCACAGGCGAGGATCCCATATTTGGGAATATAAGCGAATGGCCCCTTCGCACGAAGTTCCGCATAGTAATTCAGTGGGTTCGCCAATATTTCCGGATTATACGGATCAATATCCCATACCGGAACATTGTCCGGCACATCAATTACAGCATGTCCCTCAATCATTTTCATTATGTAATATCCTGATTTTTATAAGTCATATCTATATTTTTCATCTAGGCAATATTATGTGTTGTGTTATCAACTCATTGAATATATTTAATATGTGTTGTAATGTCAACCCGAGTCAAATAATAAAACAGAGGCCTACGAATGGTAAAAATTACATATATTGCTGCTGACCTTACAGAAACGACAGTTGAAGCCGCTGAGGGTGACAGTTTGATGAAAGTCGCAACCACCAACGGCATTGGCGGTATAGTTGGCGAATGCGGTGGTTACATGATGTGCGCGACTTGTCACGTTTACGTCGATGAACGTTTCATTGACCTTCTGCCGCCCCGTTCGGAAGAAGAAGATGAAATGCTGGAAAGCGCAGCCTCAGGCCGCCGCGATAACAGTCGCCTCTCCTGTCAAATTAAAGCCTGCCCGGAAATAGAAGGCATCATCGTACATATGCCCGAATACCAACTATAGGTTAGATAAAAAATCCAGACGACAAAGGCTCTTGATGCTGAATCTTTCATAATGTATAACGGCTTGAGGAGCCGTACTCAATCTTGATAGGGCTCTTTGATAAAATGAATGAGCCTAAATAAATACAAAAAGACTCTACAAAAGATTGAATATATTATGGAAAATGACGGCACATCTTCAAACTCTCTATGCCCAGAAGGACGCATCTCGCAGCCCACTGTAATTCGGGACGGTCAAACCGTTATTAATATCGGCTCTTATATTCCCTTTTATCTATTCGTCTTAAACAACGCCCTATCACGCGGTTCGTCCCAATATTATATTGATACTTTTGGCATTGGCATTGTGGAATGGCGAGTCATATCAATGCTGGCCATTGAGCCCCGAATTCCGGCCTCCAGCATATGCCAGATACTGTCCCTCGATAAGGCCTCCACAAGCCGTGCATTAAAACGCCTCCATGGCCTTTCTTATTTGGAGTTTGAAGCGTCAAAAGCCGACCCTAGACGGAAAGTATGGTGGTTAAACGATACTGGAACCGCCCTTCATAACAGGGTGATAGTCGCCGCACTTAAACGCGAGAATAGGCTTATAAAAGGCGTCAAAGCCGATGATCTGGAAACATTTTTAAACGTCATGAGAACCATGAAAGATAACATTGAGGATATTTCTGAATAAGACCGAAAACCTTGATGAAAATTCTAATGCCGTGACTGCCCATGCAAATATCAGGAGGCAAAAACAACATTAGAATGCAACAGACACAATTTATATATCAAGAACCAGACGGCCCCCTTTACTACCTGAGCAACAAACCATCATACTCTCATTCGCCGCCTTTTCCTTTTCCGACAAATAAACATCCCGGTGATCCGGTTCGCCCTCAATAACATCGACTTCACAGGCGCCGCAGGCCCCTTCTGCACAGGAGAAAGGTACTTCGATCCCATGCTTCAACAGCGTATTAAGGATAGAAACCCCCGGTTCAACCTCAATCTCGACCCCCGACAGCGCAAGTTCAATCTTATACCCCCCTGCCAAAGCGGCCTCGTCTTTAGCTGAGAAATACTCCACATGAACTTTTTCCGTTGGATGATCCACCAGAGAACCTTCAAATGCCCCCAACATAGGCACCGGACCACAACAATAGAAATGCGCACCCTCAGGAGCCGATTTTACAATATCCCCTAACGGCAAATAGGCACCATTACGCTCATCATCAAAATATAAATGGACACGGTCATCCCCCTCAAACTGTGACAAAAACAGAGCATCCTCACGACTGCGGCAAGAATAATGCATTTCCCAACCTTTATTCAGACGTTCCAATTGTTCCATCATGCAATATAACGGTGTCACGCCAATGCCGCCAGCGACCAAAACCGTATGTTCAGCCTCAGTCTCAAGCACAAAGTGATTAATGGGCGGCTCGATATCCAATATGGTACCAACGCTCAATTTCTCATGCATATATAAAGAACCGCCCCGGCTCTCTGCATCAAGCTTCACGCCAATGGTATAAGTTGTCGGACTATTTTCCGCATGAACTAGAGAATATTGACGTTCCAACCCATTGGGAAGGAAAAGACTTATATGCGCGCCAGCCTCACCAGTGGGAAGTTCCCCCCCATCCAGCAAAGAAAAGTCATACATATTTACATCCCGCGCACCATACCGGATGGCTGTCAAACGCATTTTGAGACGGGAAACCTTATCATTACTCCGGCTATTCACTAATTCTACTCCTCATTATCTAGGCCTGGTTTTATCTATTAGTTGTACTATCAACTCATATAGCGCATTTATAAATAAAGATCAATTCGAGATAAAAGAGTAATATGATAAAATTTTTAGATATTCACATTAAGAAATCAAATCTGGAAGTTCTTATTCTTCAGAGGTGGTCCTACTTTGTTGGACAGATTTGCGGCTTTGTTAAGCTTTGTTATGTTGTTTAATGTTATGCCGCGACTTTCCTTATGTCAGGGCCATGGCCCTGACTTTCGATTTTCTGAGTATAGACCT